>DATGUB010000048.1:0-18991 GCA_035301585.1 Beutenbergiaceae bacterium | reverse complement strand
GTGTCATACGAACGCCGCCAACGCATGAACTGCTCCTCCCCATACTGATCCCGGGTCTGCTTCTTATCCAACCCCTGCAACGCCCCATAATGACGCTCGTTCAAACGCCAATCCCGCTTCACCGGAATCCAATGCCGATCGGCCGCATCCAAAGAAAGGTTGGCCGTATTGATCGCCCGCCGCAGGAGCGAGGTGTGCACAACGTCCGGCAGCAGACCCTCCTCCTTCATCAACGTCCCACCGCGGATCGCCTCCGCCCTGCCCTTCTCCGACAGGGGCACATCAACCCAACCAGTAAAAAGATTCTTTGCATTCCATTCGCTCTCACCATGACGAAGCAGTATCAGCGTGCTCATAACTACAGTCTAGAACTCCTTTTTTGATTCAGATGAACGCCGCTATTCGTCCTCGTAACAGGAAGCGGCCGATGGGCACCAAGATCTTCTCATGGCCCGGGTATGTGCCACCGCCCTCTCGGGCGTCCAACATTCTCCCCTCCCGAAAAAGCGGTCTAGAACCTGTTGCTTCAGTTCGGCCGAATACCTTCATGTGCCCGTATCCAACGGCACGAGCCCGACGCGGGCAGAAGGGGTTTTTCTGCCCGCACTCGTTACGAGTAGTGCCGCTTCCATAAGCCGTCGTTCAGGCTGTCGGAAGATTCGTACATTCGCGAGGTCACCATGTCCAACCGGTGATAAAGTTCGCGGAGGCGGAGGGTTTCCATGGAGAGCTCGCCATCCAACAGGTTCGCCACATCGTGCTGAAACGCGTTGCGGAGGTTGTTCGCTTCCCTCCTGCACGAGAGGGCATAGCGGCTCGCCTTCTGTGAATCCACACCGAGCACCTGCACGGCCTTCTGCAGCGCGAGCACGCCGTCGAGCACCGCAGCCAGGAGCGGGATGAATCGTTCCTGGGTCGCGACCTGATACAGGTCGCTCTCGCGCACGAAGTCCCGCATATCGTCCAAGATGTCGTCAACGGACCGGGACAGCCGGTACAGGTCTTCCCGGTCGATCGGGGTGATGAACGTGCCGATGAGAATTCCGACCAGCTTCTTCCGGCTCGCATCCCCCTCGTGTTCGATCGAGGCGATCTCTCGGCGTGCCTCCGGACGAGATGTTTTCCCCTCCGACATCGCGATGGCGAGGCGGGTGCCACGTGCGGTCGCGTCGAGCTGGTCATCAAGCAGCGAGATGACACGGCGCCCGCGCTTTCCGACGGCCTCGCCCACTCCAGAGCGGACTCCCTTAAAACTTAGTTTCGATAAAATTCTCATGTCAGCAAAAATCCCAATCCATAGCCGGCTAGGAACGTAGCCGGTAACGTGATCAGCCAGGCTCCCAGCATTTTGGAAACGGCTGTCCAGCGGACGCGGTGAGCGCCCTGAGACATCGTGGAACCGACGATCGCCCCGGAGATCGACTGCGTCATGCTCACCGGTGCGCCGAAGGCGGCGCTTGCGAGCACCGCGCTGGAGGCCGCCGCTTGTGAAACTAGGGCATCGATCGCCCCGACCCGCGCCAGTCCCAAGCCGAGCCGGTAGCCGACCTTCCTGATCCGGGAGAACAGTCCGAGCACGAAGAGCACCACGAGGACGAGGCTCGTTGCGAGCCGCGGCAGAACTTCGCCGCCGCTGAGGATATCGACCGACGGATACAGGCTCAGGACGGCCACCGCGCCGATGGCGATCATTTTTTGGCCGTCGTTGATCGCGTACGCGAGCGCGAGCAAGAAGAACGCTACGCCCTGCATCGGCTTCATCGTCCTGCTGCTGCTCGCTATCCCACCGAACCGCCTGAGCAGAACGAACCCGAGCGCAGCCAACCCGAATCCCAAGAGTGGGGCGAGGAGCCCGATGATCAGCACGCGAAGCACCATGCGGCCATCGACGCTGGCCCCTCCGCCAAGACCCGCCCCGGTCAATCCCCCTACGAGCGCGAGCGTCAGGCTCGTCGGCAGCCCCACCCGGGTCAGCAGGGTGACCAGCGCAAGTCCCACGCCCGTACCGAGCATGAATATCACAGCGGAATTATCGCTACTGAAGTCGAACAGCCCGCTCACCAACGTCGCCGCTACGTCCGTCGTCAATAACGGTCCGATGAGGACGGCGAGCGTGAGCACGACGACGTGCTTGCCTACTCCGTTATCCGCGACTCTCGCCGGCACGGCTAGGATCGCCCCGCCGTCATTCGCTCCACTCACATATGCCATGAAAATGGCAAGGAGAATGAGAATGACGGGTAGAATGCTGTCAATCAAAGCGATATTCCTGTCTGCCTTCTAGGTAACTCTTTTCAGCTCGTTCATCCATGCAACCGGCAACCAGGTCAGCGGGCGATGGCGATCGCTACCCACGCTTTGAGCTGGAATATCGACGCAGGTCCCGTCGACCACGATGACGCGCGAACTCGCTCGATCAAGCGAACGTGGGAGTAAGGACCTGCCGGAACTAGCGGAACCGTTCCGATGCATCAGTGAATGGGAGGCGACGGGCAGTTCTCCTTCTCAACAAGAACCGCCCGTCGCTGCTCACCTCGCGCTAGCTGGTTGCGACGGGCACTGCGCCTTCCGCAACGTTTGAGGCTTCCCGGTACAGTTCCAGGAGCCCGACTCCATCCTCAACCTCTGCGTCCGGCTCGTAGGGCACGGCGAAGGGAGGGTTCTTGGTGCTGCGGGCGTGCATCAAGATGTTTCCGCCGACGCCCGCCCGTCCGCCGCACGCAACATCGCGGTCATAGGTGTCGCCGACGTACCAGCATTCACTGACCGACACTCCGGCAAGCGCCGCCCCGAGTTCGATGATGCCCGGGTTCGGCTTACGGATCCCGACCTCGTCGCTGTACACCTCGTGCTGGAAGTACTCGATGAGGTCGTTGCGCACCAGCCAGCGGCGGTGCACGTCCCCCATCAGGGCGTTGCTGACGATGATGACGGGCACCTCGTCCTCCTGAGCAGTCACGAGCAGTTCATGCATGCCGTTGCGAAGCACGCGCTCGGAGACATATTCACCCAGGTCCAGGCACAGCCGCTTGGCGTTGTCGTACAGATAGTCGCGGACGTCCTGTGGCCAGTCCGCCGCCACGAAGTCCACCCAGAACGTCTCGTACTGCAGTTCCGGCGGGCTATAAACGCGCGATTGCACGTTCTTCCAGCGGGAGGCCGTCTTCCTGCCGCCGACGATGCCTTCTTGGATGCGCTCCAACGGCAGCGCGGTCACGCCGGCCGCCCGGAACTCCTCCTGCAGCTGGGTGGAGAGCTCGTCGAGCCACCCCTTTCGCGGGATCGTCTCGGCGACGACGCCGCCGAAGTCCAGTAGAAGCGCCTTAGGCTTATTCAACATTTTTGCACCTGCTTGTTCCTCGCACACTATTTCCAACATTCACCCGGGGAGCGGTGTCAACTTCAACCCCAAATTGCGTCACGTCAACCATCGACTCTCTATGCTTTGCCTGCCAGCGTGGACAGACGTTGCACCTCACCGCCCAGCGGTTCGTATGGGTTCTTGCTGCCGAACGCGTAGTAATCGACTGCCTCCAGCGGGCTGTCCACTTCCACGCCGCCATCAAAGCTGCGGAAGGTGCCGCCGGCCTTCTCCAAGATGAACGCGCCTGCGGCGACGTCCCATGGGCTGGTGGAGAACCCGAACGTCGCATCGGCCCACCCCGAGGCGACGTAGGCAAGGTTCAGCGCGCCGCTCCCCAGGTTCCTCGATGCTTGGAAGCTCTTCGTGAGCTTCTTGCTCGTTTCGAAGACCTTGTCTCCCAACAGATCGAGATCCTTCACGTTGGGGAAGCTGGAAATCAGGGTCGCCTCCAGCGGGTCATCGGGCGAATCGACCTTGAGCGGTTCGTCATTGAGGAGCGCCCCGTGTTCGTCTGCACTGAACAGAAGGTTCTCCACGGGGTTGTAGATCACGCCCGCGACGAGCCGGCCCTCGACGCTCACGCCGATCGAGATGCACCAGAAGGGGATCCCGGCAGCGAAATTGGAGGTGCCGTCGATCGGGTCGATCACCCAGGTCGGATCCTCACCCCCGTGCTCGCCGCCCTCTTCGCCGACAATCCTCGAGTCGGGGAAGTCCTTCTTAATCTCCTCGATGATGAGTTCTTCCGCAGCCCGATCGTAGAACGTGACGATATCGTGCGCATCCCGCTTGAACTCTTTGTCTATTGCCCGGCGAAACCCCTTCATCACCATGGCGCGGGCGGCAATTGCAGCTCGAATCGCTGTCAATCGATAACTTGTCGAGTTACTCATAACTCCCTTTCACAGATTTCTCATCAGTGTTGTGTTTTTCATTTGAAGATCGAGGCATTTATCCAGTAACCGAGGCAAGTGCGGTCTGTTTGAGAGCCACAAAGCGCCGATCTCGGTGAATCGCACGGCGACTCTGTTAGCGGCCGGCGTACACCTACGGCAACTCGGTCGGCACCAGCGCGTGCCCCTCAGGCTGCGCGGGCTCTCCCGGTCGTTGCCGTAGGTGTACCTGCATTGCTATCGGGCGAAGCCCACCCAGAAGTCCTGCCAATCCTGAGTCATCTCGTAGTCAGACTCGGAGTGGTTGGAGTCTTCGAACAGAAGGTCGTCCCATACGCTCTCGACGTCGCTCGGGTCGGTGGGGTCGATCGGGACCGTGTCGTTGGTGGAGACCTTACCGTCGGCGGTCTGGGAGGCCATTCCTTCCTCGGTGAACAGGAAGTGGACGAACAGTTTCGCCGCATTCGGGTTGCTCGTACCGGTGGCGATCACCGGTGCCTTGCCGTACACGTGGCCCACCCAGGGTTCGAGACCTTCGCACACGGTCAGGTGATAGCCTTCGGATTCGTTCTGGCGGTACTTCGCGCTTGCGATCAGCCCGACGAACGGGTCATCCAAGCCCGGGGCACCGATCGGGGCGGTCGCATCAGAACTGGACTTCGTCACCAGCGGGTCGTTCTCCGCCAGCCGCTTCACCCATTCCGCCGTGGCCGTCTCCTCCTCCGTCACCAGCTCTTCGCCATAGAGGTCCTCGTACGCCTCGTGCATGAGCTCATCGTTCGCCGCCATCTCGTTGAACATGTAGGTGACAGCGGTCTTGAGTTCCGGGTCCTGGATGCTGACCTTGCCGTGCCATTCCTCCTCGGTGACCTCCCAGAGGTTCGAGATCGGGCACGAGTCGTAGACATCTCCATTGTATGTCCACACGTTCGGGTCGAGCGCATTGACGGCCGGGTCCTGATAGCCCTCGTCCACGTCTTCGGCCATGTCAGGAGGGAACCAGGTTGCTGCGACCCCCGTCGGCAAGAGTTCGGCCACAACCGTTGGCACGTCGGCGACGAACGAGACGTCCGTCTTCACGTTCCCCGCTTGCGATTCGCGGATGAGCACCTCGATCTGCTCATAGGCCTTCATCTTCTCCCCCACGGCTTCGATGCCGTATTTCTCGGTGAAGGCCTCGGCTGCATCTTTGATCCGGCCCGTCGAGTCGGCGACGACGATCGGCCCTTCTTCCTGCGCAGCCTCGATCAATTCCTCGAGGGAGTAGTCCTCGTCAGATCCCAAGACGTCCTCGCCGGCAGCGGCTTCCCCGCCGCCCCCCGAGTCGGGCGCTGAGGAGGGGGAGCAGCCTAGGAGCAACACTGCACTTCCTAGTATCCCCACCAACGGTCGGACGGTTTTCCTTCTCTTAATCGAATGTGACATCGCTGTCTTCTCCTTTTTCAGATTGAGCACTGGCTCAAGGTCAGATTTAAACGGCGGCGAGTGCGCTCAAATTAACGCCGCTGGAATCAAACATTTTCAGGTTGTCTAGCCGAACGCTCGCATACGCGTCGGTGTCGGGTTTCAAGCCGTTGATATTCTGGGCTACCGCGAAAAGCTTCCCGTACTTGGTGCTCAATTCGATGATCCAGTTCCCTCCCGTAGGAAGAACCGCATCGATCCGGCAGTTCACTGTTAAGGCATCGCTCCTCCCCTCGTTCGGAGAGTAGGAGACGGTGATGTCTTCAGGCCGGATCCCCACCGTCGCAGCGGCCTGATCACCGCCGAGACCACTCAACCGCTGCGTGATCTGACTATCGATCTCGGCGCTCGTGAGCGACGGGGCCTCCAACAGGTTGATCGGCGGGTTCCCGACGAACTCGGCGATGTACTGGTTGCTCGGGTTCTCGTAGATGTTCACCGGAGTGTCGACCTGTTGGAGCTCCCCTTCATTGAGGACGGCGATACGCGTGGCCAGCGTCATCGCCTCCCATTGGTCGTGGGTGACGAACACAACGGTGGTATTGAACTCCTCGTGAATTCGTTTGAGTTCCGTCCGCATCTCCAGGCGCAGCCGGGCGTCGAGGTTCGACAAGGGCTCGTCGAGGAGAAGGATCTCCGGGTTGATCGCGAGCATTCGGGCGAGGGCGACGCGTTGTTGCTGACCGCCGGACAACTCCGAGGGGTACCGTTTCGCGTACGCCGAGATCCCGAGCTTCTCCATCGTCTCCCCGACCCGTTGGCGCCGCTCCTCCTGCGGGATCTTCTTGAGCTTCAGCCCGAAGTCGACGTTGTCGTAGACGGTGAGGTGGGGCCACAGTGCGTAGCTCTGGAACACGAGCCCGAGCCTGCGGTGCTCCGGCGGTACGAAGATCCCGTCCTCGACCGAGTCCACGACCCGATCGCCGATCCGGATCGTTCCCCGGGTGGGGTTCTCGAGTCCGCAGATCATCCGCAGCGTCGTGGTCTTCCCACAACCCGAGGGACCGAGGAGGCACATGAAATCGCCGTCCTCAATGGTCAGATTGAGGTCGTCGACGGCGTTCGGGGTGCCGCCGCCATAGTTTTTCGTGATGTTCTGAAGTTCGATCGAAGGCATATCAGCCACCTAACCCTTCTGCGAGGTTGCTCTTTGTTAGTTTTTGTCCGAGTAGCGTGCCGGTAAGGGCGAGGATGGCGATCATCAATACGACGGCGTTGGCGGCCTGGTCGTATCCGTAATCAACGAGGTTCAAGGAATACGTCGCTAACACGTCGGTGCCCGGCGTCGCCAGCAGGACCACCAGGCTCAGGCCTTTGATCCCAGAGATGAACGGCAGCAGCACCCCCGTGCTCAGCGCACTCTTTTGGATCGGGACGACGATGCTTGCCATCCGGCGCCACCATCCCGCTCCGAGCACCTTCGCGGCTTCCTCCGGGTCGTTACCCAGTTGCATCATCGCCGAGATACCGGCGCGCGACGCGTAGGGCATCTGGTCGGCGATGTAGGCGAGCAGCAAGAGGAGACCGGTGCCGTACAGGGCAGGTATCGGTCCGCGTTGGACGGCGAACAACGAAAGCATCGCCGCGGCGAACGCGATCCCGGGCACCAGGTAGGGGAAGAACGCGACTTGTCGTACATATTGGGAGAGGAACTTCACGGGCGTTCTCACGACGACGTAGCCGACGAGTAGCCCGAGGATCCCCGCGACGATCGCTGCGAGCCCCACGATCCACAGCGTGTTCCAGGCGGCCTCCCAGAACGCCGGAGTGACCAGTACCCCGGTTTCGAGGGCGATCGTGTCGAGGTTCGTGCCGATCCAGAACTCCGAGGTGAAGTTCGAGAGCGAGAAGTCGGCCGGTTTTCGCATCACGGTCGAGAGGAACAGCACCGACATCGGCAGCACGGCACCGACGGCGAACACGGTCAGGGCGGCGCCGAACGCGGGAATGCGCATCTTGCCCAGGTCACGCAGCCGGCTCATACTTCCCTTCGATCCGACCGTGACGAAGCGTTTGCCTTCCCGCAGCATCCTCGCGTCGACGAGCAACGCGAGCGCACCAATGATGACGATCACGCCGGCAAGCACGGCACCCGCCCCGGTGTTGCGGGACTGGATGTTCGCGTACAGCGAGGTGGCGAGCACGTGGTAATTACCGGGGACGCCCAGGACGTAGGCGACACCGAACTCTCCTAGCCCCTTGGCGAAGATCAAGATGCTCGCAGACACCAGCGAGGGCTTCATCAGCGGCAGGATGATTTTACGGTTGACCGTCTTTCGGTCCGCCCCCAGGATTCGGGCGGAGTCCTCTAGCTGTGAGTCGAACCGCTTGAGAGCATTACCGAAAAGAAGAATGACGAACGGTGAATAGTGCAACGCCAAGGTGACGATGATCGGCAACGCGCCGTAGGAGAGCCAGTCCGGAGGATTGATCCCGATCGATTCGAGCCAGCCGTAGGTTCCACCCATCTTCCGGTTCTTGAACACCGTGGTCCAGGCGAGCGCGAACGTCCACGCAGGGAGCATGTAGGGGACGATCAGCGCCGTGGCGAGCCATTTGCGGCCCCAGATGTTCGTCCGGCTCAGGAACCATGCCATCGACCCACCGACGATGAGCGCGATGATGATCGCGCCGAAGGAGATCGTCAGCGTGTTCAGGAGCGGCTTCCAAAGGGTTTTCGAAGCGGCGTCAGAGGCGAAGATCCGCAGTATGTAATACGGAGTGAAGGAGCCGACGGGCTGGCCGGCTCGGTGCTCGTCGCCGTACTGCACCCGAAACGCGTCACTGAGCAGGCTGATGATCGGCAGGACAATAAGGTAGGTGAACAGCAGAGCCGTCAGGATTCCTACCGCAGTCGTAGGCTCCTTAGCAATGCGAAGCAATTTATATTTTATTCGCCCCTTCAAGGCGGGGGCGGATTCGCTCCGATTCACGTCATTGTCGACTTTCGTCATAGTTTTCCAATTTTATTTGACCGTTGCTGTCTTCTCTTCGCTGATATTCAGGACCCTTGAGCGGCTCAACAGGAGAACAGAGCCGCTGCGTCGGCGGGTTGATCCCTAACGCCGACCGCTCCTCACAGGGAGATTCGTTCTAGTCACGTTGCCTCCGTAACGGCACCTATCAACAGGGCGGCCACCAAATCGACACCTCGGCGCGGGTCCCCTTCCTCAGGGATCCGACCGGGCGTGCGATGATTCGCCAATGAATGCATGTACATATGTTAGACCATATGGACTTAGGTTTCAAACCTCTCGGCGGAAGCTTTTATCGCGCCTCTACGATGCTCACCAGACCGATATTAACCGCACCGTCCCGCGGCACACGGCTGCGTCAGCGCGCGCCGGAGCCGCCCCGCCGGCGCGGGTTTGCGCACAGCCCCACCTCGAGGACCGCCTCGCACAGGAGACCGATTCGGCCGGCACCCCGCCCCTACCGATCGACCAGCGTGACCTCGAACGAGTACAGATCCGGGCGATAGCAGTGCCGCCCCATTTCGATCGTCCGGCCGGTGTTGTCGAACGCGACTCGCGTGACCGTGAGCACCGGGGCCCCCTCGTCGATCTCGAGGACCTTCGCTTCCTCCTCCGTTGCGGCTCGGGCGCCGATCGTCTGCTTCGCGACCCGGAGGGAGACCCCTTTGGATCGAAGGATCTGATAGAGGCCGTACTTCTCCAGGTCCTGCCGAGAGATGTCGAGGAGCTCCTCGGTGAGCACGTTCTCGAGGATCGCCAACGGCACGTCGTCCCCCATCCGCAGGCGCCGGATCTGCAAACACTCGCTCCCGGCGGGCACGGCGAAGCGGTCCGCCTCCTCCTCAGTGCACTCCCGCACCTCGTGGGACAGCAGCACCGTGGATGGCTCCTTGCCCGACCGCTTCAGGTCATCATGCAGACTCGTGAGGGCGACATCGCGGTTCACCCGGCCCTGCACCACTTGCGTCCCCACACCGCGGCGACGCACGAGCATCCCCTTGTCGACGAGCTCCTGGATCGCTCGCCGAATCGTCGGGCGGGACAGCCCCAGGCGCGCCGCGAGCGCGATCTCGTTCTCCAGGCGAGCGCCGGGAACGAGAAGTTCATCGTGGATCGCTTGCTCGAGTCGTTGGGAGATCTGGAAATACAGGGGAATCGGACCGTTTCGGTCAAGATCCATAAAAACGGTCAGTGGGAGCACCGTCTCCTCGAGCTGCGCCATCAACAGCCTCTCTTTACAATCGCTACGTTCAGTCGGCCGTCGCCGATTAAGCCATTTGATCGACTCTGAGCACGGCCTTGTCATTTCTCGGACGCTTTGTCACGAGATATTAACATCTCATAGGACCTGCGCCGCGTAAACAGAGCCTCGACCAGCTTCCCCTCGAGACCGATCGGCGCGTAACGTGAGGTGCACCGCGACGCGCAGAAGCGCACGGGCCTGCGGAGTTCCGGCTGGTAACATCGTCGAGGATCCCCTGATTCGCGGATCGGCAACGCGTACACCTCGGCGAAAACTCAAGGCGCGGCGAGGTGGCCGGCCGCACGCCCTGCACGTGGCCACGTCCCAGCAACTTCCACCCGCTTCACCTTGACGGACTTTTGTCCTAACATTAGGATGTCATCAAGTTTACGAGTAGAAACGCGGTGCAACAATGATGTCTTCACCCTACGACGTGCTCACGATGGGCCGGATCGGGATTGACCTCTACCCGTTGCAAGGGGGAGTGGGGCTGGATGAAGTCGAGACGTTCAAGCGCTACCTGGGCGGCAGTGCGACCAATGTCGCTGTCGCCGCCTCGCGGCATGGGCTCAACGCTAGTGTCATCACCGGCGTCGGCGCCGATCCCTTCGGCCAGTTCTGCACGGCCGAAGCCGCCCGCCTGGGCGTGGACACCTCCCACATCTTCATCGATGACACCAACCCCACGCCGGTGACCTTCTGTGAGATCCACCCGCCGGATCACTTTCCCATCTACTTCTACCGCTTCCCCAAAGCTCCCGATCTGAATATCGAAGACAGGCACCTGGACCTCGATGCGGTGAGGTCGAGCCGAGTGTTCTGGTTGACGGTCACGGGGCTGTCGGAAGAACCTTCACGCGGGTCGCACTTCACCGCCTTGAAGGCCCGTGGACGCAAGACCCACACGATCCTCGATCTCGATTACCGGCCCGTGTTCTGGGACTCCACACAACA
Source organism: Beutenbergiaceae bacterium (assembly GCA_035301585.1). Lineage (GTDB taxonomy): Bacteria > Actinomycetota > Actinomycetes > Actinomycetales > Beutenbergiaceae > HY158. The sequence goes on along the minus strand of DATGUB010000048.1, from coordinate 8,098 downwards.
TGCCCGCGAGCAGATCCAAGCGGCGCTCGAATACGTCACGGTCGCGGTCGGGAACCAGGAGGAGTGCGAGGTCGCGGTGGGCGAGACCGATCCGGTCCGCGCCGCCGACGCCCTCCTCGAGCGCGGCGTACAGATCGCCATCGTCAAACAAGGACCGGACGGGGTACTCGCCAAGACGGCGGATGAGACCGTCGTCGTTCCGCCCCACTTCGTGGAGGTGGTGAACGGCCTGGGCGCCGGAGACGGCTTCGGTGGGGCGTTGACCCTCGGACTTTTGCGGGGCTGGGGCCTGGAGGAGACACTGCGCTTCGCGAACGTTGCCGGCGCGATCGTCGCCTCTCGGCACGAGTGTTCCACAGCGATGCCCACCACCGAGGAAATCCATTCGATCCTAAGGAAACCATCCGCATGATCGGCGCCAACGTCCCTGCTCTTCAGACAGAAGACTTCACCCGCATACGCGAGGTACGCGCCTCGGCGCCGGAGAAGATCGCTGAAGCACTCGCCAATCGTCAGCAACGCGAGGTACCCACGAGCGGAAACCTCTTCATCGTCGCCGCCGATCACCCCGCCCGCGGTGCACTCGCCGTCGGCGGGAATCCGTCGGCGATGGCGGATCGCTACGACCTGTTGAACCGGCTCGCCTACGCATTGCGGCATCCCGGTGTTGACGGCGTGCTCGCCACCCCCGACATCATCGACGACCTCGCCCTGTTGGGCCTACTTGAGAACAAGATCGTCGTGGGATCGCTCAACCGTGGCGGGTTGTACCGATCGTCCTTCGAGATGGACGATCGGGTGACGGCGTACGACATCCCGGCCATCGTCCGGGACCGGCTCGATTTCGCCAAGACCCTCCTTCGGATCAACCTCGGGGACACCGGCTCCCTCGACACGATGATCGCGAACCGGGACGCGGTGAACGCGGCGGCAGCCGCCAAGGTCCCGATCATGCTCGAGCCGTTCATGACCGCCCGGGCAGGCAACAAGTTCGTCAATGAGCTCACCGCCGAGAGCGCGATCCAAGCGATCTCCATCGCATCAGCCCTCGGAACGAGTTCTGCATACACGTGGCTGAAGCTTCCGCCGGTGGACAATATGGAAGCGGTCATGAGATCCACCACGCTTCCCACCTTCATCCTCGGCGGAGACACCGGTGAGACGCCCGAGCAGCTCTATGGCCGCTGGGAGCACGCGCTGACACTTCCCGGAGTGAGGGGCCTCGTCGTCGGACGGTCCTTGCTCTATCCCCAAACCGACGACATCGCTACTGCAATCGATCGTGCCGCCGCGCTCGTACACGGCGACGGATTTTAATCAAGGAGAAACAATGGCAGATCTGACCACCCTTTCGCACTGGATCAACGGATCCGAGGTCGCGTCCCAATCGGGCCGCTACGCTCCCGTGTACAACCCGGCTCTCGGCGCGCAGACGAAGCAGGTCCCCCTCGCCAACGAGGACGAGATCACGGCGACGATCCAGGCGGCGCACGAGGCGTTCCCTGCGTGGCGCGACCTTTCCATCTCCCGGCGCCAGAGCATCGTTTTCCGGTTCCGGGAACTCCTCAATGAACGCGCACAAGAGCTCGCGGCGATCATCACCTCCGAGCACGGCAAGGTGATCTCCGATGCTGCGGGCGAAGTGCAGCGCGGGCTGGAGGTCGTTGACCTCGCCTGCGGCTTCCCGCACCTCATCAAGGGCGGGTTCTCCGAGAACGTCTCCACCGGCGTGGATGTGTACACGATCAAACAACCGCTCGGAGTGGTGGGGATCATCAGCCCGTTCAACTTCCCCGCGATGGTCCCGCTCTGGTTCTTCCCCATCGCGATCGCCGCGGGCAACACGGTGGTGCTCAAACCCAGCGAGAAGGTGCCCTCGGCGGCGCTGTGGATGGCGGAGCTGTGGAAGGAAGCGGGCCTTCCCGACGGCGTCTTCAACGTTCTGCACGGAGACAAACTCGCCGTCGACGGCCTGCTGGAGGCCCCCGAAGTGCGTTCCATCTCGTTCGTCGGTTCGACCCCGATCGCGCAATACATCTACGAGAAGGCCGCCAAGCACGGCAAGCGGGTCCAGGCCCTCGGGGGCGCGAACAACCACATGCTCGTACTCCCCGACGCCGACCTCGACCTCGTCGCCGACCAGGCGATCAACTCCGGGTACGGTTCGGCCGGGGAACGGTGCATGGCCCAGTCCATCGCGATCGCCGTCGAGCCGGTTGCCGATGCCCTCATCGAGAAGATCACCGAGCGGATGCGAAACCTCAAGGTGGGCGACGGCCGGGAGAACCCCGACATGGGCCCGCTCATCACCGCAGAGCACCGCGACCGGGTGAGCTCCTACATCGACATCGCGGAGGACGACGGCGCCGATATCGTCGTCGACGGCCGCGGCTTCACCGTGGACGGGGCGGAGGACGGCTTCTGGCTCGCGCCCACGCTCATCGACAAGATTCCGACGACCTCCCGCGCCTACGAAGAAGAGATCTTCGGCCCCGTGCTTTCGATCGTCCGGGTGAAGACGTACGAGGAAGCGATCGAACTGATCAACTCCGGGCGCTTCGGCAACGGCACCGCGATCTTCACCAACGACGGCGGGGCCGCCCGCCGTTTCCAGCACGAGGTGCAGGTGGGGATGATCGGGATCAACGTTCCGATTCCCGTGCCCGTCGCCTACCACTCCTTCGGTGGGTGGAAGGACTCGATGTTCGGTTCCGCCAAGGCCTACGGAGTCCAGGGCTTCGACTTCTTCACACAGGAGAAGGCGATCACCTCCCGGTGGCTCGACCCGGCCAAGCACGGCGGCATCAACCTCGGGTTCCCGCAGAACGACTAACCCGTCTCCCGCCCACTCCTCTCCCGATCCCCTCACTCGTCAAGGAGCATCATGTCACGTTGGTTTTATCGCGAAGGTGAACTCAGTCAGGGCGACTGGCACACCGTCATTGATACGAACACCCCCGGCTGGCGCCACACCGGTCTGCGGATCGGCGACGTGTCCGAGGGGAAGACCTTCGAACTCGGGGCGGGCGAGGTCGAGCGCCTCCTCGTGCCGTTGGCGGGCTCGTTCGAGGTGAACTACACGCCGGGCTCGGGGGACGAGGGGGGCGGGGAAGAGACGGTCTCGCTCGAAGGGCGCACGTCGGTGTTCCACGGCCCCCCAGACGTCCTGTACCTGCCCGTCGGGGCGTCCGCCCAGATCCGGGGAACGGGCCGGGTGGCCGTGGCCGAGGCACCGGCGACGACGGTCCACCCCGCCCGGTACATCCCCAAGTCGGAGATCGCCGTCGAACTACGCGGTGCGGGGCGTTCCAGCCGCCAGGTTCACAACTTCGGAACCCCGGGAGAACTCGCCGCCGACAAGTTCATCGTCGTCGAGGTGATCACCCCCGCGGAGAACTGGTCCTCCTACCCGCCGCACAAGCATGATGAGCACATCGCCGGGGTGGAGACGGAGCTCGAGGAGATCTACTACTTCGAGACCGCGGTCTCCCGGGGCCTGGAGGCGCCGGAGGGTGCCGACCCCTTCGCGCTGTTCGCCACCTACAGCTCCTCTGCGGGGGACATCGCGATCAACGAGATCGTCCGCAGCGGCGACACCGCGCTCGTCCCCTACGGGTATCACGGTCCCGTCGCCGCGGCCCCGGGCTACGACGTCTACTACCTCAACGTCATGGCCGGGCCCGGAGCTCGGCGCTGGGACATCACCGACGACCCGGCCCACGGCTGGATCCGGGAGAAATGGGACGGCGAGGAATTCGATTCCCGCCTCCCCTACACATAAGAATCGGGCACACCCCGCCCTCCCTCTCTCGCCGTACACCGTGCTGCACCGCCGCGAGAGAGGCACGTAAGAGTACAAAGGAGTAGAGCATGTCCAAACCGACAGTACGTGTTGCGGTGCTTGGCGCTGGACGCATGGGAGCCGACCACATCGAGCGGCTCACCCGAAATATTTCCGGGGCGGAGGTCAGCGCCGTCATCGACACCGACGAAGCGCGCGCCCGCTCCGCAGCCGAACTCGCACCGGGATCCGTGGTCCTGCCCACCCTCGAGGCGGCGATCGACGCCAACGTCATGGATGCTCTCCTCATCGCGACTCCGGGGCCCGCGCACGAACCGGCGATCATGCTCGCCCTCGCAGCGAAGCTTCCGATCCTCTGTGAGAAGCCACTGACGGAGGATCCCGTGTCCTCCCGGCGGATCGTCGAGGCGGAGCAGGAGCTGGACCGCCCGCATATTCAGGTGGGCTTCACCCGCCGTTTCGATGCCGACTACATCCAGATGCGCCGGTTCATCGAACGCAAGCGCGCCGGTGAACTCCTCATGCTCCACTGCGTGCACCGCAACCCCTCCGTCGCCGAGTCCTATCGGCCGGAGATGCTCATCGCCGACTCCGTCGTCCACGAGTTCGACGCCGCCGCGTGGCTCGCCGGCGCCGCCATCCGCAACGTCGAGGTGCGGCACGCGCGCACGAACTCCGTCGCCCGGGAGGACCTGCGCGAACCGATCCTCGTGCTCTTCGAGCTCACCAACGACGTCCTCGTCGACGTCGAGATGAACGTGAATTGCGGGTTCGGCTACCAAGTGACGACCGAGGGCGTTTTTGAGCAGGGAGTGGCCCGGTTCGGGGACCCGGCCGGTCTCCAGGTGTTCGAGGCACAGAAGGCCTCGTTCGGGATCGATGAAGGGCACAGCGACCGTCTCGACGACGCGTTCAACGCCGAACTGCAGGCGTGGGTGGACGCCGTCGCCTCTGAGCGGCTCGTGGATGGGCCCAATGCGTGGGACGGCTACCAGGCGGCCCTGGCATGCGAGGCCGGGATCAGAGCGCTCAGCGAGGGCGGCCGGGTCGACCTCCCCGTCGAGGAACGCCCCGCCTTCTACGCCTGACCCCCCGAGCACTTCGTATCGGACATTCCACTTCAACCGACAGTTTTACTAGGAGAGAACCATGACTGAAACGATCCGCCTGACGGTAGCGCAGGCAGTCGTGAAATTCATCGCCAATCAGTACACGGAGATCGACGGTGAGCAACGCCGGTTCATCCCCGCCGCTCTGGGCATCTTCGGGCACGGCAACGTCGCGGGCCTCGGCCAGGCCTTGGAGATGTACAGCGATGACCTTCCCTTCGTCCAAGGCCGTAACGAACAGTCCCTTGTGCATATGGCCACGGGCTTCGCCAAACAGAGCCGCCGGCACGCGACCCTCGCCGTGACCGCATCCATCGGCCCGGGGGCGGCGAACATGCTCACCGGGGCCGCGCTCGCGACGATCAACCGGCTCCCCGTGCTCCTCCTGCCGGGTGATACCTTCGCCACCCGGCGCCAGGGCCCGGTGCTCCAGCAGCTCGAGGATCCGGCGGCGCCCGACGTCACGGTGAATGACGCGTTCCGGCCGCTGTCGCGGTTCTTCGACAGAATCACCCGCCCCGAGCAGCTCCTCACCGCGCTCCCGGGCGCGTTTCGGGTGCTGGCGAACCCCGTCGAAACCGGCGCGGCGGTCATCTCCTTGCCCCAGGATGTGCAGTCCCACGCCCACGACTTCCCGGTGGAGTTCTTCCGCCGCAGGGTGTGGAAGATCCGCCGCCCGCTTCCGGATCCCGCCGAGATCGCCGAGGTGGCGCGCCTCATCCGCGAGGCCGAGAAACCGCTGATCATCGCGGGGGGCGGGGTCATCTACTCGCAGGCGACCCCCGAGCTGGAGTCGCTGGTCTCCGCTACCGGTATCCCGGTCTCAGAAACCTTTGGCGGTAAAGGCGCAGTTCAGCAGCGCCTGCCGGAACTGCTCGGTGGGATCGGGCTGGAAGGCAACCCCGCCACGAACGTTCTCGCCCGGGAGGCCGACCTCATCGTGCATGTCGGCACCCGCCTCACCGACTTCGCCACCGCCTCCCAGTCCCTGTTCGCCCACCCCGACGTACGGTTCGCGTCGATCAACGTCACCGAACTCGACGCCGTCAAACAGGGAGCGGTGGCGTGCGTGGCTGACGCGAAGCTCGGCCTTGCGCAACTCGCAGAAGCGCTCGCGGGGCACCGGGTGAGTTCGGAGTGGACCCAGCGGGTCACGGTCGAGACGTCCGCGTGGCAGGAGGAACGAGCCAAGGTCCTCGACCCTGCTCCGATCGATCGAGCGGATTACCCCGACGCCCCGGTGACGGACGCCGTCATCACTCAGCCCCAGCTCATCGGGCTCCTCCAGGAGGACGCCCGTGCGGGCGACACGATCCTCACCGCGGCGGGGGGACCTCCGGGGGATCTCCTGAAGTCCTGGGACGCGACCGAGGGACGGTTCGCCCACCTCGAGTTCGGGTTCTCCTGCATGGGATACGAGATTCCCGCGGCCCTGGGAGCCCGGCTCGCCGAGAGCAATCCAGAACACCGGATCCTCGCATTCATCGGCGACGGCACTTTCACCCTCTCCCCCAGCGAACTCGTGACCGCGGCGCAGGAGAGCCTGCCGGTGACCATCGTCATCTCTGAGAACCACGGCTACCAGGTGATCCGCCGACTGCAGATGATTTCGGCAGGCACGAACTTCGGGAACGAGTTCCGCTACCGCCCCGAAGGCGAGAACGTGGCCACGACGAACGCGCCGCGCCTCGAAGGCGATTACCTGGATCTCGACCACGTTTCCACAGCGCGCGGCCTGGGGGCAGCGGCAATGCGCGCAACCACGGTGGAGGAGGTGCGGGATGCGCTGCGCGCCTCCCGCTCCGAGAAGGGACCGGTCGTCATCGTCGTGCCCACGATTCCCCACGTGGACCTGCCCGGCGCCGGGGCCTGGTGGGATGTTGCTCCCGCCGAGGTCCCCGATTCCGACGCCCTGCGCCCCCTGCGCGAGGCCTACGAAGCCGGCTTGGCGACCCAGCGGTGGCACGGTTAGACCAGACCGAACCCTCCGCGCGGGTGACGCGGCAGCACTGCTGAACGCGTCACTGCACAGACACCGAAGGATTGGGAGAAAATCATGAGAATCGCTGCCGCACCCATCAGTTGGGGCGTATGTGAAGTGCCGGGATGGGGCCACCAGCTCGATCCCAAGGAAGTTCTCACCGAGATGGTGGAACTGGGAATCACCGCGACCGAGTTCGGCCCTCAGGGCTGGCTTCCGGAGGAGCCGGCCGCTCGGGCGGAAGCGATCGGCGAGTACGGTTTGAAGGCGGTCGGCGCGTTCGTGCCCTTGGTGCTGCACGACCCGGCCCATGATCCGGTTCCCGAGGTCGAACGCGAACTCGACAGTTTCGAAGCCACGGGAGGCGACGTCCTCGTCGTCGCGGCAGATTCGGGTCTCGACGGTTACGACGAGCGCCCCGACCTCGACGACGCCGGCTGGCAGACCCTGCTGACCAACCTCGACCGGGTCACCGCCGCGGCGAACGCCCGCGGAATCCGCGTCGCGCTCCATCCGCACGTGGGCACGATGATCGAAAACCGGGAAGAAGTGGAGCGGGTACTTGAGGGATCTGAGGTCCCGCTCTGCCTCGACACCGGGCACCTGCTCATCGGCGGCACGAACCCGACCGAGCTCGTCGATGCCCACACCTCCCGCATCGAACACGTGCACGTCAAGGATGTGCGCATCGATCTCGCTGAGAAGGTACAGACCGGGGCACTCGCCTACACGGAGGCCGTGCGGCAAGGAATCTACGTCCCGCTCGGGCAGGGCGACGTCGACTTCGCGCACATCGTCAGCCGCCTGAACGACGCGGGCTACGACGGGTGGTACGTGATCGAACAGGACACGATCCTGGCCTCCGCCGCCGATGCGGCAGGGTCCAAGGCCGACGTCGAGCGGTCGATTTCGTTCCTTCGCAACATCGCCTCCTGAGCCGATTGCGGCTCTCCGCCGAAACGCGGGGCGCCCGAGCCTGGGCAGGGTCAGGTTCGGGCGCCCGAGGCGAAATGTTGGTGAGCCTCACACGGTGATCGCGCAACACGTGTGCAGGAACGCGGTACCGTGGACGTGTGACAACGACGCTCTGCATCGCCCTTGTGACCACCGCTGGTCACCCGGAGCTTGACGACGAAAGCCAACCCCTCGCGGACGCGCTGCGTATGCGCGGCGCGAGGCCGAAGATCGTGCACTGGGACGATCCGG
>DATGUB010000047.1:0-5967 GCA_035301585.1 Beutenbergiaceae bacterium | reverse complement strand
GTGGCCCACCGGACTGAAAGGCAGGCGCCTGCAGGTCGCGGGGAAGGTGCCCGCCGGGAAGATCACTGCGCCGGCCCGGCCGGGGCGGGCGCTCGCCCGATTGGACGGCATCGGGCTCTCCAACGCTGTCCATTCCGCGGTAACGGGCCCTGACGGCGAGGTGCCCGCTTCCCTGCGCGCGCCGCTGGAGCAGATGCTCAAGGAGTGGGCGCCGCCGGTCGAAGCGATCGTCGCGATCGATTCCGCCACCCGCCCGGGGTTGGTGCGTCACCTGGCCGCGGGGGTTTCCGCGTTGCTCGGCGTGCCGGTGCTCGGGGCGATCCGGCCCCGAGCGGGCGAGGAGGAACCCACCTCGCGGGACGTCAATTCCGCCCACCGGCTCCTCGCCGTCGCTCGGCGGCTGGAACTGCCGGACGTGGACGTCGCAGGCAAGCCCGTCCTGCTCCTCGACGACGCCACCTACTCCGGCTGGACCCTCACCCTCGGCGCCGCCCTGCTCGCCGGTGCCGGAGCGGGCCAGGTGTATCCCCTCACCCTCGGGTTGGGATAGGCGGGTCAGTTCTCGGGCAGATCGGGCACGTCGTCGTAATGGATCCGCCCGTCGCGGCTGTGCAGGGGCTCGGCGGTCCCGCCCCAGTGGCGCTGGATCACCTCGGCCATGATGGACACGGCGGTTTCCTCCGGTGTGCGCCCGCCCAGGTCGAGTCCGATCGGGCTGTGCAGCCGGTTGAGGTGTTCCTCGCTCACGCCCGCCTCGCGCAGCCGCTCGAGCCGGTCGGTGTGGGTGAGCCGCGAGCCCATCGCCCCGATGTAGGCGACCTCGAGCGGGAGGGCCACCTGCAGCACGGGCACGTCGAACTTCGGGTCGTGGGTGAGCACCGCGATGACGGTGCGGGGGTCGACGTTACCCGCATCGACCTCGGCCTGCAGGTATTCGTCGGGCCATTTGACGACGACTTCGTCGGCGCTCGGGAACCGCGCGGGGGTGGCGAAGACGGGGCGAGCGTCGCAGACGGTCACGTGGTAGCCCAGGAACGAGGCCTGCTGGGCGAGCGCGGCGGCGAAGTCGATCGCCCCGAACACGATCATCCGCGGGCGCGGGGCGAACGTGGAGACGAATACGCGCATGCCATCCTCGAGCCGCTGGCCCTCGGGGCCGTAGGTCAACGTCGCGTTGCGGCCGACGGCGAGCAGCCCCCGCGCGTCGTCGATTATCGCGTGGTCCGCCCGGTCCGAGCCGACCGTCCCCTCAGCAGACTCGAGACGTAACACGATTCTGCGCCCGACCCGATCGGCATCGGGGTGCTCGATCACGGTAGCGATCGCAACGGGGGTGCCTTCGCGGATGTCGCGGGCGACGTCGCCGAGCTCGGGGAAGGTTTCCTGGTTGACGTTCTCGACGAAGACATCGATGATCCCTCCGCAGGTGAGGCCCACGGCGAAGGCGTCATCGTCGGAGAATCCGTAGCGCTGGAGTTGGGGCACCCCGTTGCCGAGCACCTCGGTCGCCGTTTCGTATACCGCGCCCTCGACGCACCCGCCAGAGACCGACCCCGTGACGACTCCCTCCTCCGAGACCGCCATCGCTGCGCCGGGCAGGCGCGGTGCGGAGGAGAACGCGGCAACGACCGTGCCGAGTCCCACCGAGCTCCCGGCCCGCCATTGTTCAACGAGGTCATCAAGGACGTCGCGCATCTGGAACCCTTCCCTCAGTTGCCATCGATCGCATGGAGAACGTTTTCGAACGCGGCGAATGAGTGACCGGCGACGAGCGCGTCCACGTACGGCAGTGCCGCGGCGATTCCGCCCTGAATCGGCTCGTAACCCGTTTTCCCCGCGTGTGGATTCGACCATATAACACGAGTGGCGAGTCCGCCCAGAAACCGCATCTGCACGGCGAGGTCCGCCGCGTCCCCGCGTTCCCAACCGTCGCTGGCGACGACGATGACCGAGCCGCGAGCGCCGCCGCGCCGGCCCCAGCTGTGCAGGAATTCGCGCAGGTTATCGGCGAGCCGGGTCCCGCCGGCCCAGTCGGGGATGAGCCGGCCCGCTTCGGCAAGGGCATCCTCGACGTCCGGGCATCGCAGCGCGGGGGTGATCCGGGTGAGGCGGGTGCCGATCGCGAACGCTTCCGCCTGCGGTGCGCGTGAACATACGTGGTGGGCGAGCCGGAGCAGGGAATCGGCGTAGGGTTTCATCGAGCCGGAAACGTCGATGAGGAACACGATCCGCCGCGTGCGCCGCCGGCGCTGGGCGTAGCGGAGCGGGCCGGGTTCGCCCCCACGGCGGCGTTGATCTCGCACCGTGCGCACGCGGTCGATCTGCCCGTGGCCGGCCGGTTCGAGGCGCCGGGTGATCCGCGTGGGCGCGGGGATCGGCAGCGCCGCGAACTGCCGGGCCAGGATCCGCCGTTCCGCTGACGATAGGCTCGCGATGTCGCGGTTGCGCAGGACCTCTGCCTCGGAGGCGAGCGCGGCCATGGGCGTCTCCTCCCCCGCTTCCCCGCCCTCCAGCCCTGCCTCGTACCCGGTCGTGATCGCGGGGGCGGCGCGGGTGGATGTGGGGAGGGGGTCGGTGCTGAACCACGTGCGAAATGCGTAGTCGTATGCCCCGATGTGGGCGGCGCTGGTACAAAAAACGGCCCGCCCGGCCCAGTAGACGTCACGCGGGTTGCCGTAGTCGAGGCGAGCGACGGCGTCGATGAAGGTGTGCGTCGCCGCCATCGTCACGGGCAGTCCCCCGCGCCGAAGCACCCCTGCGAACCCGGCAAGGACTTCTTCGGCGGAGGTGTTCACGAGGCGAGCAGCTTGTCCAGGGCGAAGCGGACGTCGTCGATGTCGCTGCGGTGCTTACACAGCGCCCCGATGGTGGCCGAGGCCGAGGCGATGTCGAGCTCACCGGCACCGAGGTGGTGCAGGGCGCGGGCCCAGTCGAGGGTTTCCGCTACGCCGGGGGTCTTGATGAGGTCGCCCTCGCTGCGCAGGTGCGCGACGGCGTTCGCGAGTTGTTCGGCCAGTTTCGGGGGCACCTCGGGCAGGCGGCGGCGAATGATCGCGACCTCGCGTTCGAGTCCGGGGTGGTCGATCCAGTGGTAGAGGCAGCGGCGCTTGAGGGCGTCGTGCAGTTCCCGGGTGCCGTTGGAGGTCATCACGACGATGGGAGGCACCTGGGCCTTCACCGTGCCGAACTCCGGGATCGAGACCTGGTTGGCGGAGAGCACTTCGAGGAGGAACGCCTCGAACTCGTCATCCGCGCGGTCGATCTCGTCGATGAGGAGCACCACCGGCGCTTCTTGGAGGGCGCGCAGGATCGGGCGGGAAAGGAGAAAGCGCTCATCGAACAGGGAGCCCTCCAGGTCGGTGGCGTCGGCGGGCTCGGAGGCACCTGCCGAGAAGGAGGCCTCCGCTGCGCGCAGGTGCAGGATCTGTTTGGTGAAATCCCAGTCGTACAGCGCCTGGGTGGAGTCGATGCCTTCGTAGCACTGCAGTCGAATGAGGTTGAGCCCCAGCCCGTCTGCGAGGGCTTCGGCGAGCGCGGTTTTTCCCGCTCCGGGTTCCCCTTCCAACAACAGCGGACGCCCCATCGCGATCGCGAGGTAAGTGATCGTCGCCAGGCCCTCGTCACTGAGGTAGTCGACGGAGTCGAGCACGGACTCCACATCGGCGGTTGAGGTGATGGCTGCCACAGATTCAGGATAGGACATAAGAAAGGTGGCGAACACCATATTGAATTACGCAAGGTTGCCCTCACTTTAATTTGACAACTCCCGCAGATTGTGCATATGGGCTACGCTGGCGCTAAGAGTCACTCTCAGGGCAAAGGAGCGTAGAGGATGACAGCACGGAAAATCACCATGACGGTCGATGGGGTCACCTACACCGACACTGTCGAACCGCGGATGCTGCTCGTGCAGTACTTGCGCGAGGTGTTGGGCAAGACGGGCACCGTGGTCGGCTGCGACACGAGCAACTGCGGGGCATGCACGATCGAAGTGAACGGGGCGAGCGTGAAGTCGTGCACGATGCTCGCCGTCGAGGCCGACGATTGCGAAGTGCTCACGATCGAAGGGCTCGCCTCGAACGGGGAACTGCACCCGTTGCAGCGCGCGTTCAACGATTGCCACGGGCTGCAGTGCGGCTTCTGCACCCCCGGCATGATCATGCAAGCAAAGTCCCTCCTGAGCGAGAACCCCGCTCCCACCGATGGCGAGGTGCGCGAAGGACTCCAAGGCAACCTGTGCCGGTGTACCGGCTACCAGAACATCGTCGCCGCGGTTCAACAAGCAGCGAGTGAGGGGGCACAGCAATGACGATCCTCGATGCACCCGAGCGCGAGATCGGTCGGGCCCGGACGCGGAAGGAAGACGCCCGGCTCATCACCGGTCGAACCCGCTTCACGGACAACATTTCCTTGCCGGGCATGCTGCACCTGGCGATGGTGCGCAGCCCCGTAGCCCACGCGAAGATCCTCTCCGTCGATGTGACCGAGGCGAAGGACTCCCCCGGGGTCATCGCCGTGCTCACCGGAGCCGACCTCGCCGATGTCCAAGGAAGTCTGCCGAACGCCTGGCCCGTCACCCCGGATCAGAAGGCGCCGCCGCGCCCGTCAGTCGCGGTCGATAAGGTCGCCTTCGCCGGCGACATCGTTGCCGTCGTCGCGGCCCGCTCCGCAGCCGAGGCCCGCGACGCTCAGGAACTCGTCGACATCGAGTACGAGGACCTCCCGGTCGTGCTCGACCTGGCCGCCGCTGCTCGCGATGAACAGCTGGTCCACGAGGAACTCGGCACGAACGTCTCCGCGACGTGGGTGTTCGACTCCGCCGAGGCCGGCACGGGCAGCGACGTGGAGGAATCGCTCGCGAACTCCGAGGTCGTCGTCGAGCGGACCTTCCGCCAACAACGGCTCATTCCAGCGTTCATGGAACCCCGCTCGACCGTCGTCGACCCCACCGGTGAGCAGATCACCATGTGGTCGGCCACGCAGATCCCCCACATCCTCAAACTCATGCTCGCGATGACCCTCGGGATCCCCGAAAGCAAGTTACGCGTCGTCGCCCCGGACGTGGGCGGGGGATTCGGCGGCAAACTCGCGGTCACCCCCGAGGAGGCGATCACCCTCCTCGTCGCCCGCCGGCTCGGCAAGCCGTGTAAATACACCGAGACCCGCAGCGAGTCCCTGCAAGGGGCCCATCACGGGCGGGATCAGATCCAGAAGATCCGCATCGGCGCGACCAGGGACGGCCGGGTCACGGGCCTGGATGTGCGGCTCCTGGCGGATATGGGCGCATACCTCGGGCTCATCACCTCCGGGGTTCCCATCCTCGGGGCGTTCATGTTCAACGCGATCTACAAGTTCGATGCCTACCGGTTCGAATGCAAGAACATCTTCACGAACAAGGTGTGGACGGATGCCTACCGCGGCGCCGGTCGGCCCGAAGCGACCTTCGGGATCGAACGGATCATGGATGAACTCGCGCTCGAACTGGGCATGGATCCGATGGAACTGCGCAGGAAGAACTGGATCGGGCACGAGGAATTCCCGTTCACCACGATCGCGGGGCTGGAATACGATTCGGGCAACTACGAGGCGGCCACCGACCGCGCGCTGGAGCTGTTCGGTTACGAGGAGCTGCGCGAGGAGCAACAGCGCCGCCGCGAGGCGGGCGACCCGGTGCAACTGGGGATCGGGATCTCCACGTTCACCGAGATGTGCGGGCTCGCGCCCTCCCGGGTGCTCGGCTCCCTCAGTTACGGGGCCGGCGGCTGGGAATACGCCCAAGTGCGGGTGCTGCCCACCGGAAACGTTGAGGTCGTCACGGGCTCCAGCCCGCACGGGCAGGGGCACGTGACCTCGTGGAGCCAACTCGTGGCCGACCGGCTCGGGGTCCCGTTCGAGAACGTGGAAGTGCTCCACGGCGATACCCATATCGCGCAGAAGGGCATGGACACCTACGGGTCGAGGTCGCTC
>DATGUB010000046.1:0-2809 GCA_035301585.1 Beutenbergiaceae bacterium | reverse complement strand
CTGCAGCTGTTCATCGGGCTGGGGATCCTCTACGTCGGTGTGCTCATCGCGAGCCCGTCGGTCGTCGCCCCTGCGTACAACAGCGCCGTTCCCGAAGGCACGCCGAGCATCGTGCCACTGCTGTTCGTCACGATTGCCTGCGGGGCGATCTCCGGGTTCCACGGAATCGTGTCGTCCGGAACGAGTTCGAAACAGCTCGACAAGGAGACGGACGCCCGCTTCGTCGGCTATTTCGGTGCGGTGGGTGAAGGGCTCCTCGCCCTCGGTGCGATCATCGCGGCGACTGCCGGTTTCAGGTCGCTCGCGGAGTGGGAAGAGATGTACCACGCATTCAACGAAGGCGGAGTCGCCGCGTTCGTCCAAGGCGGAGGCTCGATCGTCAATCAAGGGTTGGGGATCCCCACCTCGCTCTCGGCGACCATCCTCGCCACGATGGCCGTGTTGTTCGCCGCGACGACGATGGATACCGGAGTCCGCCTACAACGTTTCGTCGTGCAAGAGGCCTCCGACATCTTCGGATTCAAACTCGGCAAGGGCGTTGCCACGATCGTCGTCCTCATCTTCGGGATGGGTCTGGCGTTCGGTGCCGGTGCGGATGGTTCGGGCGGGATGGTCATCTGGCCGCTGTTCGGTACGACCAACCAGCTCATGGCCGCGCTGACGCTGGCTATCCTCGCGGTGATCCTCACCCGGAAACGCCGCCCGACCCTGCCGATCCTCATCCCGATGGTCTTCGTCGGCCTGATGACCCTGTACGCACTGGTGGTTCAGCTCGGGCAGTTCTACTCCGAGAAGAACTGGCTGTTGTTCGGCATGGATCTCGTCATCCTCGTCGCCTCTCTCTGGGTGATGACGACGGCGCTCGGTGCCATTGGCCGTGCCCGGCGAGAGCCTCCCGAGCTCGAGGATGAAGAACCGGAGATCGCCGAATCTACCGGGAAACCCTTCTAGAGGGAGAGCCCGTGGTACCCGCTGACAACGATCGCAGCCTGTGGGAGCGCTTCTCCCACGGGCTGCGGGAGTTCTATGTCGCGCCCTATCGGCGCACGTTCGCCCGAGCGCGGCGGGAAGAGGAGGACCTGTTCATGGTGATGGTTCTCGCTGAAGCCCTGGGCGTGCCCAACCCGGTGAGTTACTACACCATCGAGCTCCTCCCCGTGATCTACGAACGCTTCCACGACTGGCACAAGCGCCAGGGCATGGACTCTTCCCCGTTGGAGTATCTCGCGTGCTGTTAGACGTCGCCGCTTCGAAAAGACTGCTCTTCGTGGGAGGAAAAGGTGGGGTCGGGAAGACTTCCATCGCCTCGACCATCGCGCTCGCCCGGGCCGACGCGGGTGCGCGAGTCCTCATCGTCTCCACTGATCCTGCCCACAGCCTGGGGCACCTGTGGGATATGCGCATCGGTGACGAGATCACCGAGCTTGGCCCCCGCGGTGTTTACGGGCTGGAGATCAGCCCCGCTAGCGCAACCGATGAGCACCTCGCCCAGGTCGAAGAGCGCCTCAATAGGCTCGTGCCTGACCATATGCGCTCAGAGGTGCGTAAGCATCTTCAACTCGCGCGGGAGGCGCCGGGAACTCACGAGGCGGCGATGCTCGAACGGATCGCCACGACCGTGGAGACCTATGGCCCGCAGTTCGACCTCGTCGTCTTCGACACTGCCCCGTCCGGGCATACCGCCCGGCTGATGACCTTGCCGGAAACGATGGCCACCTGGACCCAGGGGATGCTGCACCGTCACGACCGTTCCGAAAGGCTCACCCGCGCACTGCAGGGCTTGGACGAGGAAGACCCCGGGCTCGACGTCGTGGCCGTCGGCCGGGGACAATCGCGTACTGAACGCGACAGCGAGATCCGCCGAGTCCTCCTCGCCCGCCAGGAACGGTTCACGCAACTTCGCGCCGCTCTGCAGGACTCTGACGAAACCGCCTTCATCGTGATGTTCCAGGGCGAACGCCTCCCCGCCCTAGAAACGGTCGAACTCGTCGATCAACTCCGGCGGTCCGGCATGGAATGCGCTGCGGGCGTGATCAATCGCCGGTCGCCCGCCGATGCCGGAGACCTGCTCGCCCAACGCCGGCAGCGGGAAGCCGAGCACATTGCATACGTCGCGGACGCCCTGCCTGATCTCCCACTCGTTGAAGTCCCCCTCCTCGGCGAAGACCTCCAAGCGCCGAGAACCCTCCGGGAGATTGCTACCTACCTCGCCTGAGTACGCTGCGCCTCGCCTGACTCTTCTCTGCTGGGGCACGCCGGTGGACCGCTGCGCAGGTAGCGCTGTCACCACAGCTGTCCCTCGCTCACCGGATCGTCGGGCGGCCCGGTGGCTCGTGCTTTCGCCCGCGCCACGGGCGCGGCAAGTCCGTGGGGGTCGCTAGGCCGCGGGGCGGCCGACGGGATTCGGGGTGGCCCGGGTCCGTTGCCGGCGCCCGAGGAAGAATCCTCACGTGGAGGTGGTGCGGTGCGCATCTGGGATTCGCGCGAGGTGGGCCGGCGCGTGCTTTCGTCCGAATCGCGGCGTCGTGGGGACGACCGAGACTCACCGGGTGGCACGCTGGGCACACTTCCGCCAGGGGAACGACCCGGCGGGGGAAGAGTCTCGGTTGAGGCGGGGGAGTGCCCGGGTGGGTCGATCACGCGACCGTGCCGGCTCGTAAAAATCCAGTCACCTCGGCGCCGGGTGATAGAAATATCTCGCTCGTGCACCAAGTCATGGTGCCGGTAACAGAGCAAGATGCCCAGGTCCACATCGGTGTTGCCCTTATGCTTGGCCCACGAAATTGAGTGGTGGATCTCGCCGAATCCG
>DATGUB010000045.1:0-17139 GCA_035301585.1 Beutenbergiaceae bacterium | reverse complement strand
GCGTACAACCTGCGGGCGTTGGGCACTGGCGACCGAGGTCGAGGCTAGAGCGGATCAGTTTCTTATAGGTAACACCAGAGCCTGCTCATCGCCCGCACTGGTGATGGCTACTAGCGCTCCCCCGCGCCGCTGGGGCCTCTTCTGCCATCGCTGGCCCGCAAAACGCGGGGGACAATCGGTGGCGACATTTATGTGCTCAGGCTAGTCAGCGGGCGCGATGTCTCCGGCCCTGCGTCGGAATTCAAGCTTGTCCCTGACGCGTAACTGGCATCTGCGATCATGGGAGTGTGGAACCGGACGGTACTGACCTGACCTTGCCCGAGGAGGATCGCCGAGAATTGATTCGTTGGGCGATCGCATGCGCCGAGCGACTGCTGCCTCGCTCCCCGGCGGAAGGCCGCGACGACCCGCGACTCAGAGAGGCTCTCGATGGCGCGCGGAAGTTCGCGGACGGGCGATTGACCGTTGGTTCAGCTCGGAAGCTCGCCTTCAGCTGCCACGCCGCGGCCCGCGAGGCGTCGAGCCCGACTGCGAGGGCCGTTGCACGAGCCTGCGGCCAGGCCGTGGCAGTTGCTCATATGGCAGCTCACAGTAGAGAGATAGAGCGGTACACGCGCAAGGCTCTCCTCGGCGAAGAGCAGGCCCAGGAACTCGCGTGGCAGCGGAGGTATTTGCCGCCCCGGTTCCGCCAATTTGTGTACGGCGGGAACTTCTGAGGGGCGATGCTCGGAAGATCCTGCCGTTCATCGTCCACCAGGGATGTCCACGACCTCGCCTTCGGTGACCTCCTCAAACGCGTTCATCTGCGCTATCGCGTTGGCTGACGTCGCGAGTGTTTCGAACCTATTGATCAAGGACGTGCCGCAAGAGGACCTCGAGCGCATCCGTGCGGAGGCCTCGGCGCGGTGCATGAGCACGAGCGCCAGGCGGTGCTGGACGCGATCGACGAAGAGCACCTGAGGCGGGCCGACGACCATTGACGCCATCGCAGGTTCTGGTCCGCGGGGTGCGGCAGCTCGGGCAGCGATAGCGGCTCAGCCCACCATCGAACCACTCGTTGCGCCCGGCCACCCACTCACGGAAATGGACGTCGTCACAGCACCGGCGGACCCGCATTATGGTGCGACGGCCGAACGGCACCGGACCGCCCTGCTGACCTCCGACCCCGGCGTCGAGCGATCCGGGAGCTCCGGTGAAGTGTGCCGGCCCGAGCGGTGCTCGTGGAGGTGATTTGGAGAGCGCCACCGTTAGCGAGACAATAACAACAGCTCCGATGAGCCTGCCGGGTGCAGCTGAGTTTCACGCGGATCCGACGGTCGTCGAAGTGCAACGTATTCGAGCTATCCCGCGACTGGAGACCAACTCACGTGGACCGTCGTCAAAATATCGTCTTCATCATGTCCGACGATCACGCCGCGCATGCGATCTCGGCCTACGACACCGAGCTCAATATGACTCCGAACCTCGATCGGATTGCGAAGGAGGGCGCGCGCCTGGACTCGGTGTACTGCACCAACTCCATCTGCACCCCCTCCCGGGCGAGCATCCTCACCGGAACCTACTCCCACATCAATGGCTGCCCCTCGATCTTCTCCGAGCTCGACTACCGAGTGGGAACGTTCCCCGAGGTGCTGAAGAAGAACGGATACTCCACCGCGATCTTCGGCAAGTGGCACCTGGGGGAATCGGAGGCGGCGCAACCCCGGGGGTTCGATGATTGGTGCGTCTTCCCCGGGCAGGGGGACTACATCGATCCGGACATGATCACCGCCTCGGGCACGAAGAAGGTGCCCGGCTATGCGACGGACATCATCACCGAGATGTCGCTGGACTGGCTGCAGAATCAGAACAAGGACCAGCCCTTCTGCCTCCTCGTGCACCACAAGGCCCCGCACCGCCCATGGGTGCCCCATCCGCGCCATGCGGACATGTACCCGGCCGGGTCGATCCCGGAACCGGAGACGCTCTTCGATGATCACTCCACGCGGAGCAAGGCCGTGCAGCAGGTGAGAATGAGTATCGCTGACGACCTCACCGCCGTCGACCTCAAGGAGGAAACCCCCGAAGAGCTACGCGGGCCGGAGAAGGTGCGCGAACGCGCGAGTTGGAACTACCAGCGATATATGCGCGACTACCTGCAAACCGTGCAAGCGATCGACGATGGCGTGGGCAGGATCCTTGACTACCTCGAGGAGGAGGGCCTCGCCGAGGACACGATCGTCGTGTACACCTCCGACCAAGGCTTCTTCCTCGGCGACCATGGCTGGTTCGATAAGCGGCTCATGTTCGACCAGTCACTGCAGATGCCGATGCTCATCCGCTGGCCCGCGGAGATCCCGGCGGGAAGTAAGAACGACGCCATCATCACGAACGTTGACTTCGCGGCAACGCTGCTGGATGCGTGCGGGTTGGACCCCGACGTCGAACTGCCCGATCAGCAAGGGCGCAGCTTCCGGGCGCTGCTCCGCGGCGAGACCGAGAGCGACTGGCCGGAATCGATGTACTACCGCTACTGGGAACACGACGATCCGAATCACCACGTGCCCGCCCACTACGGCGTGAGAACCCGGGATTACAAGTACATCCACTACTACGGGGACGGGTTGGGTTCACCGGGATCCTCCGATCGGCGGTTCCCGGAAGAGTTCGAACTCTACGACCTGCGCCGGGATCCAGCGGAGATGACCAACGTCATCGACGATCCGGCCTATCGCGAGGTGCTGCAGGAGATGAAGGCCGAGCTTGCTCGGCTCCAGGAGCACTACGAGGACCAGCCCTACCTCGGGCCGGATACCCCGCGGCTGGAGTGGAGTACCGGAGTGCAGAAGTTCAGCGGGGGCGACGAACCCCGCGGCTAGATCGCGATCGCGGCGGCGACGACGTCTTCGATGGCTCGCAGCGAGTGAATGCCCGCCCGCGCGGTCTTTGTGAGCACACCTTCGAGCTCCCCGTCGGTGATCGCCAGTCGGCGCCCGACCAGGGGGAGGGTGTGCGCGCGGACGACGGCCGCGGTCTCATCCACGAAGGACGGCAGGCCCCGGCCTACCTCGCCGCTGAGAACGATCGTCCCCGGATCGAGGGTGTGACACACGTTGATGAGCGCTCGGCCCAGCACGGTGGCTGCGCGGCGGGCGATCATCGCGACGAGATCGTTGCCCGCCTCCGCCAGTTCGAGGAACTCCGGCCAGTCAATGTGCTCCCCGGACGCGGTCGCGTATTCCCGGAGCATCGCGGGGATCGAGACGTACTGCATGAGGCAGCCGGTGTTGCCACACGTGCAGAGCGGCCCGTTCCAGTCGTAGATCGTGTGACCCAGTTCGCCGGAGCCGCCGCGCGCCCCGGATTGGATGATGCCGTCCACCACGTGACCGGAGGTCACCCCGTAACTGACGTCGACGTAGAGCATGTTGGTGTGGGCGCCACAGGTTCCCGCGAGGTACTCCGCGAGGGCCTCGAGCCGTGCAGTGTTCTGCAGGTAGACCGGCACGTCGAAGCGGGCGGCGAAGAACTCTTTCGGGTTGACCCCGTACCAGCGGCTGGAGGCGCGCTGAGCGAAGATCTCCCCGGAGAGCTCATCCATCTGGGTATCGACCGCAAGGTGCAGAGCACGCAAGGAGGAGGTGGGCAGGTTGCTCTGAGCGAATAACGATTCAAGGAGCTCGGCGCCCGCGTCGAGCCGGTCGAGAGCGCTCGTGCCCGGATTCCCCATAACTGTCAATTCACCTAACACTCGACCGTCAAGCGTGGCGAGCGAGGCGGCGTAGCTCTCCACGAGGAAGGTCACCGAGGCGAGCGTGCCGAGCTGCGGGGCTGTGCCGATGAGGTTCTTCAGGGCGCTCGGTTCGTGATCGGGCTCGACGATCCACCCTTCCGTCTGTAGGACGTTGGCGAGGTTCGTCACGGTCGCCCGAGAGACGCGCAGCGTTCGGGCGAGATCCGCGCGGTAGGCCGGGCCGTCCGCCACGAGCGCGCGGAGGAACCTCCGCGCATTCGGTGTGAGCTTCGTCTCCATTGTCCGCCTTCCCCGGCCCTGTTCGCTGCGTAATGATGCGTCTCCTGGTCGCACCACCATAACAATACTGTTAAGAAGTTTGACACTTCTGCGTTTGCTGTGCATTCTGACACTAACTCACAACTCAATGCCGAGATCCACGAATTGCTCCAGGCGGCGGTGAGTGGAACGGAGCACAGATCCATCGGAGGGATCATGAAGTACCGCAAACTTTGGACAGGCGCTGCAGCCACGGCGGTTGCGTTGTCTCTGGCCGCGTGCAGCCCCAGTGAATCCGCTCCCGACGCAGACGGCGATGCCGGCGGCGACGTGGAAGCCGGAACAGTTCGGATGTGGGTGATGGAAGGGTCGCTGACCGACGAGTCTCAGGAACTCCTGGTAGAGGAGTTCGCCGCGGAGAATCCCGGTAGCGAGCTCAAGATCGAGGTCCAGCAGTGGGACGGGATCGTCTCGAAACTCCAGACCGCGCTCGCATCGAAGAACGAGAGCCCGGACCTCGTCGAGATCGGCAACACCCAGACCACGACGTTCACCTCGGTGGGGGCCTTCGCCGACATCACTGACCTGAAAGAGTCGCTCGGCGGCGAGGACCTGATTCCCAGCTTCGTCGAGGCGTCCTCCGTCGACGGCGCGATCTACGCCTACCCGTTCTACGCGGGCGCCCGCGGCGTGTTCTACCGAGTGGACCTGTTCGAGGAGGCGGGCATCGACGTCCCCGAGACGATCGAGGAGTTCCACGACGCCGTCATCGACCTGCAAGCAGCGAACCCGGAAGACGTCGAGGACTTCTCGGGCATGTACCTCGCCGCGGTCGACCCCCACGGCGTGGAGTCATACCTGTTCTCCCGCGGGTTTGAATACGCCGCCGAGGAAGGCGGCGAATGGGTCGGAAAGACATCCTCGCCCGAGTCGCTCCAGGCGCTGACCGATCTTCAGGAACTGTTCACCGACGGCACGACCTACGCCCTGGACTCCCAGGCCGGCCAGAAGTCCTTCGAACGCTACTTCAACGAGGGCACGACCGGAGTCCTCATCGGAACGGGCAACATCGGGACGAAGATCGATGAGGAGCTGTGGGACGAGGACAAGGTCGGAGTGTTCGCGATTCCGTCCGAGGAACCGGGCGTGCCGGGCAAGACCTTCGCCGGTGGCTCCAACATCGCGCTTGCCGCCAACTCTCAGAACCCCGAACTCGCGACGAAGGCGCTCGAAGTGATCTTCGCCGAAGAGTTCCAACGCCAGCTTGCGGATGAAGGCTGGGTGCCGGGCAACACGTCCTTCGGCGACGACGTCTCCGGACCCTTCGGCGATATCGCCGCGGACATCATCTCCAACTCCAAGCTCACCCCGAACAGCCCCGAATGGGGCGTGGAATTCGCCGGGGCGCAGCTGAACGAACTCTTCACTCGCATCGCTAAAGGCGAGGACGTCGAAGCCGTAGCCACGGCCTTCGATGACGAGATCAACGCCTCCTTGAACAAGTAAGCACTGAAGGCATTCATCGACAATGACACAACCGACAGCCCGGCGCGTTCCCACCCGTGAGGGCGGCGCCGGCAATCCCGTACCGATGAGCAAGCGGGTGCGTTTCCGGGGTCAGAAATTCGCCCCGTGGATGCTCCTTCTTCCGGCGATCTTGATGGTCGCCGTGGCGCTGGGCTATCCGCTCGTGCGGCAGACGATCATGTCGTTCCAGCACTTCGGCCTTGCGCAGCAATTCGGGCAGCCGGCGGAATGGGCCGGGCTGTCGAACTACACCGCGATCCTCAGCGACTCCTATTTCTGGGCGGTGTTCATCAAGTCCGTGCTGTTCTGCATCTGGACGGCCGGGTGGACGATGATCATCGGGGTCACCTTCGCGGTGCTGATGTTGCGTCTCAACCTCGCGGTGCGGACCTTCCTCAACACCACCTTGATCGTCGTGTGGGCGATGCCCGCGCTCGCCTCACTCACCGTGTGGCAATGGCTCGTCGACCCGCGCTCCGGGCTCCTGAACTACGTGTTGACGTCGCTGGGCTTCGAGAGTTTCAAGAACTTCAACTGGCTGGGCGAGAACTATTGGACGTTCTACCTCGTCGCCTCCGCCGTCATCATCTGGGCCTCGCTGCCCCTCGTCGCGATCACCGTGTACGCGGCGCTCGCGCAGGTGCCGCAGGACGTCCTCGAGGCCTCCGAGATCGACGGGGCATCGAACTTCCAGCAGATCATCCGGATCATGCTGCCGATCATCGGCCCGGTGGTCGCCCTCATCGGGGTGCTGCAGGTGATCTGGGATCTGCGGGTGTTCACTCAGATCTACGTGCTCCAACAGGCCGGTGGGATCGCCAGTGAGACCAACCTGCTGGGGACCTACGTGTACCAGATGGGGATCGCGCAGGGTGATTACGGCATGGCCTCGGCCCTCGCGATGATCATCCTGCTCCTGACCCTGATCCTCACCGGACGCTATCTCCAGATGCTATTTCGCCAAGGAGGCGTGGAGTGATGACCGATACCGCAGTCGCACCCGAGGAATCGCCCGCGGCTTCGCCCCCGGCGGCGACGGCGGCGCGGAGGAACGGCCCGCGTCGGCATCCGCTGGCCAACGTCATCGGCGTGGTCGCCGGGCTGATCTGGCTCATCCCGGTGTACTGGATGGTGAACTCCGCCCTCCAACCGGAATCGGAGCTCATGTCCTGGCCGCCGAACCTCGTGCCGGCGGAGTTCACCTGGGAGAACTTCGTCACCGCGTTCAACAACGCGAACTTCCTCCCGGCGCTGCGGGCATCCCTCATCGCGGGCGGGTTGACGGTCCTGTTCGCCTCCAGCGGCGCCGTATTGGCCTCCTTCGCCCTCTCCCGGTTCCGGTTCCGCGGCCGCACCGCGATGATCATCGGGATCCTCGTGGTGCAGATGATTCCCGCCGAGGCGCTCTTCATCTCCCAGTACCGGATGCTCGATGGCTGGGGCCTGCTCAACTCCGTTATCGGCCTGTCGGTCCTCTATATCGGCACGATCGTGCCGTTCATCGCGTGGATGATGCGCGGGTTCGTCGACGGCGTCCCGATCGAACTGGAGGAGGCCGCCCAGGTGGACGGCTGCTCGCGGGTGGGCGCGTTCGCCCGGGTGACCCTGCCGCTGCTCGCGCCGGGGATCATCTCCACGTCGGTGTTCGGGTTCCTGTTCGCGTGGAACGAGTACACCCTCGCGCTCATCGTGCTCTCCAAGGACTCCGCCGTGACCCTGCCGATCTGGTTGCAGTCCTTCCAGCAGGGCCTGAAGGCGACGGACTGGGGCGCCGTGATGGCCGGGGCGACCCTGATCGCGATCCCGGTGATCATCATCTTCATTCTCGTGCAGAACAAAATTTCCAAGGGCATGGTTGCCGGAGCGGTAAAGGGCTGATGGAGAATTCACTTCCGGAGCCACTCGTTGGCCCCGTCACCGGGCGCTGCCCGCGATTCCAGTGGCGCGGATTCATGATCGATTCCGCTCGCACACGGTTCTCGGTGCCGATCATCAAACGCGTGATCACCCTCGCCGCGCGGTACGGGTTCAACATCCTGCACTGGCACCTGACCGACGATCAGGGGTGGCGCTTCGAGGTGCCCGGATACCCGAGACTCACCGAGGCGGCGTACCTACCCCGCGACACCTTCGACGATTACCATTCGCTCAACGGCGATACCCGTGAGCGCGCGATCGCCGAGGCCCCCGCCCGGTGGACGAACGGATACTATTCGGACGCCGAGATCGCCGAGGTCGTGGAGCACGCCACCTCCCAGGGCATCGAGGTCGTCCCCGAGGTCGACCTCCCGGGGCACATGATGGCGGCGATCACCGCCTATCCCCACCTGGGGCGCCCCGCCGGACTGCCGCTGCCGGAGGGGTCGATGCGCGAGCACATGTGGTGGCCCGCGCGAAACGACCTGCTCTGGCCGACCGAGGAGGCGAAGGAATTCGTCGAGGCGGCGATGCGCCGGATCTCCGAGTTGTTCCCCGGCACCCACGTGCACATCGGCGGCGACGAATGCGCCTACGAGCAGTGGGCCTCCGACCCCGACATCGACGACTGGCTCCGCCTCCGGGGCGTGACGGAGGTGCCGCAGCTGCAGAACTGGTTCACCTCCGTTGCGACCGAGGTTCTGCGGGAGAACGGCAAGGCCGTGGTCGCCTGGGATGAGGCGACCGAGATCACCGACGACGAGGAATTGCTCATCATCGCCTGGCAGGAGGAGACGGGGATGGCCCGGGCGATGGCCTCAGGACTACCGTTCGTGTTCGCCGACGCGCGCACGCTGTACCTCAACCGGATCGACCCGGAAGTGCCCACCCCGCAGAAGGGGATGGTCCCCGGGATCACGGTCTCGGACATCCTCACCGCGCCCTGGCCGGAGACGAACAGCGAGCGGTGCATCGGGATCCAGGCGTGCGTGTGGTCGGAGTTCGTTCTCGACGGCGACGATCTGCTCTCCCTCGCCTTTCCCCGACTGCTCGCCGTGGCCGAGCGGATCTGGAATCCCGACATCGACAGCGAGGAGGTGGAGGTATTGGTTCGTCGCGAGTACGCCGTGCTGCGCGACGCTGCGCTCCTGGAAAGCCCCCAGTTCGTCTGAGTCATTCACGTGATGAAGAAAATCCATTCTTGTCGAAGAGGTCATGAAATGAGTTTGAAATCGCGCATAGCGATCTCGTTCGGCAGCGCCCTGGCGCTGTGTTTGAGTATGTTGCCCGCGCAGGCGGCCCCCGCTCCGGAACCGCACCCTTCCCCCGCAGAGGCGGAGGTGACCGACGCCGACTCGGAGCGAGTGTTGTTCGAGGACGATTTCACTGCCGGCGACGGCGCACAGTGGGAGGTTTCGACGGCGAACGCCGCCGCCGAGGTCTCGTTCGAGGGCGGCATGGCCACGATCAGGGGCGGCGGCCCGGAGAACCGGATGCTGTCCAAGGAGGAAATCCTTGCGAGCAGTTTCACCTTCTCCTTCGACCTGTTCATCAACGAGGGAAACACCAACAGCGCGGTGAAGTTCGGGTTCTTCGCTGACGAGTCGGCGAGCTCGCGCTACCAGGTGACCTATGACGGCCCGAACGATCAACTCCGCCTGGAGCAGGTCGTCGCGGGGAGCGTCACCCGGTTGGGGGACCCGGCAACCCTGGACCTGCCGGTGAACACCGGGGCCGAACCGCACGAGGTGAGCATCGAGGTTGACGGCGACCGCGTCCGCGCCTCCGTCAACGGCGAGGGGGTCCTCGAGGTGGACGAGGCCGGCACCGCCTCCGCGCCGCAGGGCAGGATCCTGTTCGCGAGCCAGTTCCCGAACCAGGATTTCTCGGTCGACAACGTTCGGGTGGTTACGAGCGAGGAAGAGGCGGTCGGGAAATACACCGTCGAGGTTGCCACGGAGACGAATGGTGTTCGGGACACCTCGGAGTCCGAGGCGGGTGGAACGCTCACGGCGAACCGCAGTTCAGGTGATCCCGGCGACGTCGTCCGGCTCACCCCGACCGCTCGGCCCGGTTACGTCTTCGACGGGTACGAATCGCTTCGGGCGGATACCGAGACGAGCACCGACGGTCTGCTCACCATCACCGATCACCAATTCGAGCTCGACGATATTACCGGCAGCGTGATCATCATCGCGAAGTTCATCACCGAACCGGAAGACCCCAACGTCGTGTTCAAGGACTACTTCTCAGGTGACCTCAACGACCACGGGCAATACGACCTCCACGGCGGGGATGATGTGTACATCGACGAGGGGCAGCTGCACCTGGACCCAAGCGAGGGGCCCGTCCACGCCCTCGTCGAGAACGCCGAATTAGGCGCCCTTGAGGACTACTCGATCACCTTCGACGCCCGCAAGGTCAACGCCACCCCCGGGACGACCCAGATCGCGTTCCGCGCCGACGGTTTCGATAACCGATACGTCCTCGCGCTCAACGGCAGCAAAGCACTGCTGCGCCGACTCGACGGCGCCGGTGCGAACGTGGAACTCGCCAGTGCGCTCTACCAGTTTGATCAGACCCCGCGCGAGTTCCGCATCGACGTGAGCGGGGAAACGGTCTCGGTCACCGCCAATAACAGCCCGGTGCTGTCATACACCAACGAGGACGACGGCGAGCGGGATCGCGCCGACTGGTCGGGAACTTCGCCGGCGTTCGGGCTCATCAACATGACGGCGGGAGCGCCCGTCGCATTCGACAACGTCGTCGTCGCCCGCACACCCGTGACGGTCAACGTCGACGTCGTGACGACGATCGACGGCGAGGCGGACGAGGATCGCCTCGGCGGCGCAGTGGAACTCTCGCAGGCGACCATTGCGGCCGGGGAGAGCCTCTCCTGGCAGGTCTACCCGAAAGGCGGATACGAACTCGCCGGCGTGTCGTTGGACGGTGAGGAACTCGACGGCAACGAGCTCGTGATTGACCCTGATGCCGAGGGCGACCTCACTCTCGTTGCAGACTTTTCTCCCGTTCAGCGCGAGGCAACGACCTATTACATCGACTCCGCCAGCGGTGATGATGAACGCAGTGGAACCTCGCCGGAGGACGCGTGGGCCACATTGGCGAGCCTTGACCGGCGCTTCTACCCGGGCGATGAGATCCTCCTCAAGAACGGGAGCGTGTTCGACGGCGCCGAGGCGAGATTCGCCTTCGAAGGGTCGGGAACGGCGGGGGCCCCGATCGTCGTCGGAACCTACGGCGAAGGAGACCGCCCCCGCCTCAATGGCGCGGGCGAGGTCGAGAACGTGCTCACGTTGCACAACCAGGAATACGTCACCGTTTCCGGCCTGGAGATCACCAACCTGGACCCCGGGTTCGGTACCAGTTTCGGGCTGAATGAAAACACGAACCGGAACAAGAACCTGCGCGCCGTCAACGTCTCCGCGCGTGACTTCGGCGTCGTCCACGGGATCACCGTTCGGGATCTGTACGTGCACAGCGTCAACGGGAACCTGGACGCGAAGTGGAACGGAGGGATCTTCTTCGACGTCAAAGCCAATATTGACGACGGGGAGCTCCACGGGGTGCCCACCAAATTCCACGACGTGCTCATCGAAGGCAACACCATCGAGCGCGTCGACCGTTCGGGGATCAAGCTCGTGAGCTCGGCGTGGTCGAACCAGTCCCTGGTGAACGATCCGCAGACTCCACTGAATTGGTACCCCTCCACTGGAGTGGTGGTGCGCGATAACCAGCTGCGTTACCTCGGTGGGGACGCGATTACGGTTCGCGATACAGATGGCGCACTGGTGGAACACAACCTCGCCCGCCATGCCCGGTACCAGAACACGGGATACAACGCCGGGATCTGGCCCTTCCAAACGACGAACACGGTTATCCAATACAACGAGGTGTCCAACACCCATGGGGTGCAGGATGGCCAGGGCTTGGATACTGACCATGTCTCGTCGTACTCCGTGATGCAGTACAACTACTCCCACAACAATGAGGGAGGGTTCATGCTCATCATGAACGGCTTCCCGCACACGGCACCTACGGTGCGGTACAACATCAGTCAGAACGACGCGGATAAGACCTTCGAGTTCGCGCGGGGAACCCCGGCCGGGACGATGATCTACAACAACACGATCTACTCCGAAACCACCCTGCAGGGTCCGCGTGGCGGGGTTCTCGACCTCGCCAATTCCGGGGCAGGAACCGGCAATCGGGAAGTGTTCATCTTCAACAACATCTTCCACTACCCGGAAGGCCAGACCTTCTACGTGGGCGAGGCGGAGACGATGAAGACGAAGGCGAAGCTTTTCAACAACGCCTACGCCGGTGGCATCACGCCTCCGGTCGAAGAGGAACAACCGATCCTCGGCGACCTGCTCCTCCCCGACGTCGGTTCGGCTCCGGCCGATAACGAGGGAAGCGAGCCGCTCACGGGGGCGAACGTCGGCGAGCACTTCGCCGGCTATGTTCCCCAGGAGGAGTCACCGCTGCACGAAGCGGGTGTCTCGATCGAGGAGCTCGTTGCCCATTACGACGGCACGGTTACCGACCGGCGCGATATGTCGCCCACGAAGATCCACGACTTGGCACTTCAGGGTGAGAGCATCGATTTCGTGGCCGGGCGCAACCTCCCTGCCATTCCTGGTGTCGAGTACGGCACTGATTTCCTAGGGAACCCGCTTCCGGCCGAGGGCGAGGATGAGGCGATCACCATCGGTGCGATCCAACGCGAAAGTGCCGATGAAGAGACGCCTGGACCAGAGGATCCTGAGCCGGGGGAGCCTGAGGAGCCGGAGGTTCCGGAGACGCCTGAGCCGGGGGAGCCTGAGGCCCCGGAGACTCCCGAGGGCCCGGGATCCGGTGGGGAGCAGCCAGGCGACGATGATGCTGATGCTGGCCCCGGAGCGGAGGACGATTCCATGCCTCAGACGGGGCTCGGCGGCACCCTGGGCCTTGTGCTCCTGGCTGCCGGGCTCATCCTGGCCGCGTTCGGGGTGCGTGCACTCCGTAGGCGGACTGCGTGAGTTCATCTCGATCAAGGGTGGCCATCGTTGCGGCCGCGTTGCTCGCCGCTACCTTAGCGGCCTGCACGACAGCACCGAGCACGGTGGCCACCACGGTCGAGGCGGCGCACGAACACGCCGAGGGGATCGAGCCCGACCTCCTCGGCGAGTCCATCGCCCGCGACATCGCAATTGTGCAGTGGGCGGTGGAATGGGATTTGGAGGAACCGTTCTCATTTACGGAGCTTGAGCAGTCCTATGCGCGGGACGCGGACGAGCGAGGGGACGGCGCCGCCTTTGGAGCCCAGACCTTCACGGTCTGGGATCATTACGCGGAACGGGTCGAGGAAGATGCCCAGCAGATTCAAGATCGAATCAAAAATGAATTGGACATCAGCGAAGTGCGGGCGTTCTACGACGAGAACCCGGATGCCTTTGCCCGCCAGGATGAGATCGTCGTCGACGTCGTCGAATGGCAGGACGGGCGGGCCTACTCGGAATACGAGGTGCGCCTTGATGAAGCGAATGTGCGCACGTGGCAAGAGGAAGACGATGTGCTCGTTGGTGCTGCGCTCAACCTCGACGAGGGCGAAGAGATCACCGTGAACCGCGGTGATGGGCGGCAGGTACAACTCTTCAGTCGGACACGTTCCCCAGCGGGGAGCTACGCATTTGATGAAGTGGTGCAAGCGGCCGCGAGCATGCTCGCCGCCGAACGGTTTGAACACGAACTCCAGCTGCGGATCAGCCGAGAATCCTGACCCAGCGGACCTGTGACATTCACGCACGTGAATTTTCAGTTAGGCAGGATCAATTTTCGCAGGAGCGGCCCCCCCATCCGAGCAACAGGGATCTTTACCTCGGAAATCTCTTGACGGATGCCGCCCATCTCGTTGTGACTCTCCTTCGTATCCTGCTGGAGCGTCCTGATTTCCTCGCGGATCTGAGCGACATCTTCACGCAGGCATCGACGTCATTTCGAAGGGCGTCGACATCGTTATGCAGGAGGTCGACGTCTGTATGCACTGATGTCCTCACGGGAAGTGCTGACGTCGCTACGTAAAAATGCGGCGTCTTTGGCTATGTCGTCGATGCGGGTGTTGAGAACTTCGAACTTGGCGTCCATATTCTTGGAGAAGGCGTCCATTCGCTGGACCACCCAAGCAAAGCCGCCACCGAGCGCAATGAGGAGACCAAACGCGCTGACGATGGTCACAATCGAGTCCTCACTCACGTACATGCCTCCATTCTGCGCTAGGAACGGGTTCTTTGCTACGGGCCTCAAGGTTACGGCGCTGGTGTTCGGAACGTCAGTCACCGGTGGCGCCCTGCGGAAAACTCTTCGCAACCCTTGGCCGGGCAGGTGAAGTCCGAGCTGTCGCGAGGCGCCCGAGGCTGCCCAGTTCGCCCCCGAAAATAACTTCGACGAAGAAAGTGGGCAGCTGTAGGGTTGGCTCGCATGGCAGCAAATCGCATCAATGACGAGCCCCGGCCTGCGACTTCCGAAGGTCGCGGGATCGATCCGATCGCGTATCAATACGACCGTCCAGTGCTCTTTTACGTACTCGCGACAGCGATACCGTGGGCGTGCTGGTTTGCCGCGGCCTATCTGAGCCATCTGCCCAGCCAAACCACCGCTGTGCTGACGGCGACTCTCGTGCTCTCCGCCGCCGGGCTCCTCGCGCCCATCGCCGTCGTCATCGGATTGGTATGGCACAAACCGAATCTGCGAACGGACATCTGGCGCCGAATGGCGTGGCCAAAGCGCGCACCGTTGTTCCACGTCGTGTGCGCGTTCCTCCTGTTGCCGGCGAGTCTACTTCTGGCGCAAGCGATTTCGTTGCTAGGTGGATACGACGCGGACCAATTCTTGCTGCGGGATGGATACACCTTTTCTGCCGGACTGATGCCGGTGTGGGTGACGCTGCTTGGTGCCGCGGTTGTTGAGGAACTCGCTTGGCATAGCTATGGAACGGACACCCTGATCCGGCGAATGAGCGTGTTCACAGCTTCGATGGTGTTCACAGTCATCTGGGTGCTGTGGCACCTGCCGCTGTCGTTCATCGATGGGTACTACCACAATGAGGTCGTCAAATCCGGTGTGCTGCACACGCTCAACTTTCCCGCATCGATGATCGCGTTCGTCATTCTGATGAATTGGCTGTACTTCCGTTGCGGGCGCAGCATCCTGATACCGATCATCTTCCACATCTCAGCAAACTTCTCCGCGGAGATGTTCATGACCGATCCGGACTCCAAAGTCATCCAGACCGGGATCCTGCTCATCCTTTCGGTCGTGGTCGTGATCAAGGAGCGTCGCCTCTTCTTTACCCGACCAGAGCCGGAGTTCCGCGCGGCCGCCTAGCGAAGGGCCCACCATTGTGCGCAGGAGGGCGGCGCAGTTCTCACGCCTGCTCCCATAGTGCGTGAAGAACATGCGCGACGTCGTCTAACCCCACGCCCTCCTCTTTGGCGGCCTTGGCGAGCGCGTGGATGTGTTCGACGACGGCGATCGGAACCCTGGTTACGCCGTCGGCCACCCGCGTTCCCGAACCCCGCCGAGACGAAAGCAACCCTTGCGCTTCAAGGTCCTGGTAGGCCTTGGCTACTGTGCCTGCGGCGATCCCCAGATCGCGGGCCAATTGGCGCACCGACGGCAGCCGAGTGCCCGCGGGTAACTCGTTGGTAGCGATGAACCCCCGGATCTGGGCTTTGATCTGCTCCCCGGGCGGGCCCTCGTGCAACACGATCTGAAGGCTCATCTGCGGTTCCCTCCCGCGGAGGCGGGCGTCTTCGCTGGCCCCGCCAAAAGTGCTTTTGTTCGCCGCGGAGCGGGGGAGAACAGCACGCTGAACCACAATGCCCAGCCGAGGGTGATCACCGTCCGAACGGCCCACCGCAACGGCACTTCCAGGGCGGCGAGCGAGGAGTGGAATCTGAATGTTTCGGCGTAGAACTTTATCGACGCAGCGGCCTGCAGCGATTGGATGATCTCCGCGAGGCCGAACAGAAGAGCGCCAGCGGTGATCGCCAACGCAACGCGGTTCGCAGACCAGCGAGCGGCCTCATCCCCGGGTCCGCGGGAAATGTTTCGCAGCCGCCACACGCACAACGCCACGAGCAGCACAACGATCGGGGCGCAGCGCACGGAGTGGTACCAGCCAAAGACCTCCGTACCGGCAGCCAATGACTCACCCGGTTCGATCGTGAACGTTCGATACCGCCCTTCCTCGTCCGGGGAAGAGAGCGAACCCGCCCACAGGGAAGCCCCGATCATCAGGGCGAGGGCGGCGGCAACAATGACGAGCGACGCGCGCGGGCCAGTTGTGAACATTGACCGGCGCGTGAGATCGGCCGTTCCCCGCGCACCGAGCGGTGGAGTGAGCAGGAGGATGACGCACCCGAGAATTCCCAGAAGGAGCGGCACGGCGAACCTGCCGAACACCTGATCCGGGAAGAGACCGACCAGATCAACGAGCGGGGTGAACCCCATCTGGGAAAGCCGGAGCCCGATGAGTGCTGCGACCGCGAGGATCGCGACCGCGCCCGCACGCCCGGGTTGAAGGAGAGTGAACCGCCGGCGCACTAGCGTCCAGACCAGCGCGGCTATCGCCCCGACCAGGGGGAGGTCATAGAAGAGAAGGAAGCGATCCACAGGCACTCCAAACAGATCGGGAATCAGTAGCGGTGTACCAGCACACTAGTACACGTGTTGCGGGAGTCAACTCCGGTCGGCTTCACGGATGAACTGGAGCCAACGAGTCTCCCGTTCGCTAACGTGGGCCCCATGAGCCCAACGCTGCCCGCCCGAGCCGATGCCGCAGTCGCGGGGCTCACACCCGGGTACTTCGCCCTCGTGATGGCGACGGGCATCCTTTCGGTGGGCACGGAACTCACGGGCCACCACGCGCTGTCAATGACGCTGCTGTGGTTATGCATCGCCGCATTCGTGACCCTCCTGAGCCTCACGATCGTGCGTACGATTCGGCACCGAGGCGAGGTTGTCGCCGACTTTCTCGATCCGGGCAGGGCGTTCGGGTTCTTCACCTACGTCGCCGGAACGAACGTGCTCGGCACGAAGCTCGCCGGCGCTGGCTACCACCACATCACCCTCGTCTTCCTCGCGGTCACGCTGAGCGCTTGGCTGATCTTCGGATACGTCATCCCCTGGACGGCGGTGCTCGGCAAGAGCGAACGGCCCGTGATCAGGCATGCGAACGGCACGTGGTTCATCTGGGTGGTGGCGAGCCAATCCGTTGCCGTCGCCGCGGCCACGATCCAGCCGATGTACCCGAAGTGGGGCCACGGCCTCGCTATCATCGCCGTCTTCTCCTGGTCGCTCGGGCTCTTCTTGTATGCCGCCACGGGCGTTTTTGTTGCTCTGAGGATGATGTTCCTGGAGCTCAAACCGGTCGAACTCAACGCCCCTTACTGGGTGTCGATGGGAGCGCTCGCGATCACCGTGCTCGCGGGTGCGCGGATCGTGGAGATGGATTCGGCTCCGATGGTCGATGCCACTCGCGGGCTCGTCGCGGGCCTTTCCGTCGTCGTCTGGAATTTCGCAACATGGCTTATCCCCGTTCTCTTCGCCGTCGGTTGGTGGCGGCACAAGATCCATAGGGTGCCCCTGGTGTACGAGGCGACCCTATGGTCGATGGTCTTCCCCCTGGGGATGTACGCCGTCGC
>DATGUB010000044.1:0-6651 GCA_035301585.1 Beutenbergiaceae bacterium | reverse complement strand
GTTCAAATTCACGTTTCCGAGCTGCCGCAGCGTAACGCTGAGCCGGTGATGTCATGTTTCTAGCCTAGGACACAACATTTGCACCACTCCACTATGGATCTGCGCCCGGGCGGGACCGGTGCCCACGAACTCACCGTCGGCATAGATCGCCGGGATCTCTCCGCCGTCGGCCCCGGCGATCCTCACCTCGCGGGCGGCGATCACCCGAACCGCCGGATGGGAGATGTGGGTGCCCGCGTACACCTTGGGGAACACCCGCAGGAGCCCCAGCCGGGAGATGCGTCCGGCAATGACGACGTCGAGTTCCCCGCTGTTGACCCGAGCCGCGGGAGCGATCTTCATGCCCCCGCCGAAGCTCGGAGCGTTCGCTACCGCCACGAGGGTGCCGGCGAAGGTTTCCTCGTTGCCGTCGATATCGATCCGGTAGGGGTAGGGACGGAAGGTGCGAAGCTCCCGGAACACCCCACGCAGGTAGCGGCCCATCCCCCGGGGCCAGCGGTAGGTGTTGGCCCGGGAGTTCACTTGCGAATCGAATCCCGCGGAGACGACGCAGGCGGCCCACCGGTGGGGAGCGGGATAGTCGAGGCGGGGCCATTCGTGGCCGAGGTCGGGGGCGAGTTTCACCGCATCGATCGGTTGCGGTCCGGCCTCCAGCGCGGCGAGGAGCGTCTCGACCGCGGCGGGTACGTCGTGGACCGGCAGGCGCAGGTGGCGGGCGAAGTCATTGCCCGAGCCCACCGGGATGAGCCCGAGCGGCGTTGTGGTGCCGGCGATGAGATTGATGCCCATGTGCGCCATCCCGTCGCCGCCGACGACGACGAGCACGTCGTATTCGCTCCGGCAGGCCTGGGCGTGTTCGAATGCGGCGCGGGGGTCGGGTCGGGTGAGGTTGAGGGCATGGAGACCCCGGGCCTCGAATTCGGCGAGGACCTGCGCCCCGCGGGCCTTACCGCGCCCATGCCCGGCGGTGGGGTTGATGAGAACGCCGAAGCGATGCGCGCCCACCCTCACTTCTCCGTTGATTCGCCGGCGAGTTCCGCGTCGATCTTCGCCCGGCGCTTAGCGATCCGGCGGTCGGCAAGCAGGCTCACACCGACGGCGAGGAGATAGAGCACCGCCATCGGGATCGCCATGAGGAACATCGTCGAGATCTCCCCTACGGTCGGGGTGATCGCGGCGGAGAACACGAGGATGATGATGACCGCCCAGCGCCATCCTTTCAACCAGGTTCTCCCCTTGACCACCCCCATGGTGCTGAGCACGACCATGAACAGCGGCATGAGGTAGGCGAACCCGAAGGCGAGCAACAGCTGCAACACGAATTTGAGATACACCTCCGCCGTGATGAGGTTGCGGGTGCCCTCGGGGGTGAACATCGTCAGGAACCCGACCACTCGCGGCAGTGCGGTCCACGCGGTGTAGATCCCTCCCGCGAACAGCGGTACCGCGGCGGCGACGAACCACAGGGCCGTCCGCCGTTCCTTATTCGTCAGCGCGGGGTTGATGAATCCCCAGATCTGGAAGATCCACCACGGTGAGGCGAGCACGAACCCGATGAAGGCGGCCACGCGCAGTTTCACATCGAAGGAGCCGGCGATCGCCGAGAAGTTCAGCTCCGCGAGTTGCCCGCGTTCCTGAAGGGTGTCGAACGGTGCTTTGAGGGCAGCGAAAACGTCGTCGTAGAGGTACCAGCCGATGACCGCACCGATGATGATGCCGATGCCTGCGAGGATGAAGCGGCGCCGAAACTCCCTCAAGTGTTCCCCGAGGGGCATCCTCCCCTCAGGGTTCTTCTTTGTTGCCAACGCCGCTCACCGAGGGTCGGCAGGGGGCTTCGGCGCCTGGGGAGGCTGATCCCCGGGGTGTTGCTGATCGGAGTTCTGCGGCGGGTTCGGGTTGTGTGAGATCGGCGGCGCGGGCCGGTCGTCGTCGTCGCGGAGGTCGCGCACTTCCTGTTTGAAGATCTTCATGGACTTGCCGACGTTGCGGGTGATGTCCGGGAGCTTCGACGCCCCGAATAACAGGATGATGAGAAGGATGAGCACTGCCCAGAAAGCAGGGTTACGGATCATGGCTGTTCTCCAAAAAGCACGAGTGACGCACCTGTCAGTCTAGACCCTTGGCGGGTGAACGAGAACGTCGTCCCACCGCCGCAGGGTCGCTTTCCGTCGCAGGAATTTCCGCTGCCCACGGCGCGCCCGGTTCAGGCGCCGGGCGTCGCGCCACCGCGTTTTCTCTTCCTCGCCCGCGAGCAGCGCGGGCGGGGTGTCGAAGGTCGTCTCCTCAATCGATTCCACTGCCTGGGCGTAGGCCTCAAAAACCTCAGTGCTCTCCTGGGCTTGGGCGAAGACGTTCTGCGCCTTGCGGAACAGGTGGAGCCCGATCAACGCGTAGAACACGAGCGCGCCCACGATGAGTGCCACCCACAGAAGGACCCAACCGGTTATCGACATGGCTGCCAGCCTACCCCTCGTACGCCGACAACGCATCGGCGGCGAGGCGGGCCACGCGCGCCGCCGCACTCGGGGGGTGGATGTTCAGAATCGAATCTCCCAGGCGCAGGCATAGTTGGTCGAGCCAGGCGGGATCATCGGCGGCGATGACGGCGGTGAAGGAGTCCTCGTGTTCGGTCACCGACTCGACCGGGATCTGCTCAACGACCCAGCGGGCCCGGGGTGCGAGGCGCAGCTCCACATGGTGGGCGAACCTCGAGGTGTCCATGGGCGCGAACCGGGGCGCCTCGGACCGCTCCGAGACCGGGGTGTCCAGCGGGCGGATCTCCAGGATCCGATCGAGGCGGAAGTGGCGCTGCCCGCGGGCGTTGTGGCACCACGCGGTCAGTACCCAGTGGTCGCCGATCGCGTTGAGTTCCCCGGGGTCGACGGTGCGGGTGGATTCCTCGTCGGTGCCCGAGACGTAGTGGAGCCATAGTTGCCGACCCTGGGCGAGGGCGTGCTCCACGGTTTCCCGGACGTTCTGGGTCGCCTCAGGGGTGCGGGCGATGTGGATCGCCTCGGCTGCCTGCGCGGCCTCACCCGCGGCGGCTTGCAGCTTTGCCCGGGTGCTCCGGAGCACCTCGCTCTCACCCAGCCTGGCGATGAGGGAATTGAGGGCGACGAGTAGGGTCACCGCTTCGCTCGCGGCGAGCCGCAGCGGCCGATCCATCTGCTGGCTCTCGCGGAGGCTGATGAGCCCCTCGTCGAAGGCGGAGGCTTCGAAGTCGAGCAGCTCCGCGTGCGTGTATCCGGGGGCGCCGGCGACCCAGAGGGTATTGACGTCGTCGAGCAGCTGTTTCTCGGAAATGCCGAAGTGTTTCGCCGCCTGGGCGAACGGGACCTGGCGGCCGTCGGCGAAGTAGGTGATCATCGCGAGCAACCGGGTGAGGCGTTCTGGCGTGAGTTCCCTCATCGGTCCTCCTCCCCCGGCTGGGCCAACGCCCGCAATTTGCCGATCACCAGTTCCCGCAGTCGGGGCGGGCCCAACGCGACGACGGCCCCACCATATGCGGCGATCTCCCCGGCGAAGGAGGTGAGGTCGGCGACGGGCAGTTCGATGAGGTCGCGGTCACCGTGCGCCCCGGTGTGCTGCCCTCGGGCGCGCAGCAGCGTCGCGGCCCCGGGCAGGATCGCCAAGCGCGCGATCTCGTGGTCGGTCTCCTCCTCGACGTCGCGGGCCTGCGGCCCCGTGAACGGCAGGTCTTGCAGTTTCACGCGCGAGGTGATGCGCGATAGCCGAAATTCCCGGCCCGCCTCCCGGTCCCGGTCCCACCCGCGCAGGTACCAGCCCTGGTCCTTGACGGTTAGCTGCCAGGGCTCGACGTTCCGCTGGGTCCGCGCGCCGGTCGATGCTGCGGCGTAGGTGAAGGTGACGACGCTGCGCGCCGTGATGGCGTCGATGAGGTCGGGAAGCGCCGCGTCAGGCTCGTGCAGGCGCACTGCCGGGGAGAAACCCGTTTCCGCGGGCACGAGGGTCGCGCCCTGAAGTTTCGTCAGGCCCCGACGGGCCTGCCGCGCGAGCACCGAACCGTCCCACACGTGGGAGGCGACGGCGAGCACCCCGAGTTCGGCGGCGGAGAATTGCACGTCGGGCAGCGTGTATTCCTCGAGATCGATCTGGTATCGAATGTCGTCGTAGTGCCCGGTTCCGTGCACGGTGACGAGCGGGATCCCGAGTTCTTTCAGGGTCTCCTTGTCCCTCTCGAACATCCGCTCGAACGCCGCGGTCGTGCGTGCGTCGCCGTCGTCTTGCGTGTAGCCGTTCACCTGCCGGCGGATCTGCGCGCGGGTCATCGGCGCCCGCGACTGGGCGAGAGCAATGATGAGATCCAGTAACCTCTCGTGGGCGGGAATGCTCACCCGTCACCCTCCGGTTCGTCGCGGCGTGCCACATTCCTAGCCTAACCGCGATACCTTCGAAGGCATGATGATATGGCGGCGTGGCGTAGTGACCGAGGTGTCCCAGCCGTGGGCGGGAGTGCAAGAACTGACGGTTGCCCTTGTCGATCCTGGCGACGGCGATCCCACCAACGTGCGAGCGCTCTCGTACACGGAGATGACCGGGCTGGGTGACGTGGGTGACGTGGTGATCCTCACCACTGCTGCGTTGCACAGGGAGCTCGGCACGGGCGGATATGCCTTCGTCGTCGCGTTCCCCGACCGGCTGCCGGCCGATCCCCCGCCCGCGCCCGGTCACATCGTCAAGGCCCGCTACACCCCGCTGCAAACCCTACGGCTCGGGGTCGATGAAGAGGAGTCGGACCATCACCAGGTGCTCAAAGACGCGGATGACCTCGCGGGGTTCCCGGTCATCACTGCCGATCTGCACTCGGCGTTGCCCGCGATCATCGCCGGGGTGCGCAATGTGCGCCCGTCGGCGAAGATCGCCTACGTGATGACCGACGGTGGGGCGCTCCCGTTCCAGTTCTCCAGGTCCGCCGCGGAGCTTCGGGAGGCGGGCTGGGTGCACCGGTCCATCACCGTCGGCCAGGCCTACGGGGGTGATTATGAGGCGGTGAACGTGTATACCGGCCTGCTCGCCGCCGCCCACGTCGCGGGGGCCGACCTCGCGATCGTTGCGCAAGGCCCCGGTAACCTCGGAACGGGCACGAGGTGGGGCTTCTCGGGCACCTCCACCGGGGAGGCGCTCAACGCGACGAACGTCCTTGGCGGGGTCGCCGTCGGCTCGCTGCGAGTCTCCGCCAGCGATGCCCGGACTCGTCATTACGGGATCTCCCACCACAGCAGCACCGTCTACGCCCGCCTCACCCACGAGCCGATCACCGTCGTCGTGCCCGAACTGGCAGGCGAGTTCGGGCGGCTCGTCAGCGAGCAAGCAGGGGTGTTCGCCGATCGCCACCGGATCGCCCGGGAACCGGTCGATGGGCTTGTGGAAGCGCTGGAAACCGCGCCCGTGCGGCTCTCCACGATGGGGCGGAGCCTGGCCGAGGATCCCACCCCGTTCCTCGCTGCCGCCGCCGCGGGCCGGTGGGTTGCTCGGGAACTCCTGGCCAGCGCGTAAACTAGATCTTCGTGTCTGACTTACCTGCCGGCAAACTGCCGATCATGATGCTGCACGACCGCGTGCTGGTGCGTCCCGATGAGAACACCGAACGCCACAGCTCGGGGGGAATAATAATTCCGGCCACGGCGCAGATGGCCGCCCGCCTCGTCTGGGCGGAAGTCCTCGGCACCGGTCCCCAGGCCCGTCACGTGAAGGTAGGTGACCACGTGCTCTTCGCGCCAGAGAACACCCATGAGGTGGAGATCCACGGTGCCACCTATGTGATCCTGCGGGAGAAGGAGCTGCATGCGGTGGCCGCCGAGCGGGTCGAAGTGAGCACCGGGCTGTATCTCTAATCCCGCCCCGGTTCCTCCGCCTCTCCCATCCGCACCCACGCCGCGAGCCGTTCCGCCTCCGCCTGGGCGTACGCGCCGTCAGCCGATTGGATCGCCATCACGTTGAGCGGCTCCCCCACGGCGAGGTCGAGCTGCGCCCAGGGCCGGTCGGGGGAAAAGCGGACGGAGATGATCTCCGCCCACTGAAGGTGGCGCCGGTAGACGAGGTTGCGCACGTACAGCCCCTCGGCCCGCGGTTTGGCGACGACCGATAGTTGCATGACCAAAAACACCACCGCGGCGAGGCTGACCATGACGATCGCCATCGTGTAATGCGGTTGCTCCGTGCCGGCGCGGACCATCGCCGAGATGAGGATCCCCGCGCCGGCGATCACGAGAACGAGCAAAAATCCCGCCACGATCCGTGCCCAGCGGGGGCGGATGGCGGCGGTGGTGGGTTTCATCGTCCTAGAGTCTGCAGGCATGGATCGAGGTGACGATTATCGCGCGGGCGCCCAAATCGTACAACTGATCCATCACCCGATGGGTGGCGTCGGAGTCGACCATCGCACGGACGGCCACCCACCCATCGGAGTGCAACGGGGAGACGGTCGGCGATTCCAACCCGGGGGTGATCGCCACCGCGGCGTTGACCAGATCGCTGGGCACGTCGTAGTCCATCATCACGTACCGGCGGGCGACCTTGACGGATTTGATCCGGCGGTCGAGGACGTTGAGGCCGTCCTTGACCGGGCCGCTGGGGCGGATGAGGACCGCCTCGGATTTCAGGATCGGCTCGCCGAACACTTCCAGCCCC
>DATGUB010000043.1:0-6098 GCA_035301585.1 Beutenbergiaceae bacterium | reverse complement strand
CCCTCACCCAGGTGATGCCGATCCTCACCGCGTTCGGGGTGAAGGTCGTCGACGAGCGGCCCTTCCCGGTCACCCTCACCGGCGAGCGCAGCCGCCACATCTCCGATTTCGGTCTGGAACTCGGCGACGGCGAGCACGCGGCTAAGTTCGAAGAGGGCTTCCGGGCGGTGTGGCTGGGCAAGACCGAGAGCGACCATCTCAACTCCCTCATCGTGCACGCGGGCCTGCCCTGGCAACGCGTGTTGATCCTGCGCGCGCTCGGCCGCTACGCCCACCAGGTGAGCCCCTCGAACGCGTTCTCCTACACCGAGACGGCGCTCGTGCAGAACCCCATCATGGCGGCGGGCATCGCCGAACTCTTCGACATCCGGTTCAACCCCGAACGCGCCGTGGATCTCGCCGCCCGGCAGGAGGAGGCCCGCGAGAAGGGCGCCGCCCTCCTTGCGGAACTGGAAAGCGTTCGCAGCGCCGATGACGACCGGGCGCTGCGGATGCTCATCGGGACCGTGCAAGCCACCCAGCGCACGAACTTCTACGCCGGGCTCGCGGCGGGCAGGATCGACCCGGACGCCCCCGGCACGTTCCCGATCTCGATGAAGATCGACTGCGCCGCGGTGCCCGGGATGCCCCAGCCGCACCCGATGGCCGAGATCTGGGTGTACTCCCCGCAGGTGGAGGGCGTGCACCTACGATTCGCGCCGGTCGCGCGCGGGGGCCTGCGCTGGTCGGACCGCCGCGAGGATTTCCGCACCGAGGTGCTCGGGCTGGTGAAGGCGCAGATGGTGAAGAACGCCGTCATCGTGCCGGGAGGTTCGAAGGGCGGGTTCGTCGCCAAGCAACTGCCCGCCCCCTCGGACCGGGCCGCGTGGATCGAGGCGGGCAAGGACGCCTACCGCAGCTTCATCCGGGGGATGCTCGACATCACGGATAACCGCGAGGGCGCGCGGGTCGCGGCGCCCGCCCACGTCGTGTGCCACGAC
Source organism: Beutenbergiaceae bacterium (assembly GCA_035301585.1). Classification (GTDB taxonomy): domain Bacteria; phylum Actinomycetota; class Actinomycetes; order Actinomycetales; family Beutenbergiaceae; genus HY158. The sequence goes on along the minus strand of DATGUB010000043.1, from coordinate 5,118 downwards.
GGCGAGGATCCGTACCTCGTCGTCGCCGCGGATAAGGGAACTGCGGCCTTCTCCGACACCGCGAACGAGGTCTCCCGGGAGTACGGGTTCTGGCTCGATGACGCCTTCGCCTCCGGCGGCTCGGCCGGGTACGACCACAAGGGGATGGGAATCACCGCGCGCGGCGCGTGGGAATCGACGAAGCGGCACTTCCGCGAGCTCGGTACCGATGTGCAGCGAGAAGACTTCACCGTGGTCGGCATCGGGGATATGAGCGGGGACGTGTTCGGCAACGGCATGCGCCGCAGCCGCCACACCAAGCTCATCGCCGCCTTCGACCACCGGCACGTCTTCATCGACCCCGATCCCGACCCGCAGGTGTCCTTCGAGGAACGCGAACGGCTCTATCACCTGCCGTCGTCGAGTTGGGCGGATTACAACCCCGACCTCATCTCCGAGGGGGGCGGGGTGTTCGAGCGCGGGGCGAAGATGGTCCCCACGACCCCGCAGATCCGCGCCGCCCTCGGCCTGGCCGAGGACACCGAGGAACTCAGCCCCACCGATCTCATCCGCGCCGCCCTGCGCGCCCCGGTCGATCTCATCTACAACGGCGGGATCGGAACCTACATCAAGGCGAGCACGGAGAGTCATGCGGAGATCGGGGATCCCGCGGGCGATTCCGTGCGGGTGGACGCGAGCGAACTGCGCGCGCGGGTGATCGTCGAGGGCGGCAACCTCGGCGTGAGCCAGCGCGGGCGCATCGAAGCCGCGAAGGCGGGGATCGCCGTCAACACCGACGCGATCGACAACTCCGCGGGGGTGACCACCTCGGATAAGGAAGTGAACCTGAAGATCCTGTTCACCGGCCTCATCCGCGACGGCGAGATCACCTTGGAGGAACGCAATGACCTCCTGCAGGAGATGACCGACGAAGTGGCCGAGCAGGTCCTCACCACGAACTACGAACAGAACGTGCTGCTCTCGAACACGCTGCTCACCGCGGGCCGGATGCTTCCCGTGCACCAACGGGTCATCCACTGGCTCGAGGAGCGCGGCGATCTCGTGCGCGCGCTGGAAGACCTGCCCGACGACGCGGAACTCAACGGGCGCCGCGCGGAAGGCAAGGGGCTCACCCAACCCGAGCTCGCCGTCGTCATCGCGTATTCGAAACTTGCGCTCAAGGCGGACCTCACCGATTCCACCCTCGCCGACGACCCGTGGTTCGCCGCGGTGCTCGCCGAGTACTTCCCCGCGCCCGTGCGGGAGCGGTTCCCGGGCGCGCTGGAGGCCCACCCGCTGCGCAGCAACCTCATCGTCAACGAGGTAGCGAACTCGATGGTCAACCGCGGGGGGCTGACCTTCGCCTACCGCGCGATGGACGAGACCGGGGCGGATCCCGCGACGATCGCCCGAGCGTACATGGCGAGCCGGGAGATCTTCCGGATCTCCGAGTACATGAACGCCGTCGGGGAGGCCGATAACCACGTGCCCGCGCACGTGCAGAGCGAGCTGTACATGCTCTTCCGCCGCGCCCTGGACCGGTCGGTGCGGCACTTCCTCATCTACCGGCCCGAGTTCGATCTCACCGAGGCGATCGAGCGGCTCACTCCGCTGCTCACCGAGCTCCAGGCCGACCTGCCCGACCTGCTCGTCGGCGCCGAGGCGGAGCAGTACGAGGCGGCGAAGAGCGCCTACCTCGAGGCGGGGGTGAGCGAGGGTCTCGCTGCGTGGGGGGCCGGGCTGCTGCCGCTGGTGCGGATGCTCGATGTCATCGAGGTCGCCGAGACCCATGACGCCGACCCGCGCGAGGTGGCTCGCCTGTACTTCCGCGCCGCGGACATGGTGGGCTTCACCTCGCTCATGACCAAGGTGCGCGCGCTCTCGCAGGCGGACCGGTGGGATTCCCTCGCCCGTTCCTCGCTGCGGGAGGACCTGTACGCCGTGCTCACCGATCTCGTCAGCGTCATCGTGGAGCAGACCGGCGCGGGCCTCACCGCCGTCGATCTCGAGGCGTGGTTCGCCGCGGGCGGCGAGGTGGGCCGGCGCGCGCTGGAGTCCCTGCGCGGGGCGCTCGTGGTGGACGAACCCGACCTTGCGGTCCTTTCCGTGGCCGTACGTAAACTTCGCACCGTAGTTGATCGGAGGCGTGGTGCCTGAGCACTCGAATCCCCCCACGGATTCCATCCCGATCCCCGCTCCCGGCGTCACGGACCTTGAACCGGAGATCGCGGAATCGGCCGAGGAGGAGCGGAACTTCGCCGACCACTTCTATCCTGCCCGGCCCCGCTCCCTGCGGCCGCGAGCGCGCCGGCACCAAGTGGTCACCGCGCTGCAGCCGCCGTTCGACCCCCGCGCCTCCAACCCCGCCTACGTGGACTGGTTGGTCGATCAGTCGATGCTGCACGATGCGGTCAACGTCTCCCGGCAACTCACCGGGCAGTTCGAGATGTGGAACAACCCCTACGCACGTCCGCTGCCCCGCCGGGCCGTGGATACGGCCTCGGTGTGGTTCACCGCGTACCCGCTCTCGCTCATCACCGCGGGGGGATCCTTCCTCGGCGCGCTCGGGTCCGATGACCTGTGGGAGGCGTTCGGCCGGATCGGGATCCGGGCGATCCACACCGGCCCGGTGAAACTCGCGGGCGGGCTGAGCGGATGGTCGCAGACCCCGAGTATCGACGGGCACTTCGACCGGATCTCGATGGCGATCGACCCCCTGTTCGGCACCGAGGATGAGTTCCGGGCGATGCAAGAGGTGGCGGTGCGCCACGGGGGGACGATCATCGACGACATCGTTCCCGGCCACACCGGCAAGGGCGCGGATTTCCTTCTCGCCCAGATGAACCACTCGGATTACCCGGGCATCTACCACATGGTCTCGATCCCCGAGGAGGCCTGGCACCTGCTGCCCGAGGTCCCCGAGGGGATGGACTCGGTCAACCTCAGCCCCGAGGTGGAACAGCGCCTGCAGGAGGAGGGGTTCATCATCGGTGAGCTCCAGCGGGTGATCTTCTACGAGCCCGGGGTGAAGGAGACGAACTGGTCGGCCACGCGGGAGGTCCTCGGGGTCGACGGCGAGATGCACCGGTGGGTGTATCTGCACTACTTCAAGGACGGCCAGCCCACGATCGACTGGCTCGATCCGACCTTCGCGGGAATGCGCGTCGTCGTCGGCGATGCGCTGCACTCCCTGCTCGACCTCGGGGCGGGCGGGCTCCGGTTGGACGCGAACGGTTTCCTCGGCGTCGAACGCGCCGAGGAGGGCAACGACGGCGCCCCCGCCTGGTCAGAAGGCCATCCGCTGTCGGTGACCGCGAACCAGATCATCGGCTCGATGGTGCGCAAGGTGGGCGGGTTCACCTTCCAGGAGCTCAACCTCACGATCGACGCGATCGCGCTCACCTCCGAAACCGGCGCTGACCTCAGTTACGACTTCATCACCCGCCCCGGCTACCACCACGCCCTCACCACGGGCGACATCGAGTTCCTACGATTGACCCTCAAAGAGGGCATCCGATACGGCGTTGATCAGGCCTCGCTCGTGCATGCGCTGCAGAACCACGATGAACTCACCTACGAACTCGTACATTTCACGACGTCGCACGCAGCTGACGAGTTCAACTTCCGTGGCCGCCGGGTCACCGGGGCCGCCCTCGCCGACGAGATCCGAACTGATCTGCGCACCCGGCTCACCGGCGCCGCGGGGCCGTACAACGCTCCGTTCACGCAGAACGGGATCGCATGCACCACGGCCTCCGTCGTCACGGCCGCACTGGGGATCTCCGACCTCGCGGACCTGGACGAGGGGCAGCTCGAACGCGTGCGTTCGGCGCACCTGCTCCTCGCCGCGTTCAACGCGCTGCAGCCCGGGGTGTTCGCGCTCTCCGGGTGGGACCTCGTGGGCGCGCTCCCCCTCGCCCGGGAGGAGGTGCCCGACCTCATCGCGACCGGCGATACCCGCTGGCTCGAGCGCGGCGCGCACGACCTCATGGGCTGGGCCCCGGAAGCCGAGTCTTCTCCTGGCAGAATACCCCGGGCCCGCGCCCTGTACGGATCGCTGCCCGAGCAGTTCGAGGATCCGAACTCCTTCGTCAACCGGCTCTCCTCGATGTTGCAGATGCGCGACGCGCACGGGATCGCCACCGGGGAGTTGTTGAGCGTACCGAAGTCGAATGATCCCGCTGTGCTCGTGCTCGTCAACCGGCTCGCGATCGGGGCTGTGCAGGTCTCGGTGTTCAACTTCTCGGAGCGGGATATCACCGCGACGGTTTCCTCGAAGAATCTCGCCCATGGTGACCAGGTCGTTGATCTGGGCACAGGCGAAACCGTGGCGACGATCTATCCCCACCCGGTGAAGCGCAAACGCGGAACATACGACGTCGACCTGGGCCCGTTCGGTTACCGGGCGTTCGTCCTCAAAGAGAACTAGGCGCGGTAAGCGCTGTTGTTGAAAGGAACGAGGTGGCGGCCGATATGCGCCCGCAGCCGGTCACGGTACTCGCTCGCCTCGGTGGCAAGGATCTGCCGAATCTGCCGGTCGAGTTCGGAAACTCCGAGCACGTCTCCGTAACCGACGTGGAGCACCTGCCGAGTGGCGACCGAAGATAGCAGCTCCGGCAGGTGCGCATCGGCGACTGCCTCCGCGGGTGGCACGTCTTTCGGATCCGCCGATACCGGGTAACTCTCACGCGCGTCCACGTAGGCATTGCGGCTCACGGTATAGATCTCGCGGAAAACGTCCGGTTCGTGCGCGGCGACGACCTCCAGCGCGGTGAGCCAGGATGTCCCGGAGGTTTTCAGGTGCACCAAACCGCCAGTGGTCTGCGCAACGACGTCGTAGATGCTGAACTTATCGGATCCCGAATGCAAGGACAGCTTGTACGGGCCCAGGGCTCGGGCGATCCCGGCGTGCACCCGGAGGGAGTCTTCTAGTACCTGGATATCGCCGATGTACTCGACGCCTTTTTCGAATTCCCCGATGTAGCGCGGGGCGAACCCTGTGAAACGAACGCCGAGGCGGTTGAGTTCGGTGACGAAGTAGACATGCTCAGCTGGCGTCGTCACGTCCGCCGTCTCATCCACCGCGATCTCCACCTCGACCTCCCTGTCCGCTTTTTCAACCAGGTGCCGGTACATCTT
>DATGUB010000042.1:0-12384 GCA_035301585.1 Beutenbergiaceae bacterium | reverse complement strand
GGGGGTACGCCCTTACAAACAACTCATGAACAGATTTGTTCCAGGTCGCGATCGGATTCTGCAACATTCATCGACTTTATGCATCCTCGAACCCCCAACTGTGATCGGTTTCGCATTTTCATCGCACTTTTTGGGTGGATTTCTCCGCCACACCGGGGTGTGTCCTGGCACTTGCGCTATGAGGGTGAGATGCTCGGTCAGAAGGCAAGGAGGGAACACCCGAATATGGTCGAGCTCGAACTTGTGGGAATCCACGACGACGGCGAGCATCTCGTGTTTAAAGATGCCACCAATCAGCGTTATCAACTTGCCATCACCGAAGCCCTCCGGGCGGCTGTCAGGCGTGATCGGCCACAGTTGGAACAACTGCGTTCCGCAACGATCCGCCCCCGGGACATTCAGGCGCTCATCCGGGCCGGTGCTTCCGCGCAGGAGGTGGCGGAGCAGGCGAACGTCTCCGTTGACCAGGTCCGCCGGTACGAGGGGCCCGTGCTCGCCGAGCGTGAATTCGCCGCCGAACGGGCCCGGTCGCTTCGGACCGGGCGCGGTGAGGACGCCCCCACCCTCGGTGATCTCGTCGTGGACCGGCTCGCCGCCCGCAACGTCACCGACGTAAGCTGGGACGCCTACCGACCCGAGAACGCGCCGTGGCACGTGACCGCCCGGTACCAGGCGGGCCAGCAGGAGTTCCTCGCCTCGTGGGAGGTCAACCTCACCTCCGGCACCTTTGAGGCGCTCGACGACGAGGCGCGGTGGCTCTCGGAGATCGACCTCGCGGACTCCCCCTACCGCCACCTCACGCCGGTGGAGGACCGGTTCTACGACGTGGAGTCCGACGGCGGGATCCCCGCCGACACCGGCGATCCGGAAACGGCTGATGCGACCGATTCGATTCTTGCCGAGCTCGACGCGGCCCGCGGGGTGCGCCAACCCCTCGAAGCGGACGCGCACACGGAGCCCACGCTGTGGGACGATGAACCACCGGCCGCGCATCCGCCGCTGTCCCGGCCGCATGAGGCAACCGACGCGACGGTGCTGAAACTTCCGGAGTCCGCGAAAGAGCCCGAGGATGCCGAGCCCGCGAAGGAACCCGAGTCTTCCCCTGCTCAGCAGCGTAAACGCAGCCGGCGCGGGCGCACCTCCGTGCCGAGTTGGGACGAGATTGTCTTCGGCGCGAAGAACGACTGACCTGCGGGCAGCGCCGCTGCTGGTATAAACATCTACCGTGGCCAAACTCTATTTCCGATACGGAGCAATGAACTCCGGTAAGTCGACCGCGTTGCTCCAGGCGGCCTTCAACTATGAAGAGCGGGGCCAGCAGGTCCTCCTGGCGAAGCCCGCCACCGACACCAAGGGCAGTACGAGCATCGTCTCCCGGTTGGGTGTCGAACGCGATTCTGATTTCCAAATCACCTCCGAGGACTCGATCCGGGAGGCCTTCCACGCCGCGCGGGGCCATGCGCAGATCGCCTGCCTGTTGGTCGATGAAGCCCAATTCCTCACCCGCGAGCAGGTCGACGACCTCCTGCGGATCGCCGTCCTCGATGATGTTCCGGTGATGACCTACGGGATCCGAACCGATTTTCGGACCAAGGCGTTTCCCGGATCGGCCCGCCTGCTGGAGCTCGCCCACACCCTGGAGGAGCTCAAAACCATCTGCCGGTGTGGGCGCAAGGCGATGTTCAACGGCAGGCGGGTCGGGGGCCGGTATATCTTCGAGGGCGATCAGGTTGCCATCGACGGGGACTGTGTAGAGTACGAGTCCCTGTGCGGAGCGTGCTATCTCGCGGAATCTCGCGGCCTGCTCGGCCCGCCACTCGCCTCAGCTCGTTAACAGCGACAGGATCGGAACGGCCCGTTCCCACTCCGTTACCGAACCGTGCAGCCCGGGCAGGGCGAACATCCCCTCGCTCACCCGGGATCGGTCCGCGATGGAGAGGTCGCCGAGGAGCGCGACGATGACATCGCCCACGACATCTGCGACGTCGGGGCGCACAGGTCCGAACAGCCCCGCGTTGAACGCCTCCGCCCGCGAGTAGATGCGCGCCCGTTCACCGAGGAAGTCTTCCCACCGCCGGGCGACCTCGTCGGGCTCGCGGGTGAACAGGTGCAGAAAGCGGTTCTCCCCGGCAACGAGGTCGAGCCCGCGGGAAAGTTCGGCGTGGGCGTTGACGTCTATCCTCGCCGGGCCGCCGAAGGTGTTCGAGGCGCCCTGCGGCACGTCGACCATGCCATGGTCGGCGGTGAGGAGAACGAGCGTGCCCGGGGGCAGCAGCGACACGAGCCGGGCGATCTCGCCGTCGAGGTGCTCGAGTTCCCGGTCCCACTCGGGGGTCTGCCACCCGTGCAGGTGCCCGACGGCGTCGATTTCCGCCCAGTACAGGTACGCGACCTTCGTGTCCGTGTGCTGCAGGAGCTCCGCGGTGGCGTCGACCCGCTCGGCCAGCGTCTCTGCCGCGATGTACTCCGCGCCCCGCAGCGCCGCCTGGGTGAGGGCCGAGCGCTCGAACCGCCATGTGCTCACGTGCGCGGAGCGGGCGCCCGCGCGCTGCATCCGTTCGAACACCGTGGGCACCCGTTGCCACTCCAGCGGATCCATCCCGCCCGCCCAGGAGATGAGGTTCATCACCTTGCCCGTATCGGGATTGCGCACGGTGTATCCGGCCATCGCGGTCTGCCCGGGCTTGACCCCGGTGCCGAGGAAGGAGATATTGGCCGCGGTCGTCGAAGGGTAGGCCGATTGGCCCGTCTGCGAAAGAAATTCGCTGGTGAGGAACGGTGCTCGCTCCCCCCGCGCCTGCAGGTTGCACTGGCCGAGCCCGTCGACGAGGATGACGACGGCCCGCTCCGCCTCGGGCAGGCCGAGCCGGTTGACGGCCGCGGTGGTGGACGGGTTGACGGCCGCGAGCTGTTCGGTGGGGTCGAGATCGCTCACCCCGGGGGCGACGGTGCGGGCGGATCGGCGCATCCCCCCGGGCGCCCGCAACGCTATGGCGGGCAGTTCGCCGTGGACGGCGCCCACCGCGCCGAGGAGCACCTCCCCAAGCCACGGGGTGGACGGGGCCGGCCGCCACTCTTTCGTCAAGGGCGCGGGGTGCGTCATTGCCGTGCGTCTGCGGTTGCGTGCGAGAGCGCGGTGGCGAATTGGACCGCGGCGTTGAGTGCCGCTTGGCCTTCGGCGGCTTCCGATACTCGGACGACGACGTCGTCGGGCATGATCGAACCGGTGTAGCCGTGGTCGACATCGCAGTCCGGATCGGGGCACACCGCTGGTTCGAGGTCCACCCGGGAGACCGCGCCCCAGGAGATCGCGAGCGTGATCTCCGCGGCCGCGCTGCCGGGCCGGTACTGGGCGGGGTCGGCGATTCCGTGGGTGATGCCGACGGCCTTGATCTGTTTCAAGGGCACCGATTCGGTCGTCGCTGCCGCGGCGGGCGGCATCTCCGGATGCTCGGCGGGGACGTCGTCGACGTGCGCGATGATCAACCGGGTCGCGGTGAGCACGAGGGTGGTGAGGTGGCGGCGCACTTCGGAACGGTCAAAAACCGTTTCGGCGTGCACCAGGTGGCTCACCACTTCCTCGCCCGCGAGGGCCACGTGCACTACGTCGGAGACGATCGCGGGGTAGTAACCCGCCCGCTCGATGTCTTTACTTAACGCTTTCAACTGCTGACCTGCCACCCCTCTAGTCTGCCTCATTCCGGCAAGACTCGCCGAGCGATATCGCCCCGGGCCGGGTGGGCGATGACAACATCGGCGGAGATGATCGCGACGGTGGTTTCCGCCACTAGCACGGGGTTGAGTTCCACGCGGGCGACCGGGGCGAGTTCCTCTTTGAGGACGCTCAGGCGAGCGACGACGTCGATGAGTCCCTCGACGAACAACGGCGGTAGGTCCCGGTGCCCGAGCAGCCTCGGGGCGGCCTTGACCGAGGTGATGAGGTCGACGGCGTCGGCCTCGGTCAGCGGAGGCACGCGGTAGGAAACATCCTCGAGCAGTTCGATCGCGTCTCCACCGAGCCCGAAGGAAACGATCGGGCCGTACAGTGGGTCCTCCTCGGCGACGAGGACGCAGGCCGCCCCCGTGGGTGCCATCGCCTGGACCTCAAACCTCTCCTCCGCGGACCGCCCGAGCCCGCTGATCCGTGAGGCCATTGCGTCGTATGCGGCCCGAAGCTCCTCGGCCGAGCCGAGGTCGAGGCGGACTCCGCCGAGATCGGCGCGGTGGCGCAGCACGGCGTCAGCGGTCTTCAGCGCGACGGGCCAACCGATCTCCTCGGCGGCGATCACGGCCTCCTCCACCGATGCGACGGTGGTTGCCGGCAGGACGTCCAATCCGTAGCAGGCAAGCAGATCCTTCGCCGCCGTCGGCGTGAGGAGTTTTCGTTCCCCCGCCGGGAGACGGGAGACCTCCTCGGCGATGAGCGCGTCGGCGCTGCGCCGGTCGATTCCGGGCGGATCGACCCGGGGGCTGGGCTCGGTGTCGCGCCGGGAGGCGTAGCTGCGCATCGCTGCCAACGCATCGATCGCGTCCTCCCCGCTGGCGAACGCGGGTACCCGCACGTCACCATCGGTGAGCGCTTCGGTCACCCCGGTGAGGCCGTGGATATGGACGACGACGGTGCGCCCGGTATCGCGGGCGAAAGCGGCGGCGAGCCGGGCGATCTCCTCGCCCGCGTCGCCCAGATAGGGGCCGTAGGTGAGCACCGCGGCGTCCCAGTCGCGCCGGGCGGCGAGGTCGGTGAGCGCCTTCTCGTACTCCGCCACCCCTGCGACCGGGTTGAGGGCGGGGATCCCGCCCACGGGGTCGGCGCCGGTTGCCGTGATGAGCTCCTGGAGCACAACGTTGTAGGTACCGGAGTTCGCAAGCACCGCCACCCGGTCCCCCGCGGGGAGGGGTTGGGTCGAGAACGCCATCGCCCAATCGAGCTGTTGGGGGGCGCTGCGGGCCCGCAGCACGCCAGCCTGGTTCATGAGTTCTTCCAACGCGCGCCGCGGCGTGTTCGTCTCTCGAACGGGATGGCCAGGGGCGCGCACTTGCCCGGAGCGGCCGGCGATCGCCGCGATGACGGGGCGGTCGCGGGCGAGGTGGCGGGCGACCCGGGAGAATTTGCGCGGGTTCCCGATCGATTCCAGATGCACGCAGGCGACCTTCGTGCGCTCGTCCCCCGCCCAGAACTGCATCGTGTCGTTCCCCGAAACATCCGCCCGGTGTCCCGCGACGAGGGCGGTGGACAGCGGCAACCGGCGTTCCTTCGCCCCAGCGAACAACGCGCGTGCGGCGGTGGAGGATTGGCAGAAGATCCCGATGCCGTCCTCGGCGGTGATCGGGGTCTCGGGAGCGAGGAGGGCGGGCAACGGGCCGTGGTCGCCGCGGGCGAGGACCCCGTAGGAGCGGGGCCCTACGAGCCGGATGCCGCTCTGGCGCACCGCGCGCAACAGCTCCGACTGGGGAATACCCTCCTCCCCCGCGGTCGTGGAGAACCCGCCGGTGAGGACGAGCAGGGCACCGAGCCCCGCCTCCCCCAGCGTGGGAATGATGTCGAGCAGCTCGGCGGCGGGCGCGCCGACGACGGCGAGGTCGAGGGGACCTTCCCGGCCGGCGAGCACTGCGGTGAGCGCCGCGGGGGAACCTGCCTCGAGTACCTCCCCGTGGAATGCCGACTCCTCCACCTGCACGCGGACCGCCGTCGCCAGCGCGCTGCCTTCCGACCCCGCACCGTAGAACAGCACGGAGGTCGCCGCAAGGATCCGGCCCATGCTCAACGCCTCCGCCCGCCGTTCCCGCTCGGCGAGGACCTTCATGGATCTATCGGTCGGCCGGATTGTGAAGTTCACGGTCACCACGCCGTCGTCGAAGCGTTGCTTCACGTCGTACCCCGCATCGGAGAACACCCGCAGCATTCGCGTGTTCGAGGGCAGCACGTCAGCGACGAATCGGCGGATGCCTCGTTCCCGGCCCGCCGCCGCCAAGTGCTCGAGCAACACCGAGCCCAGGCCCCGGCCCTGGGACTGATCAGAGACGTTGAAGGCGACCTCTGCGACGTCACCGTCGGGATAATCCCGGTCCCCCACCAACCTGTCGTAGCGGCCGACTGCGGCGATTTCGTCGCCCGAGACCAGGACCAGGGCGACCCGGTCGGTGTAGTCCACGTTCGTGAACCGGTGCAGATCGGTGTCGGAGAGCCGCGCCATCGGGGCGAAGAACCGGAAGTATTGCGACCGCTCCGATTGCGCCATGTGGAAGCTCTGCAGCGACGGAGCATCGCTGGGGTCGATGGGCCGGATCCTCATCGTCGAGCCGTCCCGAAGAACAACGTCGGCTTCCCAATGTTTGGGGTACGGGGCGGTTTCGCTCATACCCCGATGGTAGTGTGCTCGCGCCCGCGGCGGGGCGGGTACAGCCCGGGGGCCGGCTCGGGCAGATCACAGTGTCGCAGGCGCAAAATGCTCGAGGAACCTGGGAGAATGGGGCCATGTCATCGAACACTCCTACCCAAACGCCGGACGATCGGGTCATTGATATCAATGTGTCCGAGGAGATGCAGACCTCGTTCTTGGAGTACGCGTACTCGGTGATCTACTCCCGTGCGCTGCCCGACGCTCGGGACGGCCTGAAGCCCGTCCAGCGCCGGATCCTGTACCAGATGGCACGGATGGGACTGCGCCCGGATAAGGGCCACGTGAAGTCCTCCCGGGTCGTGGGTGAGGTGATGGGAAAGCTCCACCCGCACGGGGACGCGGCCATCTACGACGCCCTCGTTCGTCTCGCGCAGGATTTCACGCTCCGCCTGCCCCTGGTCGATGGCCACGGGAACTTCGGGTCGCTCGACGCCGGTCCCGCCGCGCCCCGCTACACCGAAGCCCGGCTCGCCGCCGCGGCCCTGGTGATGACGGCCGACCTCGACGCGAACACCGTCGACTTCGTGCCGAACTACGACAACCAGCTCACCCAGCCCGATGTGCTGCCGGCCGCGTTGCCGAACCTGCTCGTCAACGGCGCCTCGGGGATCGCGGTGGGGATGGCGACGAACATGCCACCGCACAACCTCATCGAGGTGATCGCCGCCGCCCGTCACCTCATCGCCCACCCCGATGCCACGCTCGAGGAACTGCTGCGGTTCGTTCCGGGGCCGGACCTTCCCGGTGGGGGGAAGATCGTCGGGCTCGATGGGATCCGCGACGCCTACGCGAGCGGGCGGGGCTCCTTCCGTACCCGAGCGACGACGAAGATCGAACGGATCACCCCGCGGCGCTGGGGCATCATCGTCACCGAACTGCCCTACCTCATCGGCCCGGAACGGGTGATTGAGCGGATCAAGGCCGCGGTGCAGGCGAAGAAGGTCCAGGGGATCTCTTCGGTGGCCGATCTCACCGACCTCGCCCACGGGCTCCGGTTGGAGATCGGCATCAAATCCGGTTTCAATCCCGAGGCGGTTCTCGCCAACCTCTTCCGGCACACCCCGCTCGAGGATTCCTTCGGGATCAACAACGTCGCCCTCGTCGACGGCGAACCACGTACGCTCGGCCTGCGCGACCTGCTCGCCGTGTACGTCGACCACCGGCTCATCGTCGTCCGCCGCCGAACCGAGCACCAGCTCGCCACCGCGGAGGACCGGCTCCACCTGGTGGAGGGGCTGCTCATCGCGATCGCGGATATCGATGAGGTCATCGCCGTCATCCGTTCCTCCGACGATGTCGAGTCCGCCCGCCAACGCCTCATGATCGTGTTCGATCTCTCCCGGACCCAGGCCGAGTACATTCTCGAACTGCGCCTGCGCCGCCTGACGAAGTTCTCCCGGATCGAGTTGGAGACCGAACGCGGGGAGTTGGAAGCGGAGATCGAGCGGTTGCGCGCGATCCTCGCCGACGAGCAGCTTCTGCGCGAGGTCGTCTCCGAGGAACTCGCGGAAGTTGCGGCCGCCCATGGCACCCCCCGGCGCACGGTTCTCCTGGAGTCCGACGCATCGGTAGCGGTGTCCTCCTCTTCGGCTGCGCCCCTGGAGATCCCGGACGATCCGTGCTGGGTGCTGCTTTCTGGAACTGGGCTACTCGCCCGCACCGCCGGGGCGGACCGGCCCAGCCGCGTCGGCGAGCGAAGCGCCCACGATGCGATCACGGCGAAGGTCGGGGCAACGGCGCGCGGGGAGCTCGGTATCGTCACCTCCCAGGGCCGGCTCGTGAAGTTCAACGTCGTCGACGTCCCGGCTCTCCCCCCGACCCAGGACGCGCCGAGCCTGGCCGGCGGGATCCCCGTCACTGAACTCATCACCTTGGCTGCGGGTGAACGCGTCGTCGGCCTGGCCCCACTCGCCGACTCCGAGGCGCCGATCACGCTCGGCACTCGCGACGGGGTCGTCAAACGGGTGCGCCCCGACTGGCCCGCCCGCGCGGAGGACTGGTCGATCATTTCGCTCAAGGAAGGCGATGAAGTCATCGGGATCGGCACCGCTGCCGACGATGATGATCTAGTCTTCATCACCGATAACGCCCAGTTGTTGCGTTTCTCTGCCGACGCGGTACGCCCGCAGGGCCGCACCGGGGGCGGGGTCGCGGGCGTCCGGCTCGCCGCTGACGCGGAAGCGCTGTTCTTCGGGGTGATCCCCGCAGGCACCCCCGCCGAGGTCGTCACCGTGGCCGGGAACCGCACCGCGCTTCCCGGTACCGTCAGCGGCACGGCGAAGGTGACGAACTTCGATGAGTTCCCAGCCAAGGGCCGCGGCACCGGCGGGGTGCGCGCGCACCGGTTCTTGAAGGGCGAAGACACCTTGTACATCGCGGCGGCCGTACCCGGTGCTGCGCGGGCGCTCGTATCGGGTGGCAGTCCCCTCGACCTGCCGGAAACGGGCGATCGCCGAGATGGTTCCGGCACGCCGGTACCCGCGCCGATCGTCGCGATCGGCTAGAGCCGGTCCGGTCTAGATCTCGATGGCGAACATCGTTGAGGAACGGATCGCCTCGAAATCCAACGTCGAGAACAGGCCGTAGGTTTTCGACGGCGCTGCCGCGTCCACGCCGACGGCGGCGTACTCGATCCCCTCGCCTGCGTAGATCTTCATCGCGTGGGCGACGAGGGCCGTCGCGATTCCGCGGTTCCGCCACGCCTGCCGCACACCGAGCATGTCGATGTAGCCCTCGGTCCACCCCAGCGAGTCCCAGTCCTGCTCGTATCGGCCCGAGAGCAGGTAGCCGACGACCTTCGACCGGTCAGAACTGTTGTCAAGCACGAGGAAGGACCATTCCGGCGTGAGGAACTCGCGGTCCTCGGCCCAGGTTTCGGGGCTGCTCGGTTCCGAGCCCCAGTGCATCTCGAAGGCGTCGTTGTGGGCGAGGCGGCACTGCTCGTTGAGATCCTCGCTCCACGGCACGATCTGCAGGCTCCGTTCCAGCTCCAGATCGGGGATCGGTTGGGACAGGTCGCGGCGCAGGTCGAAATACCATCGCTGCGGGCGGAACCCGCGGCTGACGAGCATGTGCACGGCGTCAGGAAGGTTCTCCTCGGCGTTCGCGACGATCCGACCGGGCACGTGGCGATCCGATTCAGCGAGCAGTTGGCGGGCCCGGGCGATCTGCCAGTCGAGCAGGATCGTCCCGATGCCTTTGCGCCGGTACGCCGGGCTGACACCGCCGTCGAGGAATACGCGCACGCTGCCCTCGTCCTCGGGGGCCCGGCGGACCCCGGCGAACGCTTGGAGCGCCCCGGCGTCATCGAACGCCCCGACGACGTTGCCGTTGGCTACGCCGGTGGACATGAGTCGATCCTGGCTCTCCTCCGGCGTGGACCGAAAGAGCAGGTCGTCTTCGGTTTCCAGGTGCAGGGCAAGCGCGTGGAACGCATCCAGGTCCGCTGCCCCGAGCCCGCGCCACTGCAGCCCCTCGACGCTCGGCAGCGGGGGCTGTTCGGCGGGCGCCTGCGCGCGCACGCTCAGCGGCTGGGTGATTTCTTCTGGCGTAGTCATAGTTCGTGAGTCTCACACCGGGCGGCGGACTGCCGTTCGGCTCAAGTGCACCCTACGCATCAATCTGGTCGCGGTCTAATTCGCCTGCCCCCGCGACGATGAACTCTCGCCGCGGGGCAACCTCATTGCCCATGAGTAGTTCGAACACCCGCTCCGCCTCCCGCAGGGCCTCTTCATCGGCCATGGTGATCTTGCGCAGGGTGCGTTTGGCGGGGTCCATCGTCGTGTCCGCAAGCTGGCGAGCGTCCATCTCCCCCAGCCCCTTATACCGTTGGATCGGTTCCTTGTAACGCCGCCCTCGCCGGTCCAGATCGGCAAGATAACGGCGCAGTTCCGGTTCGGAGTAGGTGTACTTCACCTGTGCCTTGCCCCGCCCCTGGGCGGGTACCTCCACCCGGTGCAGCGGCGGGACCGCGGCGAACACGCGTCCGGCCTCTACCAGCGGGCGCATGTACCGGAAGAACAGGGTGAGCAACAGGGTGCGGATGTGCGCGCCGTCGACGTCGGCGTCGGTCATCAACACGACCTTGCCGTAGCGGACCGCCTCCAGGTCGAAGGTGCGCCCCGAGCCGGCGCCGATCACTTGGATGATCGCCGCGCACTCGGCGTTCTTGAGCATGTCCGCCAGTGAGGCCTTCTGGACGTTGAGGATCTTCCCGCGGATCGGCAGCAGAGCCTGGAATTCCGAGGAGCGGGCGAGCTTCGCCGTCCCGAGTGCCGAATCTCCCTCGACGATGAAGAGTTCGGAGGATTCGACGTCATTGCTGCGGCAGTCGGCGAGCTTGGCGGGCAGGGTGGAATTCTCCAACGCGTTCTTGCGCCGGGATATCTCTTTCTGGGTGCGCGCCGCGATCCGTGCTCGCATCTCCCCGACCACCTTCTCCAGCACCGCGGTGGCTTGGGGTTTGAGTTTGCGGTTACTGGAGGTGAGGATCTCGGTGAGTTCGCGGCTGACGATCCGGGAAACGATCTGCCGCACCTCGGCGGTGCCGAGCACCTCCTTGGTCTGGCCCTCGAACTGCGGTTCGGCCACGCGGACGGTGACGATGGCGGTGAGCCCGGCCATGACGTCGTCCTTATCGATCCGCTCCTTGGAATCCTTCGCCGAGATCTTCAGTCGCCGGGCGTTCGCTTCGACCTCTTTGCGGACGGTGCGCACGAGCCCGTTCTCGAAACCGTTCAGGTGGGTGCCACCTTTGGGTGTGGCGATGATGTTGACGAAGGAGCGGACTTCCGTGTCGTACCCCTGCCCCCAACGCAGCGCGATCTCCACCTCGCAGTGACGCTCGACCTCTTTGGGTTTCAGGTGCCCGTTGTTGCCGAGGACCTGCACGGTCTCGGTGAAGGTTTCGTTGCCCTTGATCAGCCACGTGTCGGTGACGGCGGCGTCGGTCGCAAGGAACTCGACGAAGTCCACCACCCCGCCCTCGTGCTTGAAGACCTCTTCGACCGGGCCTTCTTCGCCGGGGGTGCCCGGCAGCATCCGCTCATCGCGGACCGTGATCTGCAGGCCGGGCACGAGGAAGGTGGTCTGGCGGGCGCGGGTGAGGAGTTCGTCGTAGGAGAACTGCGCCGAGAGCGGGAAGATCTGGCGATCGGCCCAGTACCGCACCCGGGTGCCCGTCTTTGCGCGGGCGACCTTCCCGGCGGCCTTCGGCATCGTCTTCTTCGTGAACGCCGTGAACGGTGAGTCCGGGCCGAGGCTGCTCGCGTCGTCGAACTGCCCCGGTTCGCCCCGGTGGAAACTCATCACGTGGGTCTTGCCCCCGCGGTCGACCTCGACGTCGAGCCGGGCAGAGAGTGCGTTGACGACCGAGGCGCCCACCCCGTGCAGTCCACCGGAGGCGGCATACGATCCGCCGCCGAACTTCCCGCCGGCGTGGAGTTTGGTGAACACGACCTCGACCCCGGAGAGCCCGACGTCCTTGACCTTGTCGACGGGGATGCCGCGGCCGTTGTCGCGTACTTCCACGGATTCGTCCGGGTGGAGCAGGATCTCGATCGCGTCGCCGTGCCCCTCGAGAGCTTCGTCGACGGCGTTGTCGATGATCTCCCAGAGGCAGTGCATGAGCCCGCGGGAGTCGGTGGAACCGATATACATCCCGGGGCGCTTACGCACCGCCTCGAGGCCCTCCAGAACAGATAGGTGCCGTGCGGTATAACTAGTCTCGGTCGCAGTCACGGCCTTAGTTTACGTGCAATCTCGCGGATTTCGAGCACCGCCGTCGGTGTTTGCCGCCCGGACGGCCCGCTTCGTACGCGATTAGCGAACGTGGGGCCTTCGGGGGAACGAAATCGCGTGAGAGATGGTTACATGCTGGTGTGAGCACATTGATGAGAAACGAAGCAACTACCGCCGACCCAGTACCCGAACTGACCACGGCTGACCGTTGTGATGCCTGTGGCGCGCAAGCCTACGTGCGAGT
>DATGUB010000041.1:0-87319 GCA_035301585.1 Beutenbergiaceae bacterium | reverse complement strand
CCGCGTGCTCGCCGTCGCCGAGTTCCAGACCGAAATCGGAGATGTGGCGGCTGCGCTCGCCGGTGAGGGTGACCGGGAAGGGCCGCTCGTCGACGACCTTCACCCCGAACGCGGTGAGGATCGGCATCACCTGGGTGAGGGGGAATTCGACGTAAGAGGCGACCCGGAACCGCCACGTGCCGTTGTGGTCCACGCGAACGCGCACGTCCTGCGGCCTGGTGAGGGAGCGGAGCAGATCCAGATCCTCGACGGCGGCGGCGGGGCTGATCGTGTCCTGGTACGCGGCGCTGAACGCGCCCGCGTAGTCGGCGAGGATCTCGGAGGCAACCGTCTCACCGTGGGCTTCGCGCAGGAGGTGGACGAGCTGATCATCCCACGTGCGCACGGCGAGGTTGAGGTCGTTCTGCAACGCCGCGACGTCGACCTTCGGCAGGTCCTCCCCCCGGGGCATGCGGAGCACGAGGTGGACCTGCGCGAGGGGGGATTCGGAGATGTTCGTCGTGAAGTCGATCGTCTCCGGGTCATATGCCTCGCGGAGCAGCGCTTCGATCTTCAGCCGGACCGCGGTGGAGTAGCGATCCCGGGGGATGTACACGAGCACGGAGATGAACCGGCCGAACTCGTCGGTGCGCACGAACATCTTCGAGCGCCGCCGTTCCTCGAGGTACACGACCTCTTCCGCGATCTGAGTGAGATTCTCCACCGAGTCCTGGAAAAGCTCTTCCCGCGGGTAGGTCTCCAGCACCTGGTGGAGGTCTTTGCCGGAGTGGGAGTCGGGGGAGTGGCCCGAGCGGCGGATGATCTCCTCGGCCTTCGCGGAGATGATCGGCACCTGCGTGACCGAGGAGGCGTACGTGGAGGAGGTGAACAGCCCGAGCAGGCGGCGCTCGCCGGTGACGTTCCCCTCGTCGTCGAACGTGCGAATGCCGATGTAGTCGAGGTAGGCCGAGCGGTGCACGGTGGCCCGGGAGTTCGCTTTGGTGATCGTGAGCAGCCTCGGTTCGCGCGCCGTTGCCTGCGCCTCGGGGCGTAACCGGGAGATTCGGGAGGTTTCCTCCCCGAGGATCCCGAGCCCCGTTCCGGGCACCGGCGCGAGCGCGAGCTCCCCGTCGTCTTCGGTGAGCGTGTATTCCCGGTAGCCGAGGAAGGTGAATTGGTCATGGGTGAGCCAGGTGAGGAACTCGATCGCGCGCTCCGCGTCCTGCGCGGGGACCGTCGGCGGACGCGAGGCACTGATCTCCTCGACGATCGCGAGGCACTTCTCGCGCATCGGCCGCCAATCCGCGACTGCTTTCGCGACGTCGGAGAGGACCCGGGTGAGCGTGGAGCGCACGCGTTCGTGGGACTCCTCGTCGGCGAGGCGGGAGATCTCGATGTGCATCCACGATTCATCCCGGCCGTTGGCGCGGCCCGAGGCGATGCCGGCGGGCATGATCGGGTGCACGATGAGGTGAACCCGGTAACCCAGCGCGGAGATCGCTTCGGTGATCGAGTCCACGAGGAACGGCGAATCGTCCGTGCAGACCTGCACGACCGTGCGGGGGGAGGTCCACCCGTGGGTGGCCGAGGAGGGGGTGAACACCCGCACCTCCGTCGCGTGGTCACGGGCGCGGGAAAGGTTCGCCAGGGAATGGGCCGCGCCGCCGAGGTAGGCGGCGTCGCGGGCGGCGAGATCCTCGGTCGCCACATGCTCGAAGAGTCGCTCGATGAGTTGTTGATCTTCACCGGATTCGGAGGCGATCGCCGAAAGGAAGGAGGTGCGTGACTCGGTAAGTGAGGTGACCATTGGCCGGAGAGTTCCCATCGTTACAACTACATACGTTTTCGCTAGTCTAGCGACGCTCCTGCAGGAGCAAAGGGGAGAAGTCCATTTCCCCTGAGCAATGAGCTCTATGCTGGCGTCATGAGTACACACATTGGCGCTTCCCCAGGGGCGATCGCACCCGTCGTTCTCCTTCCCGGCGACCCGCTGCGGGCGCGGTGGATCGCGGAGAACTTCCTCGAAGATCCCGAATGCTACAACGAGGTGCGCGGGATGTATGGCTACACGGGAACGTGGAACGGCCACCGGGTGTCCGTGCAAGGAACGGGGATGGGGCAGCCCTCTGCCGCGATCTATGCCACGGAGCTCGTCCGCGAGTACGGGGTGAGTACCCTGATCCGGGTGGGTTCCTGCGGATCCCTGAAGGAGGACGTCGGGATCCGCGACGTCATCCTCGCCTCGGGGGCATGCACCGATTCGTCGATGAACCGGATCCGGTTCGAAGGCTACGATTACAGCCCGGTCGCCGACTTCTCGCTCCTGCGCCGGGCCGCCGAGGTCGCCGAGGCGATGCCGCAGGTCACGAGCCACGTCGGGCTGCTGTTCTCCTCCGATTCCTTCTACTCCCCGCGCCCGGACATCACGGCGCGAATGGCGGAGTTCGGGGTGCTCGGAGTGGAGATGGAAGCCAGCGCCCTGTACACGATCGCCGCCGGTCACGGGGCGCGGGCGCTCACGGTGTGCACGGTCTCCGATCACATCATCACCGGCGAGGAGACGACCTCCGCCGAGCGCGAGCAGTCGTTCGGCCCGATGATCGATATCGCGCTCGGAGCAGCGCTGCAATAACCCCTACGTCAGCAGCGTCCGGTCATCCAGCGCGGCGCCCTTGGTCTTGGTGAACTCCTCGAGCAGCCGCGCCACGGTGAGGTGCTTCTTCTCGGCCTCGGAGGCCTCGAAGATGATCCTGCCCTCGTGCATCATCACGAGCCGGTTGCCCAGCGCGATCGCCTGCTCCATATTGTGGGTGACCATGAGGGTGGTGAGCCCCTCGCCCGTGACGATCTTGTTCGTCAGGTCACTCACGAGCGCCGCCCGCTGGGGGTCGAGCGCCGCGGTGTGCTCATCGAGCAGGAGGATCTTGGGGTGCGTGAAGCCCGCCATGAGCAGCGAGAGCGCCTGGCGCTGGCCGCCGGAGAGCAGCCCCACCCGGGCCCGCAGGCGGTTCTCGAGCCCGAGATCTAGCGAGCGCAGTTCCTCGACGAACCGGGCTCGGCGGGCCTTGGTCACTCCCCGCCCGAGCCCGCGGGACTGCCCGCGCCGGAGCGCGAGGGCGAGGTTCTCCTCGATGGTCAGATCCGGGGCCGTGCCCGCGAGCGGGTCCTGGAACACCCGGCCCACGTAGCGGGCGCGCTGGAACTCCTTGAGGCCCTTCATCGCCTTGCCGTCGATGGTGATCGTGCCCGAATCCACCCCGAGCCGGCCGGCGATGGAATTGAGCAGGGTCGACTTCCCCGCCCCGTTGGAACCGATGATCGTGACGAAATCCCCGGGCTCCAGGTGCAGGCTCAGGTCGACGAGCGCTTTGCGTTCGTTGATCGTGCCGGGAAAGAACGTCTTGGAGATGTCGTCGATGCGCAGCATCACGCCCCCTTTCCAGCGGGTTCATCGCTGCGCCGACCGCCGGCGACCGCCGCGGCGGGCACGAGCCTCGTCCCGCGCATGGAGGGGAGTTTCCTGAGGAATCCCCACCGCGGGAGCAGCAACGCGGCGATAACGAGCCCGGCGGTGACGGCCTTCATGTCGTTCGGGTTGAGCCCGACCGCGAGCGCGAAGTGGATGATGATCCGGTACAGCACTGAACCGATGACGACCGCGAGCGCGGCGACGAAGATAGAACGCTGGCCCAGGAGCGCCTGGCCGAGGATCACCGAGGCGAGCCCGACGAGGATGAGTCCGATGCCCATCGAGATGTCCGCGAACCCTTGATACTGCGCCATGACGGCGCCGCACAGGCCGACGAACATGTTCGATAGCGCGAGGGTGAGGATGGACGTGCGGTCCGTGTTCACCCCGAGCGCGCGGATCATCTGGCCGTTGTTCCCGGTCGCCTGGATCGAGAGCCCGAGATCGGTGTGCAGGAACCAGTGCACCGCGATGGTGAACAGCAGCGCCACCCCCGCGAAGATGAAGATCCCGATCACGCTCTTGCCGAGGAAACCTGCCTCCCGCATCGGGGAGATGAGCGTCGTCTCGCGCAGCAGCGGCAGGTTCGCCTTCCCCATGATCCGCAGGTTCACCGACCACAGCGCGATCATCGTGAGGATCCCGGCGAGCAGACCGTCGATCTTGCCCTTGGTGTGCAGCAGGCCGGTGAACACACCGGCGAGTAAGCCGACCCCGCCTCCCGCGAGCGTTGCGAGCCAGGGGCTGTGACCGCCGAGGATGAGCATCGCGGCGGTTGCGGCGCCGGAGGTGAACGAGCCGTCCACGGTGAGGTCGGGAAAGTTCAGCACCCGGAAGGTGAGGTAGACCCCCAGGGCCATGATTCCGTAGATGAATCCGAGTTCAAGTGCGCCGATCATGGCGGTGCCCTTCAGATCGGGAGGGAGTGCTAGAGAACGCGGTCAGCCTGGTCCTCGAAGCCGTCCGGGAGCGTGATGCCCATGCGTTCGGCCGCGTCAGGGTTGACGACGAGTTCGAGGTCGTCGAGCGTCTCCACTGCCATCGACGCCGGGTCCTCCCCGTCGAGCGCCCGCAGCGCCATCTCGCCGGTCTGCACCCCGAGGCGTTCGTAGTCGATCCCGATCGTCGCGATCGCGCCGCCTTCCACGGTGCCGGCTTCGGCGCCGATGACGGCGATGCCGTTGTCCTCCGCGACCTGGACCAGAGCGGAGATCCCGGAAACGACCTGGTTGTCCGTCGGCACGTAGATCGCGTCGACATCGCCGAGGGATTCCGTCACCTGCTGGACCTCCGAGGAGTTCGTCACCGTCCCCTCCACGATCTCGATCCCGAGTTCCTCGCCGGCTTCCTTGGCGAGCTCCACCTGCACCTCGGAGTTCACCTCACCCGAGGAGTAGACGATACCCACCTTGGCGGCCTCGGGCACGATCTCCTTGATGAGTTCGATCTGATCCGCCACGGGGTTCATGTCGGAGGTCCCCGTGACGTTCCCGCCCGGGGCATCCTCGGAATCGACGAGACCGGCCTCGACCGGGTCGGTGACGGCGGTGAACATCACCGGGACGTCGAGGATGTTCTGCGCCGCAGCCTGGGCGGCGGGGGTCGCGACGGCGAGCACGAGGTCGACGTCGTCGTTGCTGAATTGCTGGGCGATCGTCGTCGTGTTGGCGACGTCGCCCTGGGCGTTCTGTTCATCGAAGGTCACCGTGTCGCCTTCGACGTAGCCCGCGTCGGCGAACGCCTGCTTGAACCCGGCCGTCGCCGCATCGAGGGCGGGGTGCTGGACGAACTGGCTGATCCCGACGGTGATCGCCTCGAGCTCGCCGCCTTCGGCTTCTCCTGCGTCAGCGGTTTCGGGGGAGTCCGGGTCGTCGGTGGTGTCTGATCCGCAGCCGCTGAGCACGAGCGCGGCAACGCCGAGGGCGCTGGCGAGCCCGAGGGCTCGGCGGCGCAAGAAGTGGTGTGTCATGTCGATCCTTCATCTTGATTCGCTGTGCGCGCAGCCAGGCGCATCTTCTACCGCCTTCCTCGCGTCGTAGGGAGGGAGGGGCTTGCGTGCAGTTTAGTGCACAAAAGTCACGGATAGGTCTCGCGGTTCACTCCAGGAGCACCTCCCGGGAGTGCACGGTGGAGGAGATGAGCGTGTGGACTTCGCGCGGGTCCTGGGTGAGGACCTTCAGGTATCCGGAGGGGGTCTCCAGCACGTAGCCGTAGATCGGCCCGGTATCCGTCTCGATCTGCTCGAGCGCGACCCACGGGGTGGAGACGCCGGCGGCCATGACGAGCGCGCCGACGATACCGAGCATTCCCAGAGATCTCAGCAGGCGCAGCGACGCTCGGTGCAGCAGCCCGTGCTTCCACAACACCCGGACCGCTGCGAGGGCGAGGGTGGCGAGGGTCGTGCCGATGAGGATCCACCATTCGGCCAAGGTGATGATGAGCGACCCGGCGAGCGCGGCGATCCCGGTGAGGAAGAGCGCGGTGACGATGGGGGTCTTCCGGTTCTTCGTCGGCGGCCAGATGAGGGTGACGATGATGAGCGGAGTGAGGATGATGATGAGGATCCCGGTGACGATCGGTTCGGCGAAGATCGTGCCGAGGAGGATGGACGCGGCGTCGCCGAAGTCCACGGTCGCCGCGACCTCGGCGGCGGTGTACCAATTCCACTGGGACACCGCGAGCACGCGCAGGAGGAAGAACAGCACCGTGACCGCGGCGGTGATCCCCGCATCGCGGGAGAGAGAAGAGGCGGTCTTCAATGCATGGTTCGCGGGAGTTTCGGTCATGGCCTCGCGCGTGGGTCCGGGGGCGGGTCCGCGTCGAGGACCCGGGTGAGCAACTCCTCCAGGGTGGCACGTTCGGCGGGGCTGAGGGGCGCAAACACCTCGGTTGCCGGGCTCGCGTTATTGACGTCGGTGAGGATGCCGCGGCCCTTGGCCGTGAGCACGAGGGAGGTGGCGCGCCGGTCGGTGCTCGAGGGCTCCCGTTCCACCAGGCCGCGCTCGCACAGCGCGTCCACCACCTCCGTCGCCGAGCGGGGAGCGATCCGGAGCCGCCGGGCGAGATCGGAGAGCCGCAGTTCCGCGCATTCGTGGTGATGGCGGTGGCGGGCGATCGTGAGGAAAGCGACCGCTTGATGCGGGGTGAGCCCGTACGGGGCGAGCGCGCGGGTGCGGGCGCGCCGGATCCGGCGCGCGACGGCCATGAGGAGTCGCGCGGTGTCGTCGAATGTGTCCACGGCCACCAAGATACCGCATTGACCGGTTACCACATAGTGAGGTAACCTCAACAAAGTCGTTAGGAGGTGGCGTATGGCTACCCAAACTCCCCACAGCAGGCGCGGACCCTCGCGTACGAATCCGGAGGACGTGGAGCAGCTCCGCGAATACCCGGTCTCCATGCGGCGCATCACCCGGTTGTTCCGCCCGTATCGGTGGCGGGTGCTCGTCGTCAGCGCGCTCATCGTCGTCTCGTCGCTGGTCGGCCTCGCCCAGCCGTTCCTCGTCCGGCGGGCGATCGACGACGCGATTCCCCACCAGGACGTGCCGCTGCTCGTGTGGATCGTCATCGGCATGGTCGCGATCACGGTAGTGAGCTCTGTGTTCGGGATACTGCAGACCTGGATCGCCACCGACGTCGGCCAGTCGATCATGCACCGGCTGCGCACCGACGTGTTCACCCACTTGCAGCGCATGCCCCTGGACTTCTTCTCCCGGACCCGCGGCGGGGAGGTGCAGTCCCGACTCACCAACGACATCAACGGGATGCAGTCGGTCGTGACGAACTCGGCGACCTCGATCGCCTCGAACGTTACGACGGTGATCGGGACGGCGGTCGCGATGCTCGCGCTTTCCTGGCGCCTGAGCCTGCTCAGCCTCATCGTGCTCCCGCCGGCGATCTTCCTCACCCGCCGGGTCGCCCAGATGCGCCGCCGGGTCGCCTCCCGCGCCCAGCGCTCACTCGCCGACCTGCAGACCCAGATCGAAGAATCCCTCTCGATCTCCGGGGTGCACCTGTCCAAGACCCTCGCCTCCGGTGAGCGGCTCTCGGGGCGGTTCGCCGCCACCTCCGCCGAACTCCGGGAACTCGAGGTGCAATCCCAGGTGGCCGGGCGGTGGCGGATGGCCACGCTCTCGATCATCTTCTCCGTCATCCCCGCCCTCATCTACCTCATCGCCGGGCTCCCGGCGACCTCCGGGGGCATGACGATCGGAACCCTCGTCGCGTTCGCCGGGCTGCAATCCCAACTGTTCCGCCCCCTCATGGGCGTGCTCAACGTCGGGGTGCAGATCACCACCTCGAAAGCGCTGTTCTCCCGCATCTTCGAATACCTCGACCTGCCCGTCACCCTCACCGAGCCGGAGCGGCCCACGCCGATCCCCAGCGGCGGTGGTCACCTGGAGATCGATACCGTCTCCTTCACCTATCCCGGGGCGCTCCGCCCGGCCCTCGCCGACATCAGCATCGACGTGCCGGCCGGTTCCACCCTCGCGATCGTCGGGGCGACGGGTTCCGGGAAATCCACGCTCGCGAACCTCCTGTCCCGGCTCGCCGATCCCGATTCCGGGGCGCTGCGGATCGACGGGGTCGACCTGCGGGACCTGAGGTTCGAGGACGTCGCGGAACTCGTCGGGGTGGTCAGCCAGGATACGTACCTGCTGCATGCCTCGATCGCGGAGAATCTGCGTTACGCCCGCCCCGAGGCGACTGACCGTGAACTCATCGAGGCCACCCGGGCCGCGCAGATCCACGATGATATCGCGGCCCTCCCAGACGGTTACGACACCGTTGTCGGGGCCCGCGGGCACCGGTTCTCCGGCGGGGAGAAACAGCGGATCGCCCTCGCCCGCACGATCCTGCGCAACCCGCGGCTCCTCGTGCTCGACGAGGCGACGAGCGCGCTCGACAACACGACGGAGCGCGCGGTGCAGGCGGCGCTTGACGAACTCGCCCGCGACCGCACCACGGTGACGATCGCGCACCGGCTCTCCACCGTGCGCGAGGCCGACGAGATCGTCGTCCTCGACGAGGGGCGGATCTTAGAACGGGGCACGCACACCCAGCTCCTCACCCGCGGCGGCGCCTACGCCCGCCTCGTGCACGCGTCGACCGAGGATCGCCAGCTCGCAATGGCCTGATTCAGGCCTCCGCCGGGGCGCCGGTGTGCCACGCGGGGTTCTCCTCGATCGGGTAGGGGTGCTTCTCCCACGTCTGCCACCACGTATCCGCGCCCTCGGGGAGGTAACCCGCGGGAGCTCGCTCGAGCAGGGAACGAAGGTGCCATTTGAGCTCGCCCAACTGTTCAAGGTCGGCCGCGGGGTTCTCCTCGATGAGTTCGGGCGCGTCCGTTACGGGTGCGAATAACCGATCCTCGAGCGCCCACAGGTGTCGGCGCATATCGATGATGTCGTGGGTGAGTTGCTGGGTCTGTTCGTCCGCGCCGGTCATGATGTCCTGCGCCCGCATCCACCCGTAATCGGTGGCGATCGCGATGAGGCCGGGATCAACGGTGAGGGTGTCGTGCACGTCGATGACCGGATCGATGACGATCGCTCCCTGCGCGCGGGCGAGCCGGATCTGCAGATTCTCCAACTCATCGGGCATGATCCCGGCCGAGGAACGCATGAGGATCTCCAGCAGGTCACCGCCGGAGAAGCTCTCGACGGCGGAGGGCCCCTCCGCGCCGGAGACGATCGCGATCACGCGCCCAGCGCCGAGGCTGTAGGCGATATCGGTCGGAAGGTTCGCCCGGATCCCCCCGTCGACGTAGTGTTCCCCGCCGAGCTCCACGGGCGGGAACACCCCGGGGATGGCGCACGAGGCGGTGATCGCCTCGACGAAGTCCACCCCGGGCAGCTCCAGTGGTTGATCATTCACATCGCGTAGTTCCCCACGGCCCGTTACGTAACGCAGCTTGCCCGATTCCAACCCGACGACGCTGATGCGCAAGGTGACGGAGGAGGCGGCGAGCCGCAGCGGGTCGAACACCTCCGGCGCGAGGAGTTTCTGCACAACGGGCCCGGGGCGGAAGGCGCTCGCCTCCGAGCCGAACCCGCGGATGATCTGCTGCAGGTCCGTCGTCGCCCGCGCACCCTCCCAGAGCGCCGTCAGGGTTTCGATCGGGCTCACCGCCTTCACCTCGGTGGACGCGGCGACCTGGGCCTCCTCCTTCTTGCCGAACATGTCGGAGAAGGCCGCCTGGATCGATTGCGTGAGCGAGCGGCGGTGCGACTCCTGGCGCAGCGAAACGACCTTCATCCACGTGGGCAGGTGCGTGCGGAGTTTGCTGAACCAGGCAAGTTCTTCGAACATGTCGGAGCTGGAGTGCATGTTCGACCAGATTTCCTCCACGTGCCGCAGCGCCTCGCGTTGACTCTCGGGATCGGAGTATTGGGCGAGGGCAGAGGAGAGGATCGCCCCGGCGGAGGTGCCGGTGAAGATATCGGGAACGATCTCTTCGTAGTCGTACAGGTACGCGAGCGCGCCGATCTGGAAGGAAGCCCGGGCGCCGCCGCCGGCGAGGGCGATCGCGAGCGGCCCCTCCTCTTCTCGGGAACCGGCCCGTACCTTCGAGACCGCCTGCTTGGTGGATTCCACCAGCGGATGGAACTTCTCTCGCCACGTCATGCCCCGAGCCTAAACAATTCTCGCCGCGCGCACCTAGCAGTTTGCTACTGCAGGTGCCCGTTCACGTTCTCCTGCAGCGCCGCGAGATGGCGCCGGCGCAGCACGGGCGCGCACGCGAGCGCCGTCGCGGCCGCAATCGCTGCGGCGGCGAACACGGCGTAGAAGCCGCTGCGAGCACCGTAGGTATCGATGATCCGCCCCGCGACCGCCGAGCCCAGGGCGAAGCCTAGACCGATCGAGGTGCCTGTCCACGCGAGCCCCTCGGTGAGGCGATGACGGGGCACGAACTGTTGCACGAGGTTGTTGCCGGAGATGATGGTCGGGGCGACTGCGAAACCCGTGACGAACATTGCCGCCGCGAGGACGGGCAGGCCGCTGATGACCATGAACAGGCTGGCCCCGATCGCCACCGCGAGGATCCCGAACACGAACTGCTTCCACAGTGGCAGGAGGAAGGACCGGGTGCCGTAGAACAACCCGGACAGCAGCGAACCGGTGGCGAGCGAGGCGAGGACGAGCCCGGCGTACTCCTTCTTGCCCAGCGCCTCGGAATAGCCGATCGAGGAGACGTCCGAGGCGCCGAAGATCGTCCCCAGGCACAGGAAGATCGCGACGACGACGATCATCCCCCCGTCCGCGAGTACCGTACCCGCGCTGGACTCGCCCTCCCGGCCGAGCGTGGGCGGTTCCGTCGCGCGTTGGGCGAGGAACCAGAAGCCCCCACCCCCGGCGATGACGATCGCCGCGGCGAGGCCGGCGAGCGGATTGAACTGGGTCGCCAGGAACGTGGCGAGCACCGGTCCGGCAACGAAAACGAACTCATCCAGCACCGATTCCCACGAGTACGCCGTGTGCAGACTGCCCGGCTCGGTGATGACGTAGCTCCACCGCGAGCGAGTCATCGCCCCCATCGACCCCACGCTCGCGCCCGCTACGCCCGCGGCGAGATAGACCCACACGTGATGCGCGTGCACCCCCGCGGCGAGCCCGAGGCCCGTGAGGCCCGTCATCGCGACGGTGAGGAAGGGCCGCATCACCCTCGCCTGCCCGTACCGGTCGACGAGCTTCGCCAGTTGCGGAGCACACAGCGACTGGCTGATCGTGTAGATCGCCGCCGTCACCCCGGCCACCGTGTACGCGCCGTACACCTCCGAGGTGAGCAGGACGATCGAGATCGTCACCATCGAGATCGGGAAACGGGCGAGCACTCCCGCGATCGAAAACTGTAATGCCCCCGGATAGGCGAAGATCTTCCGGTACGGACCAAGCACACCGTGATTGTGCCAAACAAATGCCGGGAGGGGGTTTCGGGGCAGTACAGTTGGGGTAGTCAATTCTCAAGGAGCATTCATGCAAGGTGCGGATGTGCTCGCTGCGGCGATGCGCCTGCGAGCGGTGCGTGCAGCTGGGAGATTCGCGTGGGCCGGGCACTCGCTATTGCCCGCCTCCGATTCGGTGCGGGTCTCCTCCGCACGCCACGTCGCCGCGCTCTACGCCGATAACGGCCACCACGAGGATGCCGCGCAGGTGCTGCGGGCCGCGGCGCAGCGGGCGCAGGGCCCGGCGAAACGGGAACTCGACGCCGCCCGGGTGCAAGCCCAACTCGACGCGGGGACTGCCCCCGGGGATCTCGACGACGTGCTCTCCGCGACCCTGCGCGACGCCGATGCCGCCCTCGCCCGTTCCGACATGCCGGCTGCGGCGAGCCGGCTCACCGACGCGCTCGCGATCGCGTTCCACCCCACCCGCCACCTGCTCACCGACCCCTCGCCGCTGCTCACCTCCCCGGACTCCTTCCTCGCTCCGCTGCACCGTTCCACCGCCGTCAAGGCGCTCACCGAGCCGCGCCGGGACGTCGCCGCCCGCCCCCGCGCCGAGGACGCCTCCCGCGTGCTCGTGCTCACCCTCGATAACTCGGAGATGGTGCAGCCGCTCATCGCCCACTATCAGAATCCCGAGTACGCCGACTCCGGACGGGAGGTGCGGTTCCGTGAACTCGCCTCGGTTCCCGGCCTCGCCGCGCAGACCGACCTGCGTTCGCTCATCGCCGCGAAGCTGCGGTACTCCCTATCGGGGATGCGGATTCCGCTCCCGCCCGCGCTCGCGGCCGATCTGGAATGGGCGGAGGCGATCTTCGTGGAATGGGGCCACCGCGCGCTGGTGTGGGCGAGCCTGCTCGACACCGACGTCCCGATCATCGGGCGCGTGCGTAAATACGAAGCGATGACCCCGATGCCGCTGCTCACCGCGTGGGAGGAGGTCGGGCGCACGATCTTCGTCGCCGAAACGATCCGTGACGTCGTCGCCCGAACCGCCCCCGCTGCCCGGGCGACCCGGAGCGTCGTCATTCCCGAACGAGTGGACTTGCCGGAGTTGCAACGCACCAAGCGGCCCGAAGCGGCCCGGACGATCGGGCTCGTGGGCTGGAACAAGGTGAGCAAGGATCCCCAGTGGGCGTTCGACGTCGTCGAGAAGCTCCGGGAAACCGACCCGACCTGGCGGTTGCTCCTCGTCGGGGAGACCGCGCCGGCGAATACGGGCGCGGACGGCTATTACGAGGATCTCACGCGGCGGATCCTGAAGTTCAAGGACGCCGTCGAGGTCACCGGCTTCACCGAGGACCTGTCGACCACCCTCACGCGGGTGGGGGTCATCCTCTCCTCCTCCCGGCTCGAGGGTCAACACGATTCGCTCGTGCAGGGGGTCGCCTCCGGGGCGCTACCCGTCGTACGCGACTGGCCGGACCTCGTGCGGTGGGGAGGCGCCGGGGCGGTGTACCCGAAGGAATGGGTGGTCGCCACGGCGGCGGACGCCGCAGCACGGATCGAGGCCGCGGGCCCGGCGCCCTCGGTCTCACCGGAGGCGAAAGCCGCCCAGAGCTGGGTGGCCAAGCACTACGACCCGGACAAGCTTCAGCAGACCTTCGACGCGGTGGTGTTCGGGGCGGACCGCAACCGGCGGCTGCGCCGGGCGACCTGAATCGCTGACCCGATCCGCCTGCGCAGCTCGCCTCCGCGGCGGGTGAACTCGCGCTGGCGGGCGACGTACTGCCGTTTGCCTGCTGCCCCCTCGATCGCGATCGGGACGAGCGGGGCACCATCGGCGCCGACGTACTCGGAGACGTCGTAGGGGGAGGCCTGCATGTCCACCTCGCGGATGTCCCGGGCGAGCTCGAAGGTATCGAGGAGCAGATCGCCGGGGATGAGCGGGCCGAGCTTGCCCGCCCACTTGTACAGGTCCATCCCGGCGTGCAGGCAACCGGGCTGCTCCCGCTGCACCTGGGTTGCTCGCGTCAGTTCCTCGGCGTTCAGCGGGGCCGCCTCAGGGGTGAAGAACCGGTACGCGTCGAAGTGGGTGCAGGAGATCCGGTGGGAGTCCACGACGGCGTCGATCTCCTCATTCGCCAGCCGCAACGGCACGTTCTGGTGCCGCACCTGGGTGGGCTGCTGCTTGTACACCATCGCCCACTCGTGCAGCCCGAAGCAGCCGAACCTCGCGGGCCGGGCCGCCGTCGCGGTGAGGAGGCCCTCGATGTAGCCCACCGTGGTTCCCCGCTCACCGAGCAATGCATCGGCGTCGACGTACAGGCCCTCCCCGTCGGCCCCGTAGAAACGCCAGTCCCGGCGGGCGGGGGAGCCCGGATCTGCGGCGGCGTTCTCCAGCAGGATCCCGGCTCCGGGGTGCCACCGGTGCAGGTGGCTGGGTTTGAGGGAGTAGTAGGTCCACAGGAAGTCCTCCACGGGGTGTGCCTCGCCCCGGGCTCTACGTTCCCGGTGCCCCGCCGTCAGCGCCCGTGCCCGCGCCTCGTGCGCGCGCTCGCGTTCGCGCCAGTCGGTTTCCCTCAACACCTGCACGCCCGCAATTCTAGCCCTCGTCGCGATCGCGGCGACGGCGGACCCCTGCCACCAGGGCGATGCCGATGAGCACGCCGACCGCATCGATGAGGACATCGCTCACCTGGCCGGCCCGCCCGGGCACGAACAGTTGGTGCACCTCGTCGGAGGTCGCATACCCAATCCCGATCAGCAGCGGCGCGAGGAGGGGCCACCGAGCCTCCCGCGGCCACGCCCACGTGAGTAAGGCGCCGAGCACCGCGAACTCGCTCACGTGGGCGGCCTTGCGCACGAGTGTGCCGAGCGCGGCCGGGTCGAGGGCGGGGAACGCCGGGGCGAGCAGGTCGACGACGCGGGTACTCAAGCCCGCAGACTCACCCCCGGTCTGGGAGGAGAAGAAGAAGATCAGCGCCATCCATGCGGCGACGGCCGCGATGCGCAGCGGGAGGTTCACGAGTTCTGAGCTATCGCTCGCCGGATTCGTTTCTCCGAGACGGGGGCCGCGGTGCCGAGCTGCTGGGCGAAGAGGCTCACGCGCAATTCCTCCAACTGCCACCGAACCTCGGCGAGACGGTCGAAGCGCTCGAGCTCGCCGGAATCCGCCGAACTCATCGCGGCCTCCCACTCGGAGGTGAGTTCCTGCACCGTCCACGCGTGCGCCTCATCGGTGCGGGGATTGGCGGCGGCCTTCTCGATCCGGAGCTGGGCCGCCTGCAGGTAGCGGGCGAGGTGGGGCAGCCGCGCCGGCGGGGTCGCTGCGACGAATCCGGGGTAGATGAGCCCGGCGATCTGGTTCTTCACGTCCGTCAGGGTGGCGAGCAGCGCCATCGAGGACGCGCCGGAAATGAGCTTCTCCGTCTCCCGCTGCGCCGCGAGGGCCGCGGCGACGTGGCCGGAGAGGGCGTAGATCTCGTCCTCCAACCGGTCCCGCAGGAACGCCTGCCACGCGTGGAACTCGGTTTTCGTGCGCAGGCGGGCGAAGGAGGGCAGCCCGAGTTCTTTGCGTTCGGCGGCACCGGTTCGTGCGCGGATCGAACGCACCGCGGCGAGGTGCAGATCTGCCACGAGATCCTCGGTCCGATCGGGGGCGGTGGCCATGGTGAGGGTCTGGGAAGTGTTCCACCGGCTCGTGATCCGGGTGGTGGAAAGCTGCAGCGACAGGGCGAGCAACTGGGCCACTCCCCGCTCCTGTTCGCGCTGTTGCTGGGCGGGGTCGGCAAGGATCTTCAGCGAGACCTTCCGCTGCGCGGCCACGAGCGCGGGGTACCCCCGCACCTCGGCGCCGCCCGAGGAGGTGGTGAGGACGTCCGGGATCTCCTGGCCGGGGAAGTCGCTGAGATCTTCCGCCTTGAGTTCACTCGGGGCGGGAGTGGGGGCGGGTGCGGCGGGCTCTTCCGGGGCCGGGGTGAGCATCTGTTCCAGCTGTTCGCGCTGCGCGCTGGAGAGCGCGGAACGTACCGCCGTGCGCACCGCTTCGCCCGATTCCCGTTTGAGCCGGTGTTGGATCCCGGGCAGGTCGTGGCCCTCAGCGATGATGACGCCCCGCTCGTCATTCACCCGGAACGTCATCTGCAGGTGTTCGGGGAGCCGGGTGGTGTCGACCGCCTCAATGGGCACCTCCGCGCCCTTCACCCGAGCTGCCGCTTCGCAGAAGGCGCGGGCGAAGGAGAGCTCGGCCTGCGCCGTCGTCGCCGACCAATCCGGCAGGGCGGCCCGGATCTGCCTCGCGGTGTCGGGGGCGGGCACGAGTTGCACTCGCACCTTCTTCGGCAGGGCCCGGATCGTGGCGAGCACGAGTTCATCCAGCAGCCCGGGGACGAGCCAATCGAACCCGATGGGGCTCACCTGCGGTAACAGCGCGATGGGGATGTGCACCATCACCCCGTCGCTCTCGTGGCCGGGGCTGTAGGAGTAGGTGAGGGGCAGGGTGAGATCGTTCTGCACCCACTGCTCCGGATAGGCGCGGGTGTCGATCGTGTGCCGGGCGGGAACGAGGAGGTCGAGCGCGAAATCGAGCTGGTGAGGATCGTCCTGGCGGGCGGTTTTCCACCAGCTGTCGAAATGCTGCCCACTCGTGACCTCCTCGGGCAGCTTCGAGAGGTAGAACTCCACGAGCTGCTCCTCGTCGGCGAGCAGATCGGGCCGCCGCGCGCGGGAGGTGAGCTCGCGGGCCTCTTCCCATAACTCGTCGTTGCGGGTCAGGAACTCGTGATGGGCGGACCAATTGCGTTCCACGAGGCCGTTGCGCACGAACATCTCCCGGGCGAGTTCGGGATCGATCCGCGAGAGTGGCACCGGGCGGTCCGTAACGATCGGCACCCCGAACAGCATCACCTTCTCGCGCGCCATCGCTGCGGCGTTGCGGGTGGACCAGTACGGATCGGAGAAGGTGCGACGGGTGAGGTGGCCGGCGAGCGGCTCGATCCACTCCGGTTGGATCTTCGCCACCTGCCGGGCGAACAGGCGAGAGGTCTCCACGAGTTCGGCGGCCATCACCCACTCGGGGTTCTTCCGCGCAAGGTGGGAACCGGGGAAGATGACGAACCGGGCGCCGCGGGCGCCGAGATAATCCCGGGTGCGTTCGCGATACGCGCCCACGTGCGAGAGGAGCCCCGCTAGCAGGGCCTGATGGATCCGGACCGGGTCGGGCTTCCCGCTCGTGCGGGGCACGTGCAGCCCGAGAGGTCTGGCCATGTGCCGCAACTGGGTGAACACGTCCTGCCATTCCCGGATCCGCAGATAGTGCAGGAACTCCCGGCGCACGGTGCGCCGGAAAGCGGACCCGGAGAGCTCCTTCTGCTGAGTTTGCAGGTACTCCCACAGGTTGAGCATCGCGAGGAAGTCCGAATCTCGGTCGGCGAACCGTGCGTGCTGCTCGTCGGCCGCCTGCTGGTGCTCGGCGGGCCGCTCCCGCACGTCCTGGATGCTCAGGCCCGCGACGATGATCATCACTTCCCGCACGCACCCGAGCCGGCCCGCCTCGATGAGCATGCGCCCCAGCCGGGGGTCGATCGGTAGTTGGGAGAGCTGGCGGCCGACCTTCGTGAGGCGGTTGCCGGAGGTGTCTCCCCGGCGCAGAGCGGCGCCCGAGGTGGTGATCGCGTCGAGTTCGTGCAGGAGGTTGATCCCGTCACGGATCGCGCGGGTATCGGGCGGATCGACGAACGGGAACTTCGCGATATCGCCGAGCCCGAGCGCGGTCATCTGCAGGATCACCGAGGCGAGGGAGGTGCGCAGGATCTCCGGTTCGGTGAACTCCGGGCGGGAGTCGTAATCCTCCTCCTCGTACAGCCGGATCGCGATCCCGGGCGCCACCCGCCCACTGCGCCCCGCGCGCTGGTTCGCGCTCGCCTGCGAGATCGGTTCGATCGGCAGGCGCTGCACCTTCGTGCGGTTGGAGTACCGCGAGATCCTCGCCGTGCCCGGGTCGACGACGTAGCGGATCCCGGGCACCGTCAGCGACGTCTCCGCGACGTTCGTCGCGAGCACCACCCGCCGGGTCGTGTGGGGCTGGAACACCCGTTGCTGTTCCGCGCTGGAGAGCCGGGCGTACAGGGGGAGCACTTCGACGGCGCTGGCCGCGTGGGCGCTCGCTCTCGCCTCTCCCGGGCGCAGGTAGCGGGGCCCGAGGTGGTCGGCGAGCGCATCGGTGGCGTCGCGGATCTCGCGCTCTCCGGAACAGAAGACGAGTACGTCGCCGGGCCCTGCGGCGATGAGTTCATCCACGGCGAGATAGATCGCCGTCGGCTGGTCGACGTCGTCCTCGCCGACCAGTGGCCGGTACCGGACCTCCACGGGGTAGGTGCGCCCGGAGACCTCGATGACCGGGGCGGGCTGGCCGCCGGTGCCGAAGTGGGCGGCGAACTTTTCCGAGTCGATCGTCGCGGAGGTGATGATGACCTTGAGGTCGGGGCGTTTGGGCAGGAGTTGGCGCAGGTAGCCCAGGAGGAAGTCGATGTTGAGGGAACGCTCGTGGGCCTCATCGACGATGATGACCTCATACCGGCGCAGGAGCGGGTCGCGCTGGATCTCGGCGAGGAGGATCCCGTCGGTCATGAGTTTGACGAGGGTGGAATCGGAGACCTTGTCGGTGAACCGGATCTGGAAACCCACAGCCTGCCCGAGCGGCGTCTCGAGCTCCTCGGCGATGCGGGCGGAGACGGTGCGGGCGGCGAGCCGGCGCGGCTGGGTGTGGCCGATCGTGCCGTTGACGCCGTAGCCGAGTTCGAGGCAGATCTTGGGCAGCTGGGTGGTCTTTCCCGATCCGGTCTCGCCGGAGACGATGACGACCTGGTGGTCACGGATCGCGTCAGCGATGTCGTCTCGGTGGGCGGAGACGGGCAGCTCTTCGGGGTAGGTGATCTCCGGGACGGCCTGCCGGCGGGTCTCGAGCACCTCGGCGCTGGGCGGGCGGTACCCGCGGGGTGGACGGCGATTCCCGCGTTTTCGGCGTCCACCGGTCGCGCCCTGGGGGCGCCGGCGTGGAAGGGGAGACGCAGAATTCACAGTTTCCTATCCTATTCGGATCGCCGCTGCCTCGGCCGTCTGGTCGAGCGGCGCAGGTTGGGTGGCTTGGGCCGGGGAGGTTTCCAACCCGCTCCGGGTGGGAGCATCCAGCCACGGTAACGGGCGATGAGCACGAGCGTCATTCCCACGAGGGTCGCGACGATCGAGCCGATCTGTGCGTGGTCGGCGAGCGAGAAGATCACCTGGGTGACGGCCGCGGCCATCGCGCCCGTGGCGTAGAGCGTGTTGCCGCCGAGGATGCCTGGGATCCGCCGGAGCACCACGTCGCGGGAGAACCCGCCGCCCACGGCCGTGATCATGCCCAGGAGCACTGCGGTGAGCGGGCTGAGGCCCACGGTGAGGGTCTTCTGCGCGCCCACGGTCGCCCAGAGGCCGATAGCGAGCGCATCGATCGGCGGGAAGACCCGGTCCCAGACCCGGCCCTCGATCCGGATGAGCAACGCGGTGCCCGCGCCGACGAGGGCAGTGATGAGGTAGGCGCTGTCGGTCATCGCCACGGGCGGACCGGCCTGCAGCAGCAGATCCCGGATGATCCCGCCGCCGAGGCCGGAAAGCACGGCGAGGACCGCGAACCCGATCGCGTCGAGTCGGTAGGAGCGTGCGAGGACGCCCCCGAGGATCGCGTTGAAGAACACGCCCATGAGGTCGAGCAACCTCATGATCTCGTCTATACCCACCGAATCGGCCTTCCCCCGCGCTCAACCGCATTGCATCTTACGCCCTACGCAGCGCTCCTGCCGTGACTACGCCCACCATTTGGCGCCAGCATGCGGTAAACCGGCTACAGTGTAGGTCCGGAGTCAACACCTCCCCGGACGAGGCTGCCGTACCCGGTTCGCGACAAGACGGCAGATGGAGGACTCACGTGGCGTGGACCGTTTTGATTCTTTCTGGAGCTTTCGAAGCCGTTTGGGCGACCGCACTCGGCAGATCTGATGGGCTCAGCCGGCTGTGGCCCACC
The DNA here is from genome assembly GCA_035301585.1 of Beutenbergiaceae bacterium. Classification (GTDB taxonomy): domain Bacteria; phylum Actinomycetota; class Actinomycetes; order Actinomycetales; family Beutenbergiaceae; genus HY158. Next base: position 67,923 of record DATGUB010000041.1, on the reverse strand, counting down.
GTGGTCTTCTTCGCAGCACTCGCGGTGAGCATGGGCGGGCTCGCGTGGGCGATGAAGTACCTGCCCACGGGAACCTCCTACGCCGTGTGGGTGGGCGTGGGCGCGAGCATCGCGGTGATCTACTCGATGGCCACCGGCGCCGAGAGCGTTACGCTGGCGAAGATCCTGCTAATCATGGGCCTCATCGGCTGCATCGTCGGGCTCAAGGTCGTGAGCTAGTCCCCGTGCGGGTTGACGAGCTTGGATGGCTCTAGTTCAGCCCGCAGAACGCTCTCTTCGACGAGGCCCTCGCGAAGCACGAGGTCGACGATCGATGCCCCCGTCGCGACCGCTTCCTTCGCGAGTTTCGCCGCGTTGGAGTACCCGATGAGCGGGGAGAGCACCGTGGCCAGCCCGGCCGAGCGGTGCACCCGCTCCTCGAGCGCGTCGCTGTCAGCGGTGATCCCGTACACGCACCGGTCCGCGAGCACTCGCACCGCGTTGGTGAGTTCGGTGATGGATTCGTACAACTTCACGAAGATCACCGGTTCGAAGGCGTTGAGCTGCAGCTGCCCGCCTTCGGCCGCCATCGTGATCGTGAGGTCGTTGCCAGCGACGACGAAGGCCACTTGGCTCACCACTTCGGGGATCACCGGGTTGACTTTGCCCGGCATGATGGAGGAGCCGGCCTGCATCGCGGGAAGTTGAATGTCGCCGAAGCCCGCCTGCGGCCCCGAGCTCAGCAGCCGCAGGTCGTTGCTGATCTTCGAGAGTTTCATCGCGGTGCGCTTGAGCGCCCCGGAGATCGTGACGAACCCGCCGGTGTCCTGGGTCGCGTCCATGAGGTTCGAGGCGGTGTACACCGGCAGTCCGGTGACCTCGGCGAGGTGCTGGCGGGCGAGGGCGGTGTAGCCGCGGACCGTGTTGAGCTCGGTGCCGATCGCGGTACCGCCGAGGTTCACCTCGAGCAGGTTCTCCCGCACTTCCCGCAGGAGTTCGAGGTCGGCTTCCACCGCGTGGGCGTAGGAGCCGAACGAAAGCCCGAGCGTCATCGGCACCGCGTCCTGCATCTGCGTGCGGCCCATCGTGATGACGTCAGCGAACTCCGCCGATTTCTCCCGCAGCGTGTCTGCGAGGTGCGCGAGCGCATCGAGCAGGCCGCCCAGGGTTCGGTACAGCGCGATCCGCAGAGCCGAGGGGTAGACGTCGTTCGTTGACTGGCCGCGGTTGACGTGGTCGATCGGGTGCACCTTGGCGTACTCCCCGCGCGGGAGGCCGAGGATTTCCAGCGCCCGGTTGGCGAGTACTTCGTTGGCGTTCATGTTCGACGACGTACCAGCGCCGCCCTGGATGACGTCGACGACGAACTCTGAGTGGAGCTCCCCACCCGCGACATCGGTTGCCGCCGCGACGATCGCCTCGGCCACGTCGCTCGGGATCGCGCCGAGCTCCCCGTTCGCCTTCGCAGCGGCCTGTTTCACTTCCGCGAGCGCGGTGACGAGTTCGGGGATCTCGCCGATCGTGCGCCCCGTGATGGGGAAATTCGCAACAGCGCGAGCGGTGTGGGCGCCGTAGTAGACGTCGGCTGGGAGTTCGACGGGGCCCAGCGAATCATTCTCGGAACGGGTGGCGGTCAGTTGTGAAGCAGAAGTCATATTAGTTCTCAAATTGGAGGTCAAGGGGGCTCCCCCTGGGAGTCCAATAGACCATCTTCACCTAAAGCTGAGGCAAATGTGTAATCTGTCCACAGCTTGGTCGCCGCCGGATTATTCGCTGATGATCGATGCCACGAGGTCGGATTCCACCTCTCGGACGTGCCCGTGCCGCCATCGGGGAGAGTTGTCCTTGTCGACGAGAACCGCGCGGACGCCCTCGAGGAAATCCGAGTCTTGTGTGAATTTCTGCGCTATCCGCAGGTCCTGCGCAAGCACTGCGTCAAGGTCGGGCAAAGTTGCCGCGCGCCGGAGCGCGGCGAGCGTCACCGCCACGGATAGCGGCGATCGGGAGGCGATCAGTTCTCCCGCCGCTCGCGCCTCGGGGTCCTCATGCGTGGTCAATCTCTCAATAATTTCTGCTGCGTCGTCGCTCGCGTAGCACTCGGCGATCCATGCACTCCCCGCGAGCGCGCCCACGGGCTGCTCATCCGCGCCCGCTGCCCCGAGCGCGCGTTCACGGTCGCGCGCCGCATCGACGGCGTTCGCGTCTTGCGGGGTGTTTCGGAGCGCCTCCAGCAGGTCCTCCCAGCGGTCGGGTTCGATGACGGCGTCGGCGAACCCGGCGCGTACGGCGTCGCCGCCGGGCACCGGTGCTCCCGTGAGCGCCATGTGCGTGCCGAGTTCTCCGGGGGCGCGGGAGAGCGTGAACATCGTGCCGACGTCAGGAAATAGCCCGATGCCGGTTTCTGGCATCGCGAGGCGGGTGCGTGGAGTGGTGACGCGGATCGAGCCGTAGGTGGAGATGCCGACCCCGCCGCCCATGACGACTCCGTCCATGAATGCCGCGTAGGGCTTCTGCAGCGCTGCGATTTGGGAGTTCATCGCATATTCATTGCGCCAGAACGCTGCTGCCGCTTCCGCTCCCCGCTCGAGGATCTCCGCGCGGAGCGCGCGCACGTCGGCCCCCGAGCATAAGCCGCGCTCGCCGGCACCATCGATGGCAATAGCGGCGATTGCCGGATCGGCGCTGAAATCGTCCAAGGCGACTCGAACGATGTCGATCATCGCCGACGTCAACGCGTTGATGGCGCGCGGGCGGTTGAGGCGGATGCGGCCTATCGGGCCGTCGGTCCAGATAAGGGCTTCATCGTCCATAGCGCCATCCTCCTGCACACCTGCGCTATCACCGAGTCGGCCGGAGATTTTGAAATGGCCCATCTCGGCTCCTGAGACCGGGCGGCGCCGGCGGCTAGGAAAGATCCACCCAGGAGGTGCCCATTATCCGAGCCGTCGCCGCGCCCGCGGTGAGTTCCGCGACCTGGGGCTCGATCCGGTCCGGGTCGTAGGTGCCGAGGCGGAAGGTGACCTCCGCTGCGTATCGGGTATCGAGGACGGCGATCCCCTGCGCGCGCACGTCCGCTTCGAACCTCCCGGCAACATCGTGGCCGAGGGTCACTTCGACTTCCGTGAGTAGGTGGCGCTCGATGATCGTCGTCTCGTCGAGCGCGGCTCGCACCGCATCGGAATACGCGCGAACGAGTCCGCCGGCCCCGAGGAGGGTGCCGCCGAACCAGCGGGTCACCACCGCGACGAGGTCGCTCACCTCCGCGCCCCGGAGAACCTCGAGCATGGGCGCACCCGCTGTTCCCGCGGGTTCACCATCGTCGGAGGAGCGCTGCACCTCCTGGCCGGCGCCGAGGAGGAAGGCCGAGCAGTGGTGGCGCGCGTCCCAGTACTTACTCCGTGCCCCGGCGACCACTTCGCGTGCCGCCTCCTCAGACTCCACCCGGGTCAGTTCGCCGAGGAACCGGGATCGCTTGATCTCTAACTCCGCGGAAGCAGGGGCGGCGATGGTCCGGTACATGCTCATGCCTCCATTGTGTCAGCGCTCGAAAGTTGGTTCTTCTAGTCCGGAAGGGGAAGTACGTTTCGCTCATCGGGCTGATTGTCCAAGGATTCGTCGAAAGCCTCGACCGTTGACTACTGGGCCGGGACTGCTCGCCCCTCCGAGGATCGCGGCGAGGGGAGGGGAGTTCTGGGCTCACCCGGCGGTTGAAGAGGAGGTGGCGAGCGCGTCCCGAATCTCGCGCTGCCTGGTTAGTAGCGCACGGACAATAGAAGACGGGGGTCCGTATCATTCTAGATACGGACCCCCGTCGCGTAGCTTCTAGCGTCCCGAGAGACGGTTAGGCTCTAACCCTCGCCCCGAGAATGGCCGCCGCAGAAAGTATCAGGAGCGCGCCAAGAGCGACCAGCCCGTCCGAACCGATCCCCGTTTCGGGCAACGTGTCGAGTCGGTCTGGGTCCTTACCGTCGGTGTCGTCTGGGTCCTTACCGTCGGTGTCGTCTGGGTCCTCACCTTCGGCGTCGCCTGGGTCTTCGTTGTCATTCAGCACGGTGAACACCATCGAGGCCGAGAGATCTCCGGAGGACAGAACTGCAGTGTGGCTGCCTGTTGAAAGCGTGTCTGAGATGAATGTGAAGGAGACGGTGCCTTCGGAGTCCGCTGATTGAGTTTCGATATCAGTGGAGTTGACGCTGAGCGTCACGGTGTTGCCGGGAGGGAAGCCGGTGCCGGTGAAGAGGATACCCGAATCTGCGAGTTCAGAGGTCGTCAACTGATCTGTTGAAGCTACGATCTCAGGGTCAACAATCGGAGCAGGATCGTAATCACCGTCGCCGGTCGCCGACCAGTGGAGATAGTTATATCCGCAGGAGCCGTTATCAATGAGAATCGTGCCCGAAGCGCTGCCGTCGGCATTCACCGTGCCGTAGACAGTAACCTCGTTTGCCGTAGTATCCGGCGACCAGTTCACGGCAAATGCTCGATCCGAGGTGACACGCGTGGGAGGCATCCCATCGAAGTTGATCGTCCCCGTTGGGTTGTCCGGGGATAGCCAGCAGACCCAACGGTATTCGGAAGAGAATCCGGAGATGTTCCCGGCGTCATCCACAGTGAACGTAACGTCGAATTCGTCGACCTCGGATGACCAGGCCGTGCCTGCGATGGGCTGTTCAGCAGTACCGGTGAACGTACCTGCTGGCGCCGGATCAGCATCCACATCGGGCACAACCGTGAGGGCCCCCGAGATCGAGACGGCTGGATGAATGAGTTCGATAGTGTGCTCGCCAACCCCAAGTGCATCCGTCAATTCGTAATCGAGTGAGCCGAGCCCCGCGAACACTGAGTCCACTACGGTGCCGTTCACTGCCACATCCACAGTGGAATCTTCCACGAGGTCGCGGGCGATGATCTTGATCGGCGCATTCTCGGATTCAGAAACCACCTCGGGAACTACGAGCATCAGCGGAGTTTCATCGTATTCAGCGAAATAGATTTCATCGGAGATTACCTCGAAGGTCTCTGAAGTGCTGCCCCCCGCCGTGGTGATGGTGAGGGTATGAGTTCCCGCCTCCAGAGCGCCGGTGAACTCGAATTCGACATCGCCGAAGAAGTCTGCCTCGGTGGTGAACGTTTCGTCACCGATCTGAATGGTGAGGGCTTCATCCTGGTCGAACCCTGATGCGGTAACGGAGAGTCCACTGCGTTCGATGTCCCATTGCGAAATCGGGGCGATGGGATCCACCTCGAACGCGGGATCTGGGTCGGGATCGGGTAGTCCACCATCCAGGTCGGTAGCCCACGAGAGGATGGAATTACCGCAAGGACCGTGGTCGAAGACAAACGCCCCATTAGCCGAGCCGTCAGCGTTCACTACACCTGTGAGCGTGTAATCCGATGCTCCCGGCTTCCAAGTGATCTCAAACGGACGGTCTACCGTGATGGGGGTCGCGGGAAACTCGCTATCGGCAAGCTCGATGTAGCCAGATTCGACTCCACCGGCAACGCAGACCCACCAGAACTCCCCAGTTAGGTCGCGAATGTTCCCAGAATCGTCCACCTCAAAGCTGAATGGGCGGGTGTCGGGATCATCCAGCTCACCATGACCTGCGTGGGTTTGAACGGAGCTGCCCTCGTATGTGCCAGGGGCTGGTGCTTCGCCCTGATCGTCGGCGACGACCGAGAACTCATGACTCGCGATGCCGACCGGGTGGCGGAATTCGAGTCGGTAGTCCCCCGGCGCGTAGTCGCCGATAAGTTCGTATTCGAAATGGTATGCGTGGTGGACAGTTTCAATGATGGCGTCATTGAGGTAGACGTCAACGGGAGTATCGTACGGAAAGTCCGTGACGTAGTACTCGATCGGTTCACTTGCGAGTTCCGAGACTGTCCTCACGTCGTGACTCGCTGTCAGGGAGGGCTCTTCGGTGTGATCGGCGTACCACTGCGCATCGTCGATCACGAAGAAGGAATCAGATACCTGATCGTCGTCTGCCACGAGGGTGAGGGTGTGCTCCCCTGCAGATGCACTGCTGGTGACATGTTCGGCGATCTCCCCGTTCGCGTCGGCGACTACGGTACCTACTGATTCGGCCCCCACTTGAACTCCGACCGAGGAGCCTGGCTGGAAACCAGAGCCTTCGACCTCTAGCCCGGTGCGTTCGAGATCCCACTCGGCGATCTCAGCCGGGTCGCCGAAGAAGCAGGCGGTGTAACCGCCGAGGCAGATATGCAGCTCCCCGGCGTCGTTGGCCTGCATCTCGGGGTCGGCGATGCTCCCTGAATCAGCTATTGCGGGGGAGGCGAAACTGACCATGAGCGCCGCTGCCCCCAGCGCGCCCAGCATGGGGTGATTCCGACCCCGCGTTCGCTTGTATTTATGCTCCGTTGTGATCACGAGGCTCCTCACTTTTTTTTAGTCAACTCAGGAAGTGGCGCTGGGCACAACCGAGTGCACCGAGCAACATCCAGAGCTAGTTTTGGGGAGGAAGTGCCCCGTAGGCACGCAAGTGGAACAACCTGGAACGAAAAGTCTAGGTGGTCGGTGCGGGATCGCCCAGAAGCTCAGCTCGATAAGAACCCGTCCGGTCGTAGGCGGCCTTAGCCAGCGCGAGTTCCCGCGACCGATCACCGGGATCCGTACTCATCTCGCCACGCAGCTGGTGCACACGGCCACGCAAGTCGAGATCTCCGTCAGCGGCGAGGTAGGTTTCGGCCTCAACGAGACTCGCCCGTGCTGCGTCGATGTCGCCGCAGTCGGCAGAGATCTGGGCGCGCACGATCAATGCCTCGGCAGTTACCACCTCGACACCCAAATCCTTGGCGAGCGAGAGAACTTGCGCGATGCGATCAGTAGCCTCGGGCAAATCGCCCAAATCACGAAGCGTTTGCGCCGCCGTGATCTCGCCCGCTGCTTCGAGATAAATCAGGCCCAACTCTCGGGCGAGAGCGACGCCGGAGCTCGCCTTCGTAAGCGCCCCCGCGTAATCGTGTGTGGCCCGTTTCAACTCCGCCATGTTCACGAGAGTGTTCGCCTGAAGAACTGTATTCCCACATGCCTCGGCCGCATGCAGCGCCCGGTCGAGGACCTCCCGCTCTTGCGCGAAGTCGCCAGCGGTGTGCATGACCACACTGAGGTTGATGAGCGCTGAGACCAGGCGAACCGGTTCGTCACGTTCCTCGTGAATCTCCACCGCCCTGCGGAGGCTGCGGGTGGCGCGCTCGAGGCGTCCGTGGCGTAAGTCGATGAGCGCGGACATGTTCTCAATCAGCCCAGCCGTGCCTGGGTCGGAAAGCACCCCGGCATCGGCGATGAGGTGCCGTGCCCGCTCGAAGTGTTCCTGTGCTTCCTCCGGTCGCTGGCTGTTGACGAGGAGCTGCCCAGAGTCGAGGCTTGCCATCGCAAGAGCATCATGATCGCCGACGTCGGCGGCGAGGTCTGCCGCTGCCTCATGAAGTCGTAACGCGTCGGAGTTGTGCCCGGCGAAATTCATCCACCAACTCAGGCCCTCGGAGATGCGAAATAGCAGCTCCGGGTGGCCCCGTTCCGGTGCGGCATGGGCCAACGTGAGCAATGAGGGCAGTCGGCGCTGCAGCCACGCGCTCGCCTCCTCCGCCGACCAAGCCTGGCTCGGGTACTCAAATGTGGTGCGGCGGGGTACGTCGTTTATCTCCGCTGAGAGTGTCTCGTACGCCGCCCACACGCGTCGCGCGAAGTGCTGCCCCAACCGGTGGAACGCGGCGTCACGAGTGCGTGGGGAGTCAGTTTCTTCCGACTGCTCCTTGGCGTAAGCGCGAACGAGAGCGTGTAGTCCGAGCCGCCCTTCGCCGCGAGGGATGACGAGGCTCGCTCCAGCGAGCACGCCATGCGCCTCGGCGGCCTCCTCAGTTGAGATGTTCATCAGGATCGCGGCTTCTTCTACATCGACCTCGCTGACGGGCACATCGGCGAAGGCGCGAAGCAGGCGTCCGGCGGAAGCGGGCAGCGCGCGGTAGGAGATGTCGAGCTCCGCTCGCAGTTCGTCGTCGACTCGGGGAGCGGCGAGTCGACGACGCATCAGATCAACGTGTTCGGCCAAGGTCCATCCCGGGTGAGTCGCCAACCGTCCACCGACGAGGGCGATCGCCAACGGTAGCCCTCCAGTTATTTCTGCCAGGTGCTCCGCGTGTTCTTCCGGTTCTCCGGCGAGCGTTACGGAGTTCCCCGAAGCAGTTGTGAGGGTGCGGAGCAGCGTCGCGGTTTCGCGTGCACCCAGTCCGCTCAACTCCACGTGGGCCCAATCGCTGGTGCCTGACATCGGGGCGCGGCTCGTGACGATCACGGGAATCCTCGTATGACTTCCGAGGATCTCGTTGACCTGGTCAGTGTTCGCGGCGTCATCGAGCACGAGCAGCTTTCCGGAATTCTTCAGCGCCTGCTGGAGGCGGTCCACCCCGCCGACCTCGCTCTCACCCGCGCCTAACCGACGCAGGATCGCGCGTTGCGCAGCCGACGGAGTCACCGCTGGAGATTCTGCGTTGTGACCGCGCAGATCCAGGAAGAGGGCACCCGTGGAGAGCTCTTGAGCCACTCGAAGCGCGAGTTGGGTCTTTCCTGCCCCGGCCATAGCCGATACCCACGCGAGTCCGTTAGATGTGACGACGTCCAAAATCCGAGTGATTTCCGCCGTCCGGCCCGTAAAATACGGTACCGGTGCGGGAACATCATCTCGGACGGAAGCAACAGCGGCCCCGTCGGAAGCGGCACGGGCCAGTCGAAGCCGGGCGGCCCAGCGTTGGCGAAGGGACGGCGGGAGACCAAGCGCGAGCGCGATCTCGATCACTGCATCAGTGTCGATTCGTCGCCGACCATCCTGAAAACAACGGTAGATCGTCGTCCGCGGGATTCGCCGCTCATGCTCGGGCACACCGCGGCTGCCGCGCTGGCTGGCGATTCGGCGCCCGATCTCCGCGAAAGAAGGCGCCCCGTCGGCGGCCCGCAGCGCCCGCAACTCTCTGGCGATCTGGTCAAGACTCGCAGGAGGGTTGGCCCAGTCGATTGCGGCAACACTATCGCTGGGCATGACATGGCTCCATGTGCGGGTCAACGGTGGGTGCGAACTCTATTTGCGTTTACGGGTCACATGCTATCCGAGGGAGCGCTCCTGCCGTCGTCATTCCGGCTCAGTCTCGTCCAGAGCGGCCTGGGTGGATTGCTGGTCTGCCCATTGCGACGCCCGGGAGGACGGCTACGCCGCGTCCTGACCGTGAGAGCAGCTCATGAACCAGATTCTTCCGCCAGGGAATTCGTCATCGAAATCCCAGTCCTCGGGTGGTTCGTTGCTCGCTTTCATCGGGGCAACTGACCACATAGGCGAAAGGTCTGTGTTGTGCATGCCCCGGGTAATGGAGGCCTTAGTGAGCAGCGTGTCGATGAGGTTATCGGTGGCTTCATGAACGTCATCATCGCCGAGGGTGACCGCCCGTTTCTGCGAGTCGGTGAGATCAGCGCTTGGATGAGCAGGCGCGCCCCCGCGCAGTTCGGAAGAGACATCGTAGGTGCCGGTGTTGCTGCGGATGAACTGCGCCCCACGCGGTCCTTTCCAGTGGTACTCACCGCCCCCGAGGCTGGTGTACGACCAGATCGTGTGTTCGCCGTTCGCCGTGGGGGCGTTATCCCCGTGCGTTTTGAGCCGGTGGTGCGTGCGGCAGAGCGGAGCGAGATTGCAGGTGCAGGTCGCCCCGCCAGTGCCATCGGGCTTCCAGGGGATCGTATGGTCCGCGTCGCACCCATGGGCAGGACGGATGCAGAAGGGGAAGACACATCCGTCATGGGAGAGGTGGACCTGTTCCTTTGCCCGCTCCGAAGGCTGGTAACCGTCTCCGCTGATCTCTTCGTCGCGGTCCAGGGTGGGACGGACGGTGATCGTCGGCGCGAAGGCGCCGGCCATCGTGGGCCGGGTGAACCATTCGCGGATCGTCTCCGGGGTGCACATGATCGCCCCCGGAATTCCTTTGCCCTCGACCTTCCCGGCGGTGCCGTTCTCAGCGGAAGGCTTGCCGGAAGCGGACACACCCGTGCCAGTAGAGGGGCGATCGGGAGAGAGGGCGCGGTCGGAAAGGTGCAGGAAGAGTTTCACCCCGGGCGGCGAGGCGCCCTTTCCGTTCCAATACGGCCGCGAGCCTGACTGTGGCGGGGAACCCTCCTCGCAGGCGTGAGCGGGCACCCACGTGCCGGCGGCCGAGAGTGAAGCGTGGTTGGCGATGAGCCGCGGCCCGTGATGCGTCGGGCAGGTACAGGTGCACGTTTCGGAGATGTCCAAGCCGTCGAACAGAGTTCCCTGCCCGGTTGCTGACCGGGCGAGATCTCCGAGTGCCCACGACCGGCGCGTTTCCAGCGGAGCGTCGGATCCGGCGTCCTTGAGCGCTTCTGCCCCGGCCATGACTGCTGCGTCGAGGGCAAGTGCATCGGGCACGTCGAGTTCTGCGCGAACCGAAGTGACCCCGTGGTGGATCTCGTGGAAGAAAAACTCTACGGTGCGGGAGTTCTTTGCCGCCTCCTCGGCGGTTTCTGCCTCCTCCGCCATGAAGCGTTGGCGTGCCTCGGCAACAATGCGGTCCCGCGTCGTCAGGGTGACCCGGGCCGTGCGCTCCGACATCTGGGTATCGACGAAGTTGAGCGCGTCCCGAGACAGATCGAAACAGTCACCCGCGAGATTGCGGGCGCGCCACACGTCCAGGCCGCCGGAGAGTACCCGTGACCACACCCGGGGAAGAAGGTGAACGAGCATGAGTGACTCGCGAATGAGCTTACGGGCCGAATGCTCGGTGAGCCCGGCGGCGATCGCGAAGTCCGTGACCGCAGCGTCATCAAAACTCGCGCAGCCTTTGCCGGCCAGTTGATCGAAGACCCACTGGTCCTCCTCGCCTACCCAACCTGGGTGCTCAGGCGGATATGGGTCGGTGGGATGGTGCTTCGCCCACTCCACCGCGAGCACGACCAAGCCGAGGTCCAGTACCCGAAGCTGGTCGCGCACACCGGAGACCCCGGTGAGTACCTCATCCAGGGTGGTGATCGCGGGAGTGATGTCTGCCATGCCACTATGATATCGAACATCTGTATCACTTGCTAGCCCTTGTGAACAAGTGTTCGCAAGTGGTCGCTCGTGGGCGATAGGCGCGGGCGAGCAGCGGCTGATCCCGCATACTGGGTAGGAGTAGGAGGTGGGCAAGATGAAGACCCGGATGGCGTTTGTGCTCGGCGCGGGCCTGGGATACGTATTTGGTACCCGCGCGGGGCGCGAAAAATATGAGCAGCTGGCGGCGAGGGTAGAGGAACTCTGGGCGCACCCGGCCGTTCAGAAACAAGTCGCAGGTGCGGAAGGCGCGCTCAACGAAGTCGTTACCGAGCGCGTGCCCCGGTTGGCGAAGAAGGCGGCGTTCGCCGCGCGAGACGCGCTAGGAATGGAGCTCCCCGAGGAGTAGTTCGGCGAAGCGTGCCGTATCGGTGAACATTGCCGCACGGGGCGGAAGTTGTTCGAGCAGGTGCTCCGAGCACACGATGAACGCCGACTCCCGCGCTCGAGTGAGTGCGGCACCGAGCACGTGGGGAGCCAGGGGCGCCCGCGGTGCGGTCGGGCCCTTTCCGAACGGCGCGTCGGTGAGTGAGGAAGAGGCGAGCGAAACGATGGACACGGCCGCCTCTTCACCCGCGATCAGGCGGAGCGGCATGATTCTCACCCCGGACCATTGCGCGAGTTCTCGCTGGAGCAAGAGTGCCTGGGAGTCGTAAACGGCGGTGACGAGCACGTCGGATTCAGCGAGCGGGCTCACCGCGAACAACGTCGTGAGCAGCTCCGCGATTGCCGAGGCCTCCTCCGCGGCAGAATCGCGATTGCCTCGGTGCGAGACGGTGCGTACCTGGACCCCCGTGTGTTCATCGGGAAGGAGCCGCAGTTCATCGCCCGACGGCTCGGTTGTCTCGACGTCGGGATAGAGGTAGTTCTTGAGCTCGGCAGCAAGCGCCGGGTGGAAACGCTCGGTAGCCGTGAGGGCCGTAGATTCCCGGATCGTCGCACCGGATTCCCCCTGGAGCCACGACAACAGCGGCCCGCCGACGAGGTCGGAAGGCAGTGCTCGGCGCGCGATGGGCGTCGCCCGGGCAGGATCGCCGACGACAAGCACGTGTTCGGCGTCCCCGGCGATGCGAAGCGCCTCGAGAACGCTCACCTGGTGAGCATCGTCGATGACGACCGTGTTCGGGTCCTGCTCCGCGCGCTCGGCGGCGAGCGCGGTTTTCCCGGCCCCGGCCGGCCCGGTGATGATCGAGTACGCAAGCCTCTTCGCCTGCTTCAACGCGGCAGAAGGGTCGGCCACGGCAGAGGAGCCGGGCAGTGCGCGGAGGAACGCAGGTGCGAGCCGGTGGGTTTCTGGATCGTGAGCGGGGGTGGCTTCGCGCAGCGACAGTCGCTGATCCGCCCCGAGATGTTCGCACTCGAGGATCTCGGCCCTGCGGGCAACGAGACCTTCTGAGCTCGTGGGCCCCTGGTCCGGATCGGCATAGACGACGAGGACGTCTGCCCCCGGCGAAAATTCCGACCCGCTTCCCCACCGGCCGAGCAGTTCGTGCAGTTTATGCTCGGCCCCGATCGCGTCGATGGAGTTTCCCGAGGACACATAGAAGATGCCCGGCTCGTCAAAGCCGGGCACATCCAGCTCGATGAAGGAGAGGTCCTCGGATTCCTCGTTCAAAGGAGAAAGGAGCAGCTCGCTATCGAGGGAGGTCGCGCCGAGCAGCTCTTGTGCCACGGCCGCGCCGTCCTCGCCGAGCTGGTGCGGCGCGCGTTGCTCGAGCAACCAATCCCGCAGGCGGCGCGTGGACTCGCAGTCGTACCGGTTGTACTCGGCGAGATCGGCGAGCGTGGACCGCCACGTCTCCTCGTCCCCGCGTTTACGCGCTCGAACGGCGTCTTCATACGCGACGACGGCGGCACCGCCATCCGTAACATCCGACGTCCGTAGATCCTCACCCATGTACAGCGGCTCGAGCGCCTTCAGTCCGTAGGACCGGCTCGACACGTGAACACCGGCTTTCACCGTCTCGTACAGGTCGACGAAGACGCCGGCATCGAGGAGTTCGTTGACCTCCTTCTGCCCCGTGCGATGCCGGCGGGCAAGACGGCGCAGCGTTGCCTGCTCGTAGAACGCGAAGTGGTACACGTGCATGCCCGGGTAGGCCGCGCGGCGCTCGGCGAGGTAGTCGAGGAACTGGGTGAAGGCGACCTTCTCCTCGGCCTGGTTCGCCGCCCATATAGCGACGTACTCATCCGTGTCCGCTTCGATATAGCCGAACAGGAACTCCAGGCCCCACTCGAAACGGTTCTTCTCCACCCAGAACGGGTCACCCTCGAAGTCGAAGAAGATGTCGCCCGGGTTGGGGTCGGGCAGCGCGGCGAGCGTGGCGGGATCGTGCACCGCGGAGAACGGCCCGGCGGGCGGGTCGGTGCGCTCTGGACGCAACTGCAGTTCGGCGCGGTCGCGGAATCTCGCCCAGGAGAAGGCGTCCAGGCCTTCTGGGGCGGAACTGGTCTGGGCGAGCTCGTCGATGGTGGTTATCCCGGCCCGGCGCAGCGCCTCGCGCGACCCGCGCCGCATTCCCCACACGAGCTGCACGTCGCGGTGCTCCTCGGCGGCTGCTCGGCACCTCGCGCAGAACCCGCACGCGGAGATCTCCGGATCCCCCCACGACCACGGCTCGACCGCCGCCAGGGCGCGGGCGGCAAGGCTCGCGAGCCACGTGAGGCGGGGGCGAATGACGGCCTGCAGATCGAGCGCGGCGTATTCCTGCCGGCGGTCGTTGTTCAGGTGCAGGTAGGCCTGGGTGACCGGGCGGCCGGTCGCGGCATGTAGGGCGTGTGCGTGCCCGCCGAGACGAGCGACATCGCCGGCCCGGGCGAATCGTTCCAGCACCGTATCGGCGACGGAACCGAGCAGGCTGACGGTGGGTGCGGCATGGAGGAGCACGGCCGGCTCGACATCAACGAGCACGCTTCCCCCCGCGACGGCGCGCAGAGAACGCAGCTCGTCGAGCGTGCGATCGTGGTGGGCGCGCAACTCCGCCACGGACTCCCCCCGCGGGGGATCGAGGTGGACGAACATGCGTGAATACCTGCGCCGGTATTCCTTGCTCACCCGCTCCCGTTGCGCCGCCGTGAGGGCGGCGACCCGCTCCGCCATGAACTCACGCTCGGGGGTGGCGGGGAGAAGCCCGCGAAGCTCGGCGATCTCGCGCACGAGGGCGAATTCACACTGGGAAAGATCGTTGGGGGTGAGGACGACGTGATCGTCGAGAAGTCGCACGGTTCACCTTTCATCGGCTCCCCCCGAGCGTACCCGCGCGCACCGACGCGGAGGGCCACGCGCTAATCACAGGTTTCGAGCGTGGCGAGCAACTCCGCGGCTTCCGCGTCGCTCACCCCGAGATCGTACTTCTCCTTGACGAGCACTTGCTGCACCGCGAAAAAGCACCAGAATCCCTCGTTGTGAGGAAGCCAGGTCGCCGCGTCGTCCGCTCCCTTCTCCTCATTCACCCAGCCTTGGGTGGGCAGGAGGTTGAGGGGATCATTGGCGAAGGCCTGCGCTTGGGACGGGGACCAGTCCGCGGCGCCCTTGCGCCACGCGTCCGCGAGCGCGACGACGTGGTCGATGTGTACCTCGGCTGAAGTCTCCGGGCCGCGCAAGAACTCGATGTAGTGGCCGGTGTAGGGATCGATGAACCACCCCGATTCCACCGAGCACTCGTGCCCGCCGCTCATGTCGAGGTCAGAGAGCCAGATCTGCAGCACCTCATTGCGCGTATCGCACGGGTGCGGCTCCAGCGGCTGCCATGCGGGGCCGAAGAAGTCACGGTCGTAGTCATCCAACGGCAGCGGCGCCACGATGCGCAGCTCCGCCGCGGCCTCGCGGGCGTGTGCGATGACGTCGCTGGCGACGGGGACGGTCGGTACCTGCACGACGTGCACCCACCACCGGCCGCCGAGCAGGCCGGCGATGAGCGCCGCGCCGATCACGATGGCGACCCGTGGCCACGTGAATACCTTCCGTTCCATCCCATGAGCGTGCGGCAGACCGGGCGCCCGGGGGCGTGGGGAGAGTGAGGCGGTGGACGGCGCCGCGCCTGTGCACAACCCGACGCAACACGGAATGGCGGGCGTCAGCGAGAATAGAATTCGGTGGGGCGAACTCCTGGTTCTCGGCCGAACGAATAACGAAAGGAAGGCCTTGCGTAAAGTGGCCAAGGGGGATTTGCTCTGGCACACTCACCTGACGTGGACACTTCAACCTCGCCGACCAAGGCCCAGATCCGCCGATGGCGCCGCTACCTAGCAGAGGAGCGCGCTGAGGCAGCGGTGTACCGGGAACTCGCGGCGCGCAAGGACGGCGCGGAACGGGAAATCCTGCTGAAGCTCGCCCAGGCCGAGGATCGCCACGCGGCCCACTGGGAGAAGCTGCTCGGGGACGACATCGGCCTACCGCTGCGCCCGCGGCTCGGTTCCCGGGTGCTCACCTTCCTCGCCGGGAAATTCGGCTCCGTCTTCGTGCTCACCCTCGCCCAGCGGGCGGAAGCACGCTCGGAGTACTCCGACGACGAGTTCGCCACCGAGGCGATGGCGGCCGATGAGCAGATCCACGAAGAGGTGGTGCGCGCGCTCGCGGCGGCGGGGCGGCAGCGGATGTCCGGCACGCTGCGGGCCGCCGTGTTCGGGATGAATGACGGCCTCGTCTCGAATCTCGCGCTCGTGCTGGGGATCGGCGCCTCGGGGGCGGCGACCTCGACGATCCTGCTCGCCGGGTTCGCGGGACTGCTCGCTGGCGCGCTGTCGATGGGGGCGGGGGAGTACGTCTCGATCCGTTCCCAACGCGAGCTTCTTGCCGCCTCGACCCCGAACCCGGAGGCCTCGGGCGCGTTGGCCGATCTCGACGTCGACGCGAACGAACTCGAGCTCATCTACCGCGCCCGGGGGATGAGTGAGGCAGAGGCCCGTGGTCACGCGACCGACATCCTCCAGCGATTGGAGTTCACCGCCGAGGACGTGGATGAACACGAAGAGATCGGGTCTGCTCCTGCCGCGGCGATCTCCTCGTTCTTGCTGTTCTCGGCCGGGGCGATCGTGCCCGTGCTCCCGTACCTGTTCGGGCTGACCGGGCTCGCGGCAGTATTCACCGCCGCCGGGCTCGTGGGGGCCGCGCTGTTGCTCACGGGCGCGGTCGTCGGGGTGCTTTCCGGGGCCTCACCCATGCGGCGGGCACTGCGGCAACTAGCGATCGGCTGGGGCGCGGCCGCCGCTACGTACGCCCTCGGCCTGTTGTTCAACACGAACTGAGCGCTCCGGGAATAAAATCCGCCCGAGCGGGGTTGACATAAGTAGTATTATGTCGCGCTTTCGAAAGGGAAGTTGTTGCAGTTCACCAAAGGCAAGGTCGTCATCCACCCCCACCACGGGCCCTCCACGGTCAAGAAGATCGCTACCCGTACCATCCGGGGCGAGCGGACGAAATACCTCACCCTCCTCACCCACGAGGGCGAGATCTCCGTGAGCATGCCAACCGACCGGGCGGAGGAACTCGGGATTCGCCGAGTGATGGACCTTGCGGGTGTGCGCGAAATCTTCGACGTCCTCATGGATGAGAGCGGAACCCACAACCGGATCTGGTCCCGCCGGTACAAGGACTACACCCAGCGGCTGAACTCCGGGGACGTGGCGACCATCGCGGGGCTCGTGCGCGATCTCACGCGCCGCAACGAAGAGCGCCGGATCTCCTACGGGGAGATGGGTGTGCTGCGGGAGGCCCATGCCCTCCTCACCGCTGAACTCGCGTTGAGCCTGGACCGCACGGCCGAGCAGGTCGAGCAGATGGTGGAGTCGGCGGTGCTCAACGACGTCGCGCCGAAGTTCGCCCTCGCGAGTTAGCCGGGGCGGGGCGCCCCGGGCCGGGCATAACGCACCCAGGTGATCGCGATGGACAGCACCGCCCAGACGACCCCGATCCAGTAGAACGTCGTCGGGGACATGATCGTCAGGCCCACCCCGAACAGGAACGGCCCGAACGCGGCGATCGCCGCGGTCCATCCGATCACCCCGCCGGCCTGGCGGGGCTCGAAGATCATCGGCATCTGCTTGAAGGTCGAGGCGTTGCCGATCCCGGAGAAGAAGAAGATGAGCAGCATCCCCCACAGGAATCGGTTGAAGTCGCCGGTGAGGGCCTCGGCGCTGGAGTAGTCCGGCACGAGGGAGGGGATCGTGAAGATGATCGCGCCGACGAGCCCGATCCCGGAGATGAACGTCCAGATCGCCCCGCCCATCCGGTCGGTGAGCGGGGCGAACAGCACGCGCGCGCCCGCGCCGACGAGCGGGCCGAGGAAGACGTAACTGACGACGTCGGGAACGGCGTAGCCCTCGATGAGGATCTGCGCGGAGGAGCCGGTTCCGGAGACGATGTTCTCGTTATTCTGCCCGTAGAGGTTCGCCAGCAGCAGGCCGAACTGGGCGGAGAGGCCCGAGAAGGTGCCGAACGTCATGATGTACAGCACGGTCATCCACCAGGTGTCCTGGTTCTTGAAGATATCGAACTGTTGCTTGATGTTCGCCGTGACCGGCACCGAACGCAGGGCGATGTAGGCCCAGATCGCCACGACGATGATGATCGGCACGTAGACGAGAGCGGAGTTCTGGTACCAGACGACGACGTCGCTACGGCCGGCGAACTCCATCGTCTGGGAGCCGAGGAACCCGAACATCCCGAAGGTGATGAGCCAGGGGGTGAGCAGCTGCACGAGGGAAACACCGAAGTTTCCGATGCCCGCTTGGATGCCCAGGGCGGTCCCCTGCTTGCGCTTGGGGAAGAAGTACGAGGTGGAGGGCATGAACCCGGAGAACGCCCCACCCCCGATGCCCGAGAGGATCGCCAGGCCCATCAACCGCCAGTAGGGGACGTCGGGGTTGGTGACCTCGAATCCCCAACCCACGACGGGCAGGAGGAGCAGCAGGGTGGTGAGGAAGACGAGTTTGCGGGTACCGATCTTCGGTGGCAGCACCATCCACAGCAGCCGCAACACCCCGCCGGAGAGCCCGGGCATCGCCGCCATCCAGTACAGCTGGGACTGGGTGAAGTCGTAGCCGAGGCCGTTGAGCTTCGGCACGATCGCGCTGGGCAGGAACCACGCGACGAAGCACAGGGTGAGGCTCACCGTGGTGACGGTGAGGGTGTTCCACGCGAGGCGGGAATCCCATTTCTCGGGATCCTCCGGGTCCCAGGATTTGATCCAATCGCCTTCGACCTCAAGTTTGGTTGCCATTACGCGTCTGCTTCCTCTTTCATGGGGCGTTCGATGATGCCAGCCAGGCCTGGAGCCTCCTCGCCGAGCATGCGCACGATCGTCACGTGCATCCACACGGCGCATACCGCAGTGAGCACGAAGATAACGAAGAAGGTCGAGGTGGGGAAGCCCGACCAGTCCTTGGTGTAGGCGAACAGCGGCGGCAGGAAGAACCCGCCGAGGCCGCCGAGCATGCCTACGAGCCCGCCGACGGAGCCGACGTTCTCGGGGAAATACTCCGGGATGTGTTTGTACACCGCGGCCTTGCCGATCCCCATCGCGGCGCCGAGCACGAAGATGAGGAACGTGAACCACGCGATCCCGAGCGCGTAGGCGAGATGCTCGGTCTGGGAACCGTCCGCGTGATTGATGACGATGTGCCCGTCGGGCATCATGAGGATCCCCGAGGAGATGAGCATGAGGGTGAAGGTGAGGTACATGATCACCCGCGCGCCGAACTTGTCCGAGAGCCAGCCCCCGAGCGGCCGCAGCAGGGAGGCGGGGAAGATGAAGATCGCCGTCAACAATCCCGCGACCCCGAGGGAGACGCCGAAGTTGTCGACGTAGTACTTCGGTAGCCACGCCGATAACGCGACGTAGGCGCCGAACACGGCCACGTAGTACAGGCTGAAGCGCCAGACCCGCACGTTCTTCAGGGGCCTCAGCATCGCCGAGAGTGGCTGGCCGCTGCCCGGGGCGCGGTCCTCCCGCGGCACGATGAACCACACGGCGAACCCGGCGAGGATGAGCAGGCCGGCGTAGATCACCGGGATGAGCCGCCACCCGCCCTGGATGCCGAGGATGAAGGTCGCGCCAGAGGTCGCGGCGATGAGCGGGGGACCGATGAACTTCGTCACCGAAGCGCCGACGTTGCCCGCCCCGAACACCCCGAGCGCGAGGCCCTGGCGATCCCGGGAGAACCAGGCGGCGTTCCACGCGGTGCCCACCGAGAAGTGGTTCCCGGCGAAGCCCACGAGGAAGGCGAGGAGCAGAAGCATCCCATAACTGTCGGTCCTCGCCACGAAGTAGGCGGGGACCGCCGAGGCGAACAACAGGAAGATCGTCACCTTCCGCCCGCCGATCCGGTCGGTGATGATCCCCGCGGGCAGGCGCCACATCGAGCCGTTGAGCACGGCGAGCGCGGAGATCCACGAAAGCTGCACGTCGGTTAAGCCGAGTTCCTCCTGGATCGGCACCCCGAGGATGCCGAACATCAGCCACACGGCGAACAGGAGGGTGAAGGCGATCGTCGACATGGTGACGACCCGGCCCGCGCCAGTGGCGGTCGGGTGCACCGGGGGAACCGCAATGAGCTTCGACACGATCTTCCTCGCTTGCTCGACCCTGCAGGATTTATTCAATCCGGGGATGTAAAAATTGCTTTCCCTCATTCTTCTGCTGCTTCTTCCCGGCTGAGTAGGACCGAAGGCCTAAAGCGCGGGCAGCCCAACTGCGACGTAGAACACAGGGATTGACGACGGCGTTGAGCGGGTGTCAGGAAAGTGAATTTCTCCAAGTCATTTTCCAAAATTGGGCGCGAGAGACGCAGAAAGCTCCCCGCCGATGTGTCTAAAGTGAAAGACGTAGTGCTGCCCGCAGCAGTGGTGTGAGATGTGCTCAGGAGGCCCCACCATGACAGGCATCGATAACAAGCTCTTCGATTCGTTGATCGGCACGCGAAGGCTGTTTACCTCCACCGGCCGGGTGAGTCAGGACGGCCGGGAACTCCACAAACGTGGGGGCCGGGAGGCGGATGCGTTCTATCGGGATCGGTGGAGTTACGACAAGGTGGTGCGCTCGACCCACGGCGTGAACTGCACCGGCTCGTGTTCGTGGAAGGTGTACGTCAAAGACGGCATCATCACCTGGGAGTCCCAGGAGACCGACTACCCCTCCGTGGGCCCGGACCGGCCGGAGTACGAACCCCGCGGCTGCCCCCGGGGCGCATCGTTCTCCTGGTACACCTACTCGCCGACCCGGGTGCGTTACCCCTACATCCGCGCGGAGCTGCTGCGGACCTTCCGGGCGTTGAAGCAACAACACGGCGACCCCGTCGACGCATGGGGCGCCCTGGTGGAGAACCCCGAACTCGCGAGGAAGTACAAGGCCCAGCGGGGCAAGGGCGGGCTCGTGCGCCTGAGCTGGGAGGAAGTCTCCGAGATCGTCGCCGCCGCCTACGTGTACACGGTGAAGACCTACGGGCCCGACCGGATCACCGGGTTCTCCCCCATCCCCGCGATGAGCATGGTCTCCTTCTCCTCCGGGGCCCGGTTCCACCAGCTCATCGGCGGGTCGATGCTCTCCTTCTACGACTGGTACGCCGACCTCCCGCCCGCCTCCCCGCAGGTGTTCGGGGACCAGACCGACGTACCCGAATCCGGCGACTGGTGGGACGCGGCCTACCTCATCATGTGGGGTTCCAACGTGCCCCTCACCCGCACCCCCGACGCGCACTGGATGGCCGAGGCCCGCTACCGGGGCCAGAAGGTCATCGCCGTCGCGCCCGACTACGCCGAGAACGTCAAGTTCGCCGACGAGTGGCTCTCCCCGCACCCCGGCACCGACGCCGCGCTCGCGATGGCGATGGGCCACACGATCCTGCGGGAGTTCTACGTCGAGAACAGCCACGAACTCTTCGAGAACTACTCGACGCACTACACCGACCTGCCGTTCCTCATCGAGCTCAGCCCCGATGCCGACGGCGAGTACCACCCGGGCAAGTTCGTCGTCGCCGCCGATCTCGACGTCGCCGAATCCGACACCCAGCACGCCGTGTTCAAGCCGGTCATGTTCGATCGGGCGACCGGCGAGGTCGTCGTGCCGCCGGGCACGCTCGGGCACCGCTTCTCCGAGGACGGCGTGGGTAAATGGAACCTCGACCTCGGCGACATCGACCCGGCGCTGAGCCTGCTCGAGCACCGCGACGACGTCGCCGAAGTGCTCATGCCACGTTTCGACACCGCCGGTCAGGGCGGGCGCGGCGACGCCGTCCGCGGGGTTCCGATCAAGCGCATCGGTGATCGGGTGGTCACCACCGTCTACGACCTGCTGCTTGCCGAATACGGCGTGGGCCGCGAGGGCCTGCCGGGTGAGTGGGCGCAGGGCCTGGACGACGCCGAGGCGCTCTACACCCCCGCGTGGCAGGAGGAGATCACCTCCGTGCCCGGCCCGGCGGTCGCCCGGATCGCGCGCGAATTCGCCCAGAACGCCCTCGACTCCGGCGGGCGTTCGATGATCATCATGGGCGCGGGAACCAACCACTGGTTCCACTCCGACACGATCTACCGCACCTTCCTCACCCTGACCAACCTGTGCGCCACCCAAGGGGTCAACGGCGGGGGCTGGGCGCACTATGTGGGGCAGGAGAAGGTCCGCCCGATCACCGGATGGATGCACCTGGCGAACGCGCTCGACTGGGCCCGCCCGCCGCGGCAGATGACCCAGACCACCTACTGGTACATGCACACCTCCCAGTGGCGCTACGACCAGTTCGGGGCCGACACCCTCACCGCGACCACCGGGGCGGGCAAGTTCGCCGGCACCTCCACCGCCGACGCCGTCGCCCTCTCCGCGCGGCTCGGGTGGCAGCCCTTCTACCCCCAGTTCGACGTCTCCTCACTCGAGATCTCCGATCAGGCCGCCACCGTGGGCAAGGAGACGATCCCCTACCTCGTCGATGCGCTCAAGAGCGGGGAGATCAACTTCGCCGTGGAGGATCCCGACGCGCCGGAGAACATCCCCCGGATCTGGGCGGTGTGGCGGGCGAACACCCTCGGCTCGAGCGCGAAGGGGGAGCAGTACTTCCTCAA
Source organism: Beutenbergiaceae bacterium (assembly GCA_035301585.1). Classification (GTDB taxonomy): domain Bacteria; phylum Actinomycetota; class Actinomycetes; order Actinomycetales; family Beutenbergiaceae; genus HY158. The sequence continues at coordinate 45,783 of DATGUB010000041.1, read as the reverse complement.
GCACCTCCTCGGCGTCGACAACACCGTCGGCGCGGAGGAGACCCCCGAGGAGTTCCGCCCGAAGGACGTCAAGTGGCGGGAGGAGTCACCGGAGGGGAAGATGGACCTCGTCGTCACCCTCGACTTCCGGATGACGAGCCACACGTTGCACTCCGACGTCATCCTGCCCGCGGCGACCTGGTACGAGAAGTACGACCTGTCGACCACCGACATGCACCCGTTCATCCACTCGTTCAACCCCGCGATCACCACGCCGTGGCAGTCGCGCAACGACTGGGACATCTGGAAGACGATCGCGAAGAAGTTCTCCGAGCTCAGCGTCACGCACCTGGGCGTGCGTAAGGACGTCGTCGCCCAGCCGCTCCAGCACGACTCGCCCGGGGCGATGGCCACCCCGCGGGGCGAGGTGCTCGACTGGAAGAAGGGCGAATGTGAGCCCGTGCCCGGGCTCACGCTGCCGAACCTCGTGGAGGTGGAGCGGGACTACACCCAGATCTACGAGAAGTACACGAGTGCCGGGCCGCTGCTGGAGAAGCTCGGCATGACGACGAAGGGCATCACCTACGACGTCAACAAGTACGTCGAGCGCCTGCGCGGCATCAACGGGGTCGTCACCAAGGGGGTCGGCAAGGGCCAACCCCGCCTGGAGGAGGATCTGCACGCCGCGGAATTCATCCTCAACCTCTCGGGGACGACGAACGGGCACATGGCCACCGAGGGGTTCAAGACCCTGGAGAAACGCACGGGGCAGAACCTGCACGACCTCGCCGCGGAGGCCGAGGGCAAGCAGATCACCTTCGCCGACACCCAAGCGGCTCCGGTGCCGGTGATCACCTCCCCGGAGTGGTCCGGTTCGGAGAGCGGGGGACGGCGGTACTCGCCGTTCACGATCAACGTCGAGCGGTTCAAACCGTGGCACACCCTCACCGGCCGCCAACACTTCTACCTCGATCACGATTGGATGCTCGAGATGGGGGAGGCGCTGCCGGTGTTCCGCCCGCCGCTGGACATGACCGCTCTCTTCGGCGAACCCGCGATCGGGGCCGGTTCGAAGGAGGAGGGCATCTCGGTGCGCTACCTCACCCCGCACAACAAGTGGGCGATCCACTCGATGTACATGGAGAACTTCTTCATGATGAACCTCTCCCGGGGCGGGCAGACCATCTGGATCAGCGTCGAGGACGCCGAAGCCGCCGGGATCGACGACAACGACTGGATCGAAGCGGTCAACCGCAACGGCGTGGTCTCCGCGCGGGCGGTGGTCTCCCACCGAATGCCCCGGGGCACCGCGTTCATGCACCACGCCCAGGACCGCACCGTCAACACCCCGATCTCGGAAACGAGCGGGCAGCGCGGCGGGATCCACAACTCGCTCACGAGGATCATGCTCAAACCCTCCCACCTCATCGGCGGGTACGGGCAACTGGCGTTCGCGTTCAACTACTACGGGCCGACGGGAAACCAGCGTGATGAGGTCACGGTGATCCGCAAACGCACGAGCCCACTACGGTACGAATAGGAGCAAAGAGCTATGCGAGTAATGGCGCAGATGGCCATGGTGATGAACCTGGACAAGTGCATCGGCTGCCACACCTGTTCGGTAACGTGCAAGCAAGCGTGGACGAACCGGGCCGGCACCGAGTACGTGTGGTTCAACAACGTGGAAACCCGCCCCGGCCAGGGCTACCCCCGCGGGTATGAGGACCAGGAGAAGTGGCGCGGGGGCTGGGAACTGGGGCCGAACGGCAAACTCCGCCTCAAGGGGGGCGGGCGGATCCAGAAACTGCTCTCGCTGTTCGCGAACCCGCGGTTGCCGGGCATCGAGGATTATTACGAGCCGTGGACGTACGAGTACGACAAGTTGCTGCAATCCCCCGCCCAGGAGCACATCATCTCCGCGCCCCCGAAATCCCTCATCACGGGGGAACGGGTGAACATCCAATGGTCGGGGAACTGGGACGACGACCTCGGCGGCACCTACGCCAATAAGGACAAAGACCCGATGATCAAGGGGATCGAGGACAAGGTGAAACTCGAATTCGAGGACACCTTCATGTTCTACCTCCCCCGCATCTGCGAACACTGCCTCAACCCCACGTGCGTGGCCTCCTGCCCCTCCGGTGCGATCTACAAGCGCACCGAGGACGGCATCGTGCTCGTCGATCAGGACAAATGCCGCGGGTGGCGGATGTGCATCTCCGGGTGCCCGTACAAGAAGGTCTACTTCAATCACCGCACCGGCAAGGCCGAGAAGTGTACGTTCTGTTACCCCCGAATCGAGCAGGGGGAGCCGACGGTGTGCGCGGAGACCTGCGTGGGCCGGCTCCGGTACATCGGGCTCGTACTTTATGACGCCGATCGGGTCACCGAGGCGGCCTCCACGCCGAACGAGCACGACCTGTACGAGGCGCAGAAAGACATCATCCTCGACCCCCACGATCCGGAGGTGCTCGAAGCGGCCGACCGCGCGGGGATCCCCTATGACTGGATCCTCGCCGCGCAGCGCTCCCCGGTCTACCACCTCATCCACACCTACGGGGTGGCCCTGCCGCTGCACCCGGAATACCGGACGATGCCGATGGTGTGGTACATCCCGCCGCTCTCGCCCGTCGTCGACGTCGTGCAGGACACCGGGTACGACGCCGAGGACGCCGACAACCTCTTCGCCGCGATCGACGCGCTGCGGATCCCCGTGGAGTATCTCGCGAACCTGTTCTCCGCCGGGCACGTTCCCACCGTGGAGCGGGTGCTGTACCGGCTCGCGGCGATGCGCTCCTACATGCGCGACATCAACCTCGGCAACGACCCGAAGGAAGGCATCGCCAACGCGGTTGGCATGAGCGGGGAGTCGATGGAGGAGATGTACCGGCTGCTCGCGATCGCCAAGTACGAGGACCGCTACGTCATCCCCGCCGCCCACTCCGAGCAGGCGCACGACCTGGAATCCATCGGCACCGACTGCCCGCTCAACGGCGAAGGTGGCCCGGGGATGCTCGAGGCGATGAGCGATCAGCCCCTCGGGATGGACAACCCCGGGGTGCGCACGAGCGGCAAGACGACCCTGTTCTCCTGGTCGGGGGACCGCCCCTCGGGCATGTTCCCGCCCCGGCTCGGGACCCAGAGCTAAGGGGTCGGCATGACTGCGCTCCTGGATAAACTCTTCGACCGCCGGCGCAACACCGCGCTCGCGGTGGAGGACACCCGCGCGGTGCACGCGTGCGCCTCGTGGCTCATCAACTATCCCGATGACGACCTCATCGCCAAACTCCCCACCATCGCCGAACTCGCCGGCGGCCTCGACCCGCGGGTCGGGGTGCCCCTCGCGCGCAGTGTGGAAGCGCTCAGTGGGGACGTCATCGGCCTGCGGGAGCAGTACGTGGAGACCTTCGACACCCGCCGCAAAGGGTGCCTGTACCTCACGTACTTCTCCAACGGTGACACCCGCCGGCGCGGGATGGCGCTCGTGCGGATCAAGGACGCCTACCGCAAGGCGGGCCTGGAGGTCACCGGCGATGAACTCCCTGATCACCTCGCCCTGGTGCTGGAGTTCTCGGCGACGACCTCGGTGGAGGCGGGGATGAAGATCCTCAGCCAGAACCGCGCCGGTGTGGAACTCCTGCGCGCCCACCTGGAGCAGATCGATTCTCCGTGGTTCGGAGCGATCGACGCCGTGTGCGAAACCCTCCCGCCGATGACGAAGGACGAACGCGAGCGGATGGTCGAGCTCGCCGCCTACGGGCCGGAGGAGGAGATGGTCGGCCTCGACGGGTACGGCGATTCTCACTTCGACCAGATCTACCCGGCCTCCCGGCCCGGGCCCAGTTTCTGCGGAACCGACGCCGCCCCGAGCGGGCCGCAGCCGATCACTCTGGAAAGGAGTCGGCCATGAGCCACACAACTGCGGAGATGTTGCTGTGGGTGGTCATCCCCTACGTTGCCCTCGCCATGTTCATCGGCGGGCACATCTGGCGGTGGCGAGAGGACCAGTTCGGGTGGACGACCCGTTCGAGCCAGATCTACGAATCGAAGCTGCTGCGGATCGGCTCGCCGATGTTCCACTACGGGATCATCGGGATCTTCCTCGGGCACGCGGTCGGGCTCGGAATCCCGAAATCGTGGACCCGCGCCATCGGCCTGTCCGACCACATGTACCACCTCATGGCGATCACGATCGGGCTCGCCGCGGCGGTCGCCTGCGTGGGCGGACTCTTCCTCCTCATCTACCGACGCCGCACCAACCGGCGGGTGTTCGGGGCGACGACGGTGATGGACAAGGCGATGTACCTCATGCTCGCCCTCGTGATCGTCTTCGGGGTGCTCGCCACCGTGGTGCACACGGCGGTCGGCTCCTACGACTACCGCGAGGGGGTCTCGATCTGGTTCCGCCAGTTCTGGACCCTGCAACCGGACCCCACCCTCATGTCGAGCTCGCCGATCTTCTTCCAACTGCACGTGCTCTCCGCGCTCGCGATCTTCGCGATCTGGCCCTTCACCCGGCTCGTGCACGTGTTCAGCGTGCCGCTGGGCTACCTCACCCGCCCCTACATCGTGTACCGCTCGCGGGGGCCGGCGAAGGCCGACCGGCGCGGCTGGGAGAAAGTGGACTTCTAACATGCCAGCGCCCACGGCCGCGATCATCCTTGCCGGCGGGCAGGGCTCCCGGCTCGGCGGGGTGCGCAAAGCCGACCTCGTCGTCCGCGGGGAGCGGCTGCTCGATCACGTGCTCGCCGCCGCTGAGCAGTGCCGGACGCGGGTCGTCGTCGGCTACGAGGATCTCGCCGTGCCGCCCGGGGTGCTCCTCACTCGGGAAGATCCCCCCGGTTCGGGGCCCGCAGCCGGGGTCGCGGCCGGGATGGAGCTCGTGGGGGAGGTCGAGTGGGTGCTCACCCTCGCGTGCGACCTGCCCGGGATCAGCACCGCCGTGCCCGCGCTGCTCGAGGCAGCGGAGAAGGCGAGGGAGAATATCGACGCGATATCGGCGTCGTCGGAAAACCGGTTGGAATGGCTCGTATCCATTCACCGGAAAGAATCACTGCGAAACGCGATTATTAATCAGCCCGGCGGTGTGGTGAACTGTTCTATGCGCCGGCTGTATTCCGAATTGAATTGGGAGCAGGTGGCGGTGCCTCCCACGAGTACCCGTGATATCGACACCTGGGAGGATTTTGGCGAATGGGAACAGAAGGTAGGACGGACTTGACCAGCGAGAAATGGACCCCCTGGATCAACGAGGTGTGTGCCCAATTGGGGGTCGAGCCGGCGCTCGTGGATGTGCCGCTCGTGCATGACCTGACGAAGAACATCGCCCACCGGTACGACCGCCCCATGGCGCCGGTCGGCTCGTACATCATGGGAATCGCCCTCGGGGCAGCCCTTGCGAGTGACCCGTCGGCCGAGCCCGCCGAGCTGCTCGAGGATTTCGCGGCGAAGATCGAAACCACTCTCCCGCCGCAGAGCAACTGACCCGGCTGTGAGCTCCACCGGCGCCCCCAGCGGGATCCTCAGGTTCGAGGAGTACCTCGACTCGGTACTCCAGCGGGTGCGCCCGCTCGCCGCGGTGAGCCTCCCGCTCGCGGCGGCCGCGGGGCGCCGAGCGGCCGAGGCGGTGAACGCGCAGGACCCGGCGCCAGGATTCACCAACTCCGCGATGGACGGGTTCGCCGTCAACACCGCGGATCTCCCCGGCGCGGGCGAGGTGAGGTTGCCGGTATCGGCGGACATCCCCGCGGGGCGCTCGGGCACCTGGATGCCGGGGACCGCGGTGCGGATCATGACGGGCGCGCCGCTGCCCGAGGGCGCGAACACCGTGATCCCCGTGGAGTTCACCGACCATCCGAGCACGCGGGCACCGCTCCCGGACGCCGTGCGGGTGCCGGGTGATTGGCCCGCGGACCGCAATGTCCGCGTCGCCGGTTCCGACGTGAGGGCGGGGGAGGAAGTCCTCCCGGAGGGCACCCGGCTCGACGGCGCCGCCCTCGCCGCGCTCGCAGGGGCCGGGCTCTCCCGGGTGAAGGTGTGGCCGCAGGTGCGGGTCGGGGTGATCGTCACCGGCGACGAGGTGGTCGCCGAGAACCCCGGGCCCGGCCAGGTGCTGGATTCCAACTCCCTGCTCATCGGGGCGGGCATCACGCAGTTCGGCGGCGGGTTGACCCGGGCCCACACGAGCAGCGACGATCCGGAGGAGTTCGATCGCATCCTCACCCGGACCGCGGGCGAGGTGGACCTGCTCCTCACCACCGGCGGCGCCTCCGTCGGGGCCCACGACGTCGCCCGGCACGTGCTCAGCGCCCGCGGCGTGAACTTCGCTTCCGTCGGCATCCAACCCGCCAAACCGCAAGGATTCGGAGTGATCGACGGCGTTCCAGTGGCCGCGTTGCCGGGCAACCCCGGCGCCGTGCACACGAGCCTGCACGTCATCGTGCGCCCCGTCCTCGCTGCGCTCGGCCACCTGCTGCTGCCCGCCCCCGAGGCGATGGTCGTGACCGAGGGGTGGCAGGCGCGGGCGGGCATGCGCCAGTTCGTGCCGGTGCGCATCGACGGAAATCAGATCACGCCCGTGATCCCGGGTGGGGTGGCGGCGCACCGGGTACGTTCCCTCGCGCTCGCCGAAGGGCTCGCGAGCGTGGCGCCGGAAGTCACGGAAGTGAAACCGGGCGATCTGCTGCCGGTGATCCGCACCCGCTAATCGGTGTAGGTGAAGGCACCTTCGAGCACCGTCTGCGAGCCGCCGTCGAAGACGATCCGCACGTCCACCTCGCCCGCGTCGTGGGCGGGGGTCCGGGCCGCGATCCCGCCGCGGCGGTCGATCGAGAACTCCCCTGCGCTCGCCTCGCCGAAGAAGACCTCGGTGACGGTTTTCTCCCCGGGGAACTCCACGACCTCGGGGCGGTGCTTCTTATCGTCCGTGGCCTCTGCCCGGTAGTAGGTCGTCGGCACGCCCCATGACAGCACTGAACCGGTGCGGGTGAGGGCAACGGAGTGGTTCGCCCCGGCGTCGATGGTGGCGATGTTCTCCAGATCGGGAATGACCGTGGGCTCGTCGATCCCCGTTCTGCGATCACGCACGCGTTCCTCGGTCGTGAGCCCGAGGCCGCCGAGGTTGTCGGTGCCGGAGGCGAACACCTGCCCACTGGGCGCCAGGCGTAACGTGTACTGGTCGCCGGCGGCGAGGTCGATGAATTCGCGGGAGTGGTCGACGTCGAAGGAGCCCCCCGTGATCGTGTGCCCGCCCTCGTCGTCCTCGAGCTCGGCCGACACCCTGATGGTCCCCTCCAGGAGCGTGCCCTCATCCGTGAGGAGCGAGGTGCCGTAACCATCCCCGACGCGGATGATCCGCGCGAGGCCCGTGAGTTCGGGCCCCTCGATGCGGGTGGGTTCGAGCACGGGAAGGACGCCGTAGTCGGAATCCGGATCCGCCGGGACGAACCCCCAGGCGTAGAGTTCCCCGTCCCCTGCCAGCGCGGTCGAGAGGCTGCCCGAGGCCGCGACGTGGGTCATGGGTGCGGGCGCCGGGATCGATATGGGATCGGTGGTCGCGAAGTCGGCAGCAGGGCCGAGGCGCCCCTCGGCGCCCTTGCCCCAACCGAAGACCTTCCCGTCGCTGGTGAGCGCGAGCGCATGTTCCGGGCCTGCGGCGACCTGGGTGATGTCGGCGTCGCCGGTGTGGACTTCGACCGGTTGCGGCCGGTCGTACTGGGTCCCATCGCCGAGGGTGGCGAAACCGTTCCCACCCCAACTGAACACGCGGCCGTCCTCGGCGAGCGCGAGTGAGTAGTAGTCTCCCGCTGAGACCTGGATGATGTGGGCGCCGTCCATGGGCGTGCCGGAGGTGTCGACGCGGACGGGCTGGGAACGGGCGATCGTCGTGCCGTCACCGAGCTGCCCGTCGGCGTTGTTTCCCCAGGCGAATACCCTGCCGTCGTCGCCGAGTGCCAGCGTGTGGTCGGCCCCGGCGGAGATCTCGACGATGTGCGGATCGAACGCAGCGGCGGGGATCGTCACCTTATCGCCCCCGGAGGTGGATCCCTGCGTACGGGAGAGGTCGGTGGTGGCGCCCGGCCGGAGCAGGAGGGCCGCCATCGCCGCGCACACGAGAGCGATGAGACCAGCAAGGACCCAGTATCTAACGCGAGTCACGATGCTCCCTTTCTTCCCAGGTGTACGTGAAAGCGTCGTCGAGCACGAGTTCGGTGGAATCGGTGAACACCACCGTCACGTCGACCGTCGTGGTCGAGGGCTCCTGCCGCGGCGTGAGCACCTGCAGATCGCCGGTGGCGGTGCGCGAGAAATCGCGAGCCTCCTCCTCGCCGAAGAGCACCTGGGCGACCTCCTTCTCCAGGGACAGGTCGAGGGGTACCGGGGCGGAGTGCTGCTCCTGGGGCCCCGCGCCGAGTCTCGGCAACCAGGTCCGGCCCCACTGGAAGACCTCGCCCTCCTCGGCGATCGCGAGCGAGCGGTGGGCGCCGGCGTGAATGTAGGAGATCCCGGCCGCAGGTAGGTCGCCCGCGGGCACCTGAACCGGAACGTTGCTGTCTTCCTCGGTGCCGTCGCCGAGCTCACCGGAGGCGTTGCTCCCCCACGCGAAGACGCGGCCGTCGCCCGCGAGGGCGAGCGCGTGGCGCCCACTCACCGAGATCCGGGTGATCTCCGCGCCGTCCATCGGTGTGCCCGCCGTCGTCACCGCGACGGGGGCGTCGCTGGTGAGGTCGGTGCTGTTGCCCAATTGGCCGTAGCGGTTCTCGCCCCAGCCGTACACCTCACCGGTTTCCGACAGGGCGAGCACGGAGTTCTCACTCGATGCCAGTTGCGTGATGTGCGCGCCATCGAGGGCAGTGCCCGCCGGGTCGAGGAGCTCCGGCTCCTCGGACGTGCCCAGGTGGCCGGTGCCCCAGTGGAAGATGCGCCCGTCGCCCGCGAGAGCGAGGTAGTCCTTCTCCCCGGCAGCGACTTGGACGATGCGGGCATCTCCGGGCAGCGTCTCCACGACGGCGGGTGCGCGGTCGAACACATCGGAGGATCCCGTGCCCCACCCGAAGACGGTGCCGTCGTCGGCGAGGGCCAACGCCCCGTCCAACCCACCGGCGATCTGGGTGATGTAGGCGCCGGCCATCGAGGTGCCCTCGACCGGCAAGGGCTCGGGGGTGAACCGTTCCTCACCCGGGGTGGCATCGCCGATGGCCCCGCCCGCGCTGCCCCACGCGAGTACCTCGCCCCCGTCGGTCAGGGCGAGGGTGTAGAAGAATTCATCGACGACGTCGACGATCCGCCCCCCGGTGTCCGCTTGGACGGGGGCGGTGCTGCCGAACGTCGAGCCGTCCCCGAGGGCGGCGCCTTGGTGATCCCCCCACCGGAAGAGCCCCCCGGAGGCGGTGATCGCGCTGATCGTGTTATAGGTCAGCCCCGCGGAATAGGAGAAATAATATTCCGGCGGCGTGGAGACCCGCTTGATCCGGGTCTGCAGGAGTTCCCCGGGGATGAGGGTCTCGGTGTCGCCGGTCCACTCCCCGCTCCTCACGGTGAGGACATCCGGTTCCTGCGGGGCGGGCATCTGGGCGTACGCGCCGACGGCGAACGCGGCAATCACCGCCGCAGCGATGGCGGCGCCGCGCAGGCCGCTGCGCCCCCCGGTTCGCCGGGATCGTTGGTTCTGCACGAAACCAGATTAGAGCACTGTTCCCCTTGCTCGGATCGCCCTAGGACCCTTGGCCCCTTTCGGGTAGGGCATATTCTGATTAGGTGGAAGTCATGAGCAACGAACGTCCCGTGGAGCCGCCCCTCACCCCGCGGGCTGAGGAGCAACCCGAACTCGATTCAAAGACTGCGCGCGGTGTGGCGTGGATCTGCCGTTCCCGCGCCCAGATGTGGGAGGTCCTCGCCGAAGTCCTCGGCGAACCCACCGATGAGCGGGTGGACCTGCTGCGCTCGGGCGAGCTCGAGCACCGATTGCAGGAGGCGATCGAGTGGCTCGGGGACGACGCCGGGCGGTTCCTCGACACCGAGATGATGCTCGGCCTCATCGGGCGGCGCTCGAAACGGCTCGAGGTCGAGGCCGACCGGGCGGATCGGCGCGCGAAGTTCGCGGAACTGTTCGGCCCCGGCGCCCCGTTCGAGGACGGACATACGCTCCTGCTCACCCGGGCCGCCGAGCTCGCCGCGAGCTGCCGCGAGGAAGCGGCGGCGTGGGCAGGGGAGAATGGTGAGGAGGCGAAGGCCCTGCGGATGGCCCAGGCGAAGGTGATCGAGGACGACCTCGCGAACGTCATCCCCCCGTGGGCGCACGACCTCGACGAGGCGGCCACGCACCCGTTCGGGCGGATGTGCGCGCGGTTCACCGTGTCGGTGCTGAGCATCGAATCCGGCCGCGATTTCGAATCCACTGTCTTCCGCGGCGCCGCGCCACTGACATTCTCCGAATAGCAACCGCGGATGCGGCCGTCGAGAACTGCCGGAAGCTGCTCAACCCACGGTTTCGGCAGCTTCCGGCAGTTCTCGATACCGGAACAAGCGCCGGAAGGGCCCGAGGACACCCCGAAGCCCGGCTGATGAAAAGCTCACGCCCCTGCGGGTAGTGAGATGGATACCCCTGAGAAATAAATCAGAATAAGGCATGGAGAAATAGCTTTATTCGCGTTTCTGCTGGTCGCTAAATACGTGACTAATTAGGTGCGTAATTCCGCGGGACGTTAGTCCTTTTTTGCAGGAAAACCGCGAGTAATGTGAAGGGGCACGCCAGAAAGAATTCCCCCGTTTTTATAAGGAGCAATCTATGGCGAAGGTAGGCCTCACGCTGCACCGGCGTCCTCCCTCAGAAAGTTCCGAGGTTCTTGTTCCTGGGGATGAGGGGTACCAGCCCAAATGGGGGATGGTCATCGATCTGCAGAAGTGCGTGGGGTGCGATTCGTGCACCATCGCCTGCAAGGTGGAGAACCGCACCCCGCCGGGGGTCTCCTATAACGTCGTCTTCGAGGAGGAGACCGGCGAGTTCCCCAACGTCAAGCGCACCAACGTGCCCCGCCCCTGTATGCAGTGCGACAGCCCGCCGTGCGTGTCGGTGTGCCCGGTGAATGCGACGTACAAGGCCGAGGACGGCACCGTCGTCATCGACGCTGATCGGTGCATCGGCTGCCGCTATTGCATCACCGCCTGCCCGTACGGGGCGCGCTCCTTCGATTTCGGCACCTCCTACGAGGATGAGATGCAGGGCGCGGAAGAAATCGTCGTCCCGGACTACGGGGCCGAACAGGGCAAGCGGACGAGCAAGTTCACCTCCCCGGTGGGAACCGTGCGAAAGTGCACGTTCTGCACCCACCGCCTCGAGCGCGGGGAGGAACCCGCATGCTGCGAGACCTGCATCGGTGACGCCCGCTACTTCGGGGACCTCAATGACCCCGACTCCGTGGTTGCGAAACTCGCAGCGGACCCGCGCGCCTTCCGGTTGAAGGAAGAGTTCGGCACCGCACCCCGCGTCTACTACTTGAGATGAGCCCCGCGATGAGCACTGAAGTGAAGACCCCGCCCCCTGCCCCGACCGAGCGCCGGCCGTCCCTATGGCAGCGCATCGTGGCCGATCACAAGCGACGCTCCGACATAGCGTATGCCGACTCCACACTCCCGCGCTCGGTCATCAACCGACGCAAAATCATGTGGTACGCGGCGCTCGTGTTCATCATCGCGCTGACGATCGGCCCCGCGATCAACCGGCTCGTCAACGGACTAGAGGTCACCGACCTCACGAGTCAGATGCCCTGGGGCGCGTGGGTGGCGTTCTACATCTTCTTCGTCGGACTCTCCGCCGGAGCGTTCATCCTCTCCTCCCTCGCATCGGTGTTCGGCATGGCCCAGTTCGACCGCATCGGCCGTGCGGCGCTGGCGAGCGCGATCGTTTCCATGGGCGTCGCGCTCGTCTTCATCGGATTCGACCTGGGCCGGTGGGACCGTGCCGTCTCGACTCTCTACCACTTCCACTGGACCAGCCCGCTGTCGTGGGAGGTGCGCTTCTACATCATGTACATCGCGCTGCTCATTGCCGAGCTCGTCATCGCGCTCCTCATCCACCGGCGGATGATGCGTAGTATCCCCAAGGGCCATCGGTTGCTGAAGATCCTCGGGATCATCGGCTTGCCCCTCGCGATCTTCGGAGTGCACGGCGGTACGGGAACGATCTTCGCCGTGGTCCAAGCACGTGGAATGTGGTTCGGGGGATTGTTCCCAGTCATCTTCGTGCTCTCCGCGGTCGTCTCCGGCACCGCGTTGTTGACGATCGTGTACTACGTGCAGTCCCGTGCCGTGGGGCGGCCGATAAACAAGTCCCTCATCAAGAACCTCGCGATCGTGCTGTCTGCGGTCCTGGCGATCGATCTGGGACTGACGTTCTATGAGTTCATCATCCCGTTCCTCTCCGACCACACCGAACTTGCGACGATGACCGTGCAGATGAGCGGACCGTTCTGGTGGACGTTCTGGATCGTGCAACTGCTGATCGGCATGATCATCCCCTTCGCCATCACGATCTCCGCGCTGAAGAAGAAGCCGGGGGCGGTCGTTTTCGCCTCCGTTCTGACGGTGATCGGGATCATCGCCGTCCGGTTCAACATCGTCGTCCCCCCGCTGATCCCACCGGTCATCGAGGGATACCCGATGAACGACTACTTCCCCACCCTGAATGAGATCGCCGTGAGCGTGTGTTTCATCGCCGCAGGCGTGCTCGCATACTCGCTGATCGCTGAGTTCCTCCCGATCCACGAACCGGATCCCGCGGAACGTGAGGAACTGAAGGCGGCCGAAGCAACCGCGGCCCCGGAAGGAAACGACTGATGACTGAGCAGAACACCCCGGCCCCGCAGACCGACGAGCCTCGCGGCCCCAAGCGCCGCACCGTCATCGGTGTGGGAGGCGGAATCGCGGGCGCCGGCGCGCTCGGCGTGATGTTCCATGACGGCTTCCCGGGCCGGTACGAACAACCCACGGAGCACGGCAAAGGGGACGCCGACGACGGCTACTCGGCGAAGGACGTCATCTACTCGATGTGCATGCAGTGCAACACCTTCTGCACGATCAAAGTGCGCCTCACCGACCCCGGGGAGACGGAAGCGACCTCGCTCGTTCGCAAGATCGCCGGGAACCCCTACTCCCCGCTGACGGTCCAACCCCTCTCGGCGATCCCGTACGACACCGACCCGGAAGCGGCGGTCAAGGGGATCGGGAACATGTCCCGCGACGCGAAATCCCGCTCGGGTGGAATCGCCTGCCTCAAGGGGCAGGCGGGCCCCCAGATCGTGCACGACAAGCGCCGGATCACCTCCCCGATGAAACGCGTCGGGGAGCGCGGCAGCGGCGAATGGCAGACGATCACCTGGGAACAGGCGATCAGCGAAATCCTCGACGGCTCCGACCTGGGCACCCCCGGCATCCGCGAATGGTGGGCCTACGCCCCCGAAGAGGAGGTTATGTCCGACTGGGAGAAGGTCGAGGACGGCGAGATGGCGGCGGAGGAGTTCGAGGCCGCCTGGGGCGATAAACTCATCGATCCCAAACGCCCCGAGCTCGGCCCGAAGGCCAACCAACTCGCCCTCATCACCGGCGACCGCCAACCTCTGCTGGGCGAATGGTTCGTCAACCAGGCCTTCGGGTCGACCAACCAGTTCAACCACGGGGGCACGTGCGGGGTCACCGGCGTGCAATCCAACGTGCACATGCTCCCCACGACGAAGCACAAACGCATGTACGTCGACATCGACTACTGCGAGTACATGGTCGTGTGGGGAACCGAGCCGCTCACCGCGCAGAAGGGCCCGACCTGGCTCGCCCCGCGGATCTCCGTCGCGCGGCGCCGGGGAATGAAGATGGCCGTCATCGACCCGCGGATGTCGAAAACCGCGGAGAAGGCGGACACGTGGCTCCCGGTGCAGCCGGGCAAGGACATCGACCTCGCCTACGCGATGATCCGGTGGATCATCGACAACGAACGCTACGACGAGGACTACCTGCGCGCGGCCGGGCCCAAGGCCGCGGAAGCCGTCGGTGAGCCGACCTGGTCGGACGCCACCCACCTCGTCGACGTCGACGACGAAGCTCGCCCGAAGATCTCCGCCGTCGACCTCGGGCTGCTGCCCGCGCCGGAGGTGGAAGAAGGGGCGCCGCCACCCGAGCTGGAGGCCGTCGTCGCTATTGATGGTGAACTCGTGGCGGCGAGCGAGGCAGACGGACCCGCTGATCTCGACGTCGACATCGTCCACGAGGGGCGCCGGCTGCGGTCGGTGTTCTCCCTGCTCGCCGAACGGGCCCGGGAGCGTACCGTGGAGGAGTACTGCGAGGCGGCCGGGATCGATCCGGAGCAGGCGATCGAGGTGGCCCGCGAGCTCACCTCCCACGGCAAACGCGCCGGGATCATGAGCTACCGCGGGCCGGCGATGCACACGAACGGGTACGACGCCGTCCGGGCGATCGGTTACCTCAACTTCCTCATCGGCAACCACGACTGGAAGGGCGGGCATATCTCTGGTCAGAAGACCTACTCCACCCGCCAGGGCCGCTACGACCTCGACACCGTTCCCGGGGGGTACACCCCGTGGGGGATCCCGGTCACCCGGGAGAAGGTGCGCTACGAGACGACCTCGTTCTTCGCCGAGGACGGCTACCCGGCCCGGCGACGGTGGGTGCCCTTCACCGGCAACGCCTGTCACGAGGTGATCCCCTCCGCGGCCGCCGGATATCCCTACTCCCTCAAGGCGCTGTTCCTGAACCGCCACTCGCCGCTGAACTCCTCCCCCGGGGCTCACCGGAACGCCGAGCGGCTGAAGAGGACGGACAAGATCGAACTCGTCGTCGCCTTCGACATCACCGTGGCGGACTCCTCGATGTACGCCGACTACCTGCTCCCGGACCTCACCTACCTGGAGAAGTTCACCCAGGAGGGGATCTACCCCTCCCAGCAGTACGCCGTCACCCAACTCGGCCAGCCCACCACCCGCGCCTACCGCGGCCCGCGCACCACCGAGGAGACCTTCATCGACCTCGCGAAGGCGATGGGCCTGCCCGGGGTGGGCAAGGATGCGTTCGGGCCGGGCACCTCCTTCGACGCGAGCGAGGATTACTGGCTCAAGCTCGCCGCGAACGTTGCCTACGACGGGGAGGAGCCGGTGCCCGACGCCAGCGCCGAGGAGGAGGAGATCTTCGCCGGCGCCCGCGAGAAGGCGCTGGGGGACACCTTCGACCTCGCGCGTTGGCAGGAGGCGGTCACGGGCGAGGAGTGGAAGAAGGTCGTCACCGTGCTCAACCGGGGCGGGCGCTTCACGGGCCAAGCGGCCGAACGGGCCGATGGGTACGAAGGCGACTGGCTCAAGTACCGCTATGAGGGCCTGTGCCAGTTCTACGACAACCCGACCGCAGCGCTCACCGATTGCATGACCGGGGACTACTTCGACGGGCTCGCCAAGATCCGCCCCGCGCAGAAATCTGACGGCACGATCATCGACGCGAGCGAGCAGTTCCCGCTGCAGTTCACCAACTGGAAGTCCCGCACCCAGGGCACCTACCGCACGGTGAACTCCGCGTGGCTACGGGAGGTCAAGCCCGAGAACTACCTGTGGATCTCCGCCCGCGACGCCGCCGCCCGCGGCATCGAGACCGGGGACGCGGTCCGGATCACCTCCGCCACCGCGACGGTGGAAGGTACCGCCCACGTGCTCCAGGGGATCCGCCCCGGAGTGGTCGGCGCGGACAGCGCCTTCGGACACAAGGGCTACGGCGCCTCCGACGTCGTCATCGACGGTCAGCGGATCGGCGCGGTGCGCGATTACGGGCACTCCGAATCCGCCCGCCGGATCACCCCGGGGCAGGAAGAGACCGGGTATGCGCCCTCGCGCAGCCGCGGGTTCCCCGTGAACATCCTCCTGGAGGAGGACTCGGTGGACGGCGGCGGCGGCCTCGTCGATCCGATCGGGGGCGGGGCGGCGCAACTGAACACGTGGGTCCAGGTGGAGAAGATCTGAAGGCATTGGTGACGACGACGCCCAGCCCACCGGACGGCGCTGCCCGTCCGGTCCGGGTCGTGCGCGCCGCCGAGGAAGCGCCGGGAAAGCTCCGCATCACCTGCTCCCAGGCGGAGCCAGGGGAGGAAGATTATCCCCTCACCTGCCTCGCTCACCTCGGCGCGGAGACCCTCGCGGCCGCGTCCGTGCGGGTCGCCGACGGCGATACCCGGCGGATCACCCTCGCCCGCGGCGACTGCGCGAGTTGCCCCCTCGCGCAGGGAGACGTTCCCGACCAGGTGGATCGCGCCGTGTCGGCGGCCCTCGACCTGCTCGAGCGCTCCGGCGCCGGCGGGCAGGACCTGATCGAAATCGTTGAAGTCGCGGAAGAGGAGCCCGCCGGTAAGCGGCGCCGCCCGCGCAACAGCGGCGTCTCCCGGCGGGACCTGTTGTTCGGCGGCCGGGCGAGGGCCGAGGAGGAGCAGGGCCTCACCGTGCCCGCCCCGACGGCGGAACGAGGGGTGCTGCTCGCCGCCCTGCCGGGCGCCGTCGTCGACCATCCGGTCGCCTCCCCCGGCTGCACGGGTTGCCGGATCTGTGAGCAGGTGTGCCCCGAGCAGGCCATCGGGTGGTCCGGGATCGGTAGCAACGGTCTGCTGTGGGTCTCCCCAGCGGACTGCACCGCGTGCGGGATCTGCGTGCAGGCCTGCCCGGAGGACGTACTCGACCTCGCGGCGGTGACACCTGCGGATGCGGGCCATCAGTTGGCCCGGATCCAACCGCGGGGCTGCACGAAATGCGGTCGGGGCCTGGCCCCGGGGGAGCAGGAGGTGTGCACCGCCTGCTCCAGCCGCCGCAGTCTGCTGGACGACGTGTGGAAACACCTCGGCGAGTAGCGCCGCTCACCAGCGGTCGATGACCGCCTGCGCGAGCTCGGCGAGTTCGCCTGCGGCACGGTCGGTTCCAGCAAGGGCGGCGCGTTGCATCTCACTGCCGGGTTGAGAGGTGAGGGCATCGGTGAGCGCGCCTAGCTGCCCGCCGATATTCGCCAGTTCCCGCGCCAGTTCCCGCTTGGGATCGGTCATCGCGGCGGCGACGGCCTCACGCACCCACTCGGAGGTGTGCTCATAACCGGCCTCGCGCGCCGCCCCACGCCAGGCGTTCCACTCCTCGAACGTCAGCCCGATCGCGGCGGTGTGCGTGCGCTGCTGCGCCTCGTGTGACATGGTGCCTCTTCCGATTGCCCGGTTCTTCCCCGTACCAGTCTCCCACGTGAGCGTATCCTGGGAGGACGCCTGCACGGTTTTGGGGGTGGGGATGTTTCGCGATCGTAGTGACGCCGGAGCGCAGCTGGGCCGCGAGCTCGCCCACCTCGCGGCGCAGGCTCCCGTCGTGGTCGGCCTCGCCCGCGGAGGCGTGCCGGTCGCCCGCGAGGTCGCCGATGTGCTTGGCGCCCCGTTGGATGTGCTCGTCGTACGCAAACTCGGCGCGCCCGGGCGCGAGGAGTTCGCCCTCGGTGCGATCGGGGAGGGGGTGCGGGTGATGAACGATCGCGCCGTGCGTGCCTTGCGGGTGAGCGAGGAGCAGATCGCCGCGATCGAAGCGCGTGAACGCCAGGAACTCGAGCGCCGAACCGCGATGTACCGAGGCGGCCGGGCACCGGTGGAGCTGCGGGGCAGGGTGGTCGTCGTCGTTGACGACGGGATCGCCACCGGCGCGAGCGCGATCGCCGCGTGCGAGGTCGCCCGCGCCCGCGGAGCCGACCGGATCGTCCTCGCCGCCCCCGTCACGCCCGCAGACTGGCGGCCGGAGGCGCCCGTGGATGAGCTCGTCACCGTTATCGCGAGCCGGGAGCTCAGCGCGATCGGCCGGTGGTACGAGGACTTCTCGCAGGTGACCGATTCCGAAGTGATGGCGGCGCTCGGGCGCTAGGGCAGGTTCCGCCGGTGCAGCACCGCGCGCAGGCGGGGAGCCAGGGAGACCCCGTTCGCGCCGAACACTTCCGGGGTGGGCTGGTTCGGCGGGGTCCACAAGGTATCGAAACTCGCGATCGGGCTCCCGTGGGAGAGGAACTGTTCGGTGGGGGAGAGCTCCCGGATCGCGATCGCGGCGACGTGGTCGGGGAACTCCGCCGCGAACTCCCGGTAGATCATCGGGTCGTGCTGGCCGTCGTCGCCGATGAGGATCCACCTGATCTCGGGGAACTCCGCGCGCAGGCGGCGCAGGGCGGTTCGTTTGTGTTCCTGCCCGGAGCGGAACCAGCCGGTGTTCGTCGGGCCCCAGTCCGTCATGAGCATCGGCCCGCGGGGGTAGTTGCCTCGGCGCAGCACGTGGTCGAGGGCGGGCATGATGTTCCACGCCCCGGTGGACAGGTAGAACACCGGGGCTCCCGGATGGTCCACGAGGAGGTCCTGATACATCTGTGCCATCCCGGGTACGAGCTGGCGCGCCCGGACGTGTCGGACGAAGGAATGCCAGGCGGCAATGAGCGGTCGGGGGATGGAGGTGACCATGACCGTGTCGTCGATGTCGGAGACGATCCCGAGCCGGGCGTCGTCGTCGACGATGAGCACCGGCGCTTTGGCGGGGCGGGCGGAGGCGGTGAGTACGTCCACCTCCTGCCAGCCCGGGGTGAGATCGTGGGTGGGGATGGTGTAGTCGAAATACCCCGACCGGTCGGTCTTCGTGCGGTACTCCGCCTCCCCGATGCGGATCCGCACGGGGATGTAGCCCACGGGAGCGGTGATGTAGGAACGCCAGCCCCGCTGGTTGAACACCGCGCGGGCGAGCTCCTCCGTCGTCGTCGCCTGATCGACCTTCGCCTCCGCCTCCATCCGCCGGCCCATGACGACGCGACCGAGGACGCGCACGAAGTCGCTATTGCCGTAACCGGTGTAGGGGATCGTGCGGGGGCGCCAGCCGCGGTTGCGCAGGAACGGGGTGAGGCGGCGGTGGACGCCATCTTCGATGCGGGCGGAGAAGTGGGTCGCGGCCATCAGGGCGCCTCGGAACTTTCTGGGCTCGGCAGGGCGAGGATCTCCTCCACCTGCTCAGGGGTGAGGCGCTGGTCCGCGCCGCACAACAGGCACTGGAGTACCCGCGTGGTCGACAGCGGCAGCAGCGGGATGAAGAAGAGCGTGAATTTGTTCTTCACCTCGGTGAGGCGGTGCGCCGCGGCCCGGGAACATTTCCAGCACACCATCGTCAAGGTGCGCAGCTCGCGGAGCTGCGGGCGCGTGCCGAGGATGAAGAACATTTACCTAGTCTAGGAGCGCTACTCGCCGGCGCTCTCCCGGAACTCCGCAGAGATCTCGAAGGAGTCGAAGAACGCGGGGTTCTCCTCCTCCCCGATCTGCATGAGCGAGAAGATCCCCTCGTCCCCATCGAGGGTCGCGGTATACAACCACATCGGCAGGCCCGTGTCCTCGTGCACGCCCTGCCCGAACCTCGCCTGCCCGCCCGCGAGGGGGCGCTCCTCGGCGTGTTCTACCGTTCCGCCCGCGCCGGCGAAGCCGCTGTCGAGGGCATCGTCGATCGTCATCTCCTCGGCCCGGACGGGGGAGTACATCGCGCTGTAGCCTTCGAGCCCCTCGGACCACGTGGCGATCGTCATCGTCTCGCCTTCTGCCTCCGGAAGCGTCTCCACGGTCGGTTCCTCAGGGAAACTCACCTCGAACTCCGGCGTTTCGAAGTGGTAGCCCAACGCCGCCTCCTCGCCCTTCGGGGCGGAGAGGAACAGGTACGCGCCCACCCCGAGGATGAGGGCGGCGAGCGCCCCGATGAGGAACCGGCGCCGGGACAGGCGCCACCGCGGGGAGCCGGGAGCGACGGGAGAAGCCATGATGCCTTTCTATCGTCAAGAGGTGAGGATGGGGAGGAACCACACCCCGGAACCGAGCGCGAGCACAAGCCCGCCGAGGCAGTACGCCGCGAGGGGGCGGGCCCGGACCTCGGTGAGGAGGCCGTACCCGCACAGGAGGAACCCGAGCACTCCCCCGGCGGCCGCGATGAGGATCCGCGGCCAGAATATCTGTGCGCAGTCGCTGCCTGCGGCGCACCACGGCCGCGAAACGACGTCGAGGACCCCGACCCCGATGACGACCGACAGCCAGGTGAGGATCGCGACGAAACAGCCCACCCCCACGGCGCGGACGGCCGGGTTGCCCTTCTCGGGCCCGGGAGGTGGGGCGGGGGGAGTCATGGCATGAGCATACGGCGCGGGCGGCCGAGTCACGTCATCGGATCGATGATCATGTTCGTGATCCGCGCGGTGCACAGGCGCTCGCCGCCCTCGCCGGTGATGATGACCTCGTGGGAGGCGGCGCGGCGGCCGAGCCGGATCGCCGTCGCGACGCCCGTCACGTAACCCTCCCGCGCGCTTTGGTGGTGCGTGATGTTGAGGTCGACCCCGACGCACTCCATACCCATCGTCGAGGCGTGGATGAGCGCCGCCCAGGATCCGAGGGCCTCGGCGAGCGCCGCCGTCGCCCCGCCGTGCAGACGCCCGAGCGACTGGGTGTTCCCCGCCACCGGCATCCTCGCCGCCACCTGCTGCGGGGACTGGGAGAGGATCTCGATGCCGAGTTTCGCATCGAGCTCTCCTAGGGTGATTTTCCACATGCCGCTCACCGCCCGGTGAACCGCGGTTCGCGGCGGGCCTGGAAGGCGGCGAACCCCTCGCGGTAATCTCCCGAGTCCCGCAGCGCCGCCTGCGCGCGGTTCTCGACCGCCATCGCCTCCCACAGCCCCAGGCGCTCATCGCGGATGCGGACGACGAGTTTTTTCGAGGCGAGGAAGGCGCGGGTGGGCCCGGCCGCGGCGCGTTCGGCGGCCGCCCGGGTCGCCTCGAGCAGGTCGTGGTCGGGGTAGACGGCGGAGAACAGGCCCCCGCGCACCGCTTCCTCTCCCGTCAGGAGCCGGCCGGTGTAGATGAGGTCGAGCGCGCGGTGCGCCCCGAGCCGCTCGACGAACAGCGCGTGCCCGCCGGAGTCCAACACCGCACCGAGGTTCGCGAACGGGCTGCCGATCTTCGCCGATTCGGCGACGTAGACGACGTCGGTGGCGATGAGTAACCCGAGCCCCACACCCAAGCACGCGCCGTGGGCGGCGGCGAACGTGGGTGCGGGAAAGGCGCTGATTCGCCGAAGCAACGGTTCGATCGCACCCTCGAGGTAGCCGAGCACGTCGTCGCGGGCCGGTTCGACGCCGGAGATGTCCCGGCCGGCGCAGAAGCTCCTGCCCTCCCCCCGCAACACCAGGGCGCGCACGCGGGCGGACTCCGCCTCGCCGTAGGCCGCCGCGAGGCGCGTCGCCGCCCCTTCATCGAGGGCGTTGAGGCGTGCCGGGGCGTTCAGGGTGATCTCGGCGATGGAGCCGGAAATCTGAAGATCGATCATCGCGTGCTGTGGCTCCTAGGCGTCGTAGTCGATCGTGATGTGCTCGGACGTCGGCCGGGACTGGCAGGTGAGCACGTACCCGCGCTCGAGCTCGTCGGGTTCGAGCGCGTAGTTCTCCCGCATCTGTACCGAGCCCTCGACGAGCCGGGCCCGGCAGGTGCCGCAGACCCCGCCCGCGCAGGCGAACGGCACGTCCGGGCGCACCCGCAGGGCAGCGTTGAGCACGGTCTCGTTCGCGCTCCTGGGGCTCTGCACCGTCCCGCTCGTGCCATCGAGGCGGAAATCGATCGTTACGGTCGGCTCGCCTCGGGTGAGGGCGACGGGGCGGGGGCGGGTGAGGGGCTCACCGGGCTCGCCGGTGGTGAAGAGTTCGAACCGGACCGCCCGGGGATCCACCCCGTATTCGCTGAGGAGGTCCCGGCACAGTTGCACGAGGTCGAACGGGCCGCACAGCACCCACTCGTCCACCTGGCTGGTCGGCAGCAGCGAGGTGAAAATGGTGCGGAGTTTTCCTTCGTCAAGACGCCCCGACATGATCGGGGCGGTGCGCTGTTCGCGGGAGAGCACGTGGTGGAGGGCGAACCGGTGGGGGAACCTGTCCTTGAGGTCCGAAAGCTCCTCGAGGAACATCACGTCGAGGGAGGAACGGTTGGAGAACAGCAGGTCGAACCGGGCGCTGGTGCTATTGCTGAGCACCTCGTGGGCGATGGTGATGATCGGCGTGATCCCCGATCCCGCGGCGAGCCCCACGACGTGGCGACCCTCGAGGTCGGCGAGATCGGAGGTGAAGGCGCCCTGCGGCGTCATCACCTCAATCCGGTCACCGGCGCAGAGCGAGTCGTTCGCCCACGTGGAGAACACCCCACCGAAATCGCGCTTGATCGCCACCGAGATGCGCCCGTCGCGAGGCGGACGGCAGATGGAGTAGGAGCGGCGCACCGGTCGCCCCGCCACCTCGGTGCGCAGGGCGAGGTACTGCCCGGCGAGGTACTGGTAGGCGCTGCGCAGATGGTCGGGGACGGCGAAGGTCACCTCGATGCTCTCCTCGGTGAGTCGGCGCACCTTCGCCACCTCGAGCGAATGGAACGTCGCGCGCCGCGTGGCATGGCTCATCGACTCCCCCTCAATGGACCTTGAAATAGTCGAACGGTTCCAGGCAGGCGAGGCACTCGTAGAACGCCTTGCACGCCGTCGACCCGAACCGCGAGACCTCTCGCGTGCGAATCGAATCGCAGCGGGGGCAGCGCACCCCCAGGGTGAGGAATACCGGATCGGTCGACCTGCCGCTCGGGGGAGCGATCCCGAACTCCTGGAGCTTGCGCTTGCCCTCCTCACTCATCCAATCGGTCGTCCACGCCGGGGAGAGGGTGTAGGTGACCTCGATGTTCTCGTAGCCCGCCGCCCGCAGGGCGTGGGTGACGTCGGCGCGCATCTGATCGATGGCCGGACACCCGGAATACGTGGGGGTGAGGACGACGTGGACCCCGTTCTCGCTCACGCGCGCCTCCCGTAGTACCCCTAAGTCTTCTATCGTCAGCACGGGCACCTCCGGGTCGGGCACCCGCGCGGCGAGGTCCCACACCTGCGCGGAGGCGGGGTCGGTGGGCCGGAGCTCGGCGCGGGTCACCATGCAGCACCGGGGAAGCGGCGGGCGAGGGATTGCATCTCCGGCAGGATGTACCCCAGCAGCGTGGAGTGCCGGCCGCGGCGCCCGCCGGCCTTTGCCGCCGGCACGTTCGGGAGCTCGATCTCCGCCCGGGCGAACACGTGTGAAACCGTGTCGTCGAACCCCGGGCGCAGGCTCGAGGGGAGCGGCACCGTTCGGGGCGCGAGGCGGGTGGTGAGATCGTCGTCCTCAAACAATTCGGCCACGTAGGGCCACAGGTCGAGGATCGATTGCAGGATCCGCCCGCGGGAAAGCTCCGTCCCCCCGGCGAGGCGGAGCACCCATACGCCCGCGTGCTCGAGGTGGTAGCGCACCTCGCGGGAGGCCTTCGCCGCGATCGCCTGCAGCGTGGGATCGTCGCTGGATTCCAGGGCGGCGTAGAGCCGGGCCTGGTAGGCGGAGAACAGCAGTTGCCGGGCGATCGTGTCGCCGAAATGGCCGTTCGGCTGTTGGACGAGCCAGCAGCATCGAAACTCCGGTTCGTCCCGGAAGTAGGCGAGCTCATCCTCGCTCTTCCCGCTCCCGCTCCCGGCGTAGTGCAGGAGGGCGCGGGCGTGGCCGAGGAGGTCGAGGGTGATGTTCGCCAGCGCCATGTCTTCCTCGAGTTCCGGAGCGCGGGAGACCCACCACCCCAGCTGCTGAGAGAGGATGAGGGCGTCATCTCCCAGGCGCAGCGCGTATTCGGCCGCGTCGGGGGAGGCGACGTGCCCGGCACCGGGAAGTTCGACGTCGAGTTCGACCTCCTCGAGCGAGACCTGGCCGTGGGGGAGGGGCGAAGCGGTCATAGGTGTTTCACCCCTTCGGCCTCGCGGTAGTAGGTCGCGTGGCGGTAGTTCTTCCCGGAAGCGGATTCGAAGAACTCCTCCTTGCGGTCGGGGTCGGAGGTGCTCAGCGCCTCGGAGGGGACCACCCAGATGGAGGTGCCCTCACCCCGGCGCGTGTACAGGTCCCGGGCGTTGCCCAGGGCGAGCTCGGAATCCGGGGCGTGCAGGGACCCCACGTGCACATGGCTCAGCCCCCGGTTCGCCCGGACGAACACTTCCCACAGGGGCCATGGGTGCCTCGACATCTCTGCGTCCTTCTCTGCTCTGCTACGCTGCCGCGGACTGCTGTTTCGCCGCGTACACCGCGGCGGCCTCTCGCACCCACTCGCCCTCATCGTGGGCCTGACGGCGGTGGCGAATCCGTTCGGCATTGGCCTCCCCGTTCCCGCGGAGCACTTCCTTGAACTCCTCCCAATCGAGCTCGCTCATCACCCATCTGCCGGCTTCTGCATCGAAATACAGCTCCTTATCCGGGCACTCCAGCCCGAGCGCCTCGAACTGGGGCTGGAGCATCCCCACGAACCGTTGGCGCAGCTCATCATTGCTGAACCGTTTGATCTTCCACGCCATCGACTGCGCCGAGTTCGGCGACTGGTCATCGGGCGGGCCGAACATCATCAGGGAGGGGAAGTACCACCGGTTCACCGCGTCCTGGGCCATCTGCTTCTGCTCCGGGGTGCCCCGGGCGAGGGTGAGGAGGATTTCGAAGCCCTGGCGCTGGTGGAAGGACTCTTCCTTGCAGATCCGCACCATCGCCCGCCCGTACGGCCCGTAGGAGGCGCGGCACAGCGGCACCTGATTGCAGATCGCTGCGCCGTCGACGAGCCAGCCGATCGCCCCCATATCGGCCCAGGTGGGTGT
Source organism: Beutenbergiaceae bacterium (assembly GCA_035301585.1). Classification (GTDB taxonomy): domain Bacteria; phylum Actinomycetota; class Actinomycetes; order Actinomycetales; family Beutenbergiaceae; genus HY158. The sequence goes on along the minus strand of DATGUB010000041.1, from coordinate 21,068 downwards.
GTGATAGTTGAAGATGGAGGAGTAGCGGGCCCGCCCGTCGATGAGCTGGCGGGTCATCTCCTCTCGGGAGATTCCCAGTGTTTGCGCCGCGGAGTACAGGTACAGGCCGTGACCGGCTTCGTCCTGCACCTTGGCAATGAGGATCGCCTTGCGTTTCAGGCTCGGCGCCCGGGTGATCCAGTTCCCCTCCGGCTGCATCCCGATGATCTCCGAATGCGCGTGCTGGGAGATCTGGCGAATGAGCGTCTTGCGGTAGGCCTCGGGCATCCAATCGCGGGGCTCGATCCGCTCATCCGCCTCGATGAGGGCGTCGAAGCGGGCCTGCTGCGCGTCGTCGTCGAGTGTCGCAGTCATCGGGTCTCCTCAATGGGGCGGGCATTTCCCGCAATACTTACCGATCGGTCAGTTACTAACTATACTAGCGGGACGCCCAGGCGCAACAAGCGCGCTGGGAACACCCTCGATGGAGCGCGACGTGACGACGAACCACCGCCCCGCTGATGCAGAACCCGCGAACGCGGCCGACCCGAGGTGGTCGGCGACGAACATGGCCGCCTCCGACCACGCGAAGGCTCACTTCGGGATGTGGATCCAGGAGCTGCAGCGCGGCCGGGCGGTCCTTTCGATGCGAGTGCGTAAGGAGATGACGAACGGGTTCGCGATCACCCACGGCGGCGTGGTGTTCGCGCTCGCGGACACGGCCTTCGCCTACGCGTGCAACGAGACCGAGGCGCAGACCGTCGCGTCCGGTGCCGAGATTTCCTTCCTGCGACCGAGCGCCGCCGGAGACGTGCTCACTGCGTCCGCCGTCAGGCGCGTGCGGCAGGGCCGGACCGGGCTCTACGACGTCACGGTGACGAACCAGCGCGACGAGATCGTCGCGGAGTTCCGGGGCCGATCCTTCACGACCGCGCCGCACTAGGCCCATTCGATGAGGAAGGGCAACCCCTATCCGGGAGGCCTGCCGGTGGCTTAGTTTGTGCAGATACAGCGGACTGGGCGAGCGGCGCGAGGGGAGCGTCCACGGCCGAAGGAGTTGGCAATGGAGGTACAACCGGATCTTCGGGCGGAGGCGGCGAGCGCGTCGGGCCAACACCGGCGATCGCGCGGGCGGATGGTGGTCAAGTGGCTGACCTCCACCGATCACAAGGTGGTCGGATACCTGTACCTCATCACCGCATTCGGGTTCTTCACCTTCGGCGGGGTGCTGGCGATGCTCATCCGCGCAGAACTCCTCTTGCCGGGATTGCAGATCGTCAAGAGCACCGAGCAGTTCAACCAGCTCTTCACCATTCACGGAACGTTGATGCTGTTGCTGTTCGCCACCCCGTTGTTCGTAGGGCTGGGAAACGTCATGGTTCCGCTGCAGATCGGTTCGCCCGACGTCGCGTTCCCGCGCCTGAACATGTTCTCCTACTGGATCTTCGCTCTCGGCGGGCTGATGGTCATTTCCGGGTTCCTCACGCCCAAGGGCGCGGCCTCCTTCGGGTGGTTCGCCTATGCGCCGCTATCCGGCGCCACGTTCAGCCCGGGCGTGGGCGGAAACCTGTGGGTGATGGGCCTCGCGCTCAGCGGATTCGGCACGATCCTGGGGTCGGTGAACCTCATCACGACGATCCTGTCGCTGCGGGCACCGGGGATGACGATGTTCCGTCTACCCATTTTCTGCTGGAACGTGCTCGTCACCGGGATCCTCGTGCTCATGGCGTTCCCCGTGCTCGCCTCGGCGTTGTTCGGGCTCGCCGCCGACCGCATCCTCGGCGCCCAGATCTTCGCGCCGGCGAACGGCGGGCCGATGCTGTATCAGCACCTGTTCTGGTTCTTCGGCCACCCGGAGGTATACATCATTGCGTTGCCGTTCTTCGGCATCATCACCGAAGTGATCCCCGTGTTCTCCCGCAAACCCATCTTCGGGTACAAGGGGCTGGTGTTCGCCACGATCGGGATCGCGGCCCTGTCGATGACCGTGTGGGCGCACCACATGTACGCGACCGGCGCGGTGCTGCTGCCGTTCTTCGCCATCATGTCGATGCTCATCGCCGTGCCGACCGGCGTGAAGTTCTTCAACTGGATCGGCACGATGTGGCGGGGAAAACTCACCTTCGAGACCCCGATGCTGTGGTCGATCGGATTCCTCGCGACCTTCCTGTTCGGCGGCCTCACCGGCGTGATCCTCTCCTCCCCGCCGATGGACTTCCAGGTTCACGACACGTACTTCGTCGTCGCCCACTTCCACTACACCGTCTTCGGCACGGTGGTCTTCGCGATGTTCGCGGGCTTCTATTTCTGGTGGCCGAAATGGACGGGGCGGCGCCTGGACGAGCGGCTGGGAAAGATCCACTTCTGGATGCTGTTCCTCGGGTTCCAAGGGACCTTCATGATCCAGCACTGGCTCGGGGTGATGGGGATGCAGCGGCGGATCGCGGACTATCTGCCCGAACCGGACTTCGTCATCATGAACCAGATCTCGTCGGTTTCCGCGTTCGTGCTCGGCGCCTCGACCCTGGTGTTCTTCTGGAACGTCTACGTGACGTGGCGAAACGCCCCCGTGCTCGGGCGCGACGACCCATGGGGGTACGGGATGTCACTGGAGTGGGCGACCTCGAGCCCTCCGCCGCGGCACAACTTCAACCGCCTGCCCCGGATCCGATCCGAGCGCCCCGCCTTCGACTTCCACCATCCGCAGGTCGCCGCGATGGATCAGATCGGCCTGGAGAGCTCGGTCGGTGAGGCGAGCAGCGGCACCCCGGGCGATCACGAGCAACGCTGAGGCGTCCGGGCGAAGACGCCCGAGTGGCCGCCTGATGGGGAAGAATGGAAGGGTGAATACCGCCCCCACTTCTACCCGCCGCCCCGGGCGGCCCGGCTACGACCGGGAAACCCTCCTCGACACGATCATCGAGGTGTTCACCACCCACGGCTATGACGCGGCGTCGCTGGACATGCTCGCCCGCCGGTTAGGGATCTCGAAGGCCGCGCTGTACCACCATTTCGACTCCAAGGAGCAGATGCTCGACCTCGCGTTGGAGCGGGCACTCGGGCCCCTCGAGCAGCTCTTTCGTGACGCGCCCGCCGGTCCGGCGGAGAACAAGATCCGCCACGTCATCCGGGGCGCCGTCGTCATTGCGAGCGAGCAGCAGCGGGCCCTGACCCTGTTGTTGCGGGTGTATGGCAACACGGACGCCGAGCGCCGCGCCACCCGCCGCCGCCGGGTGCTCACGAACGAGCTGCATGAGCTGTTCGCCGCCTCCGCCGCGGAGGGAACGCTGCGTAACGACCTTGATCCCTGGCTCGCCGCCCGCTTCACGTTCGGGTTGGTGAACTCGCTCGTCGAGTGGTACGACCCGGAAGGCCCGATCGGGCCCGACGAACTCGCCGACGCGGTGCTCGCCTACGTGCGCACCGGGTTGCGGATGAGCGAGACCGGCGACTTCCGCTAGCGGGGCATCTTCGACACCAGGGTGAGCACGTCGTAGGTCGCGACGGTCTCCTCCTCCTGGTTCGAGAGCACCGCATCCCAATGCACTTCGCCGTAGTCGTCGGTCTCCCGGGGGATGATCTGCTTCGCGGTGAGGGCGACGCGGACCTTGTCCCCGGGGGAGACCGGCGCGAGGAACCGGCAGGATTCCACGCCGTAGTTCGCCAGGACGGGACCGGGGTCGGGTTTGACGAACAGACCGGCCGCGAACGAGAGCAACAGGTACCCGTGGGCGACCCGACCGGGGAAGAACGGGTTGGCGGCCGCCGCCTCCTCATCCAGGTGGGCATAGAATCTGTCGCCGGTGAATTCCGCGAAGTGCGTGATGTCCTCGAGGGTGACCTCCCGGTAATCGGAGACGATCTGGTCCCCGATCCGCAGCTCCTGGAGGGATTTTGAAAACGGGTGGGCGCCGTCGCTGGTGGTCGGGGCGCCCGGGTGCCACACGCCGGTGATCGACGTGAGCGCCTCGGGGCTGCCCTGGATCGCCGTGCGCTGCATGAAGTGGAAGACCGAACGAACCCCGCCGAGCTCCTCGGAGCCCCCCGCCCGGCCCGGGCCGCCGTGCACGAGCATCGGCAAGGGCGAGCCGTGCCCGGTGGAACTGCGCGCATCCGTGCGGTCGAGCACGAGGATCCGGCCGTTGCTCGAGGCAGTCGCGCGCACGAGTTGTGCGACGAAACCCTGATCCGCGGAAGCGACCGACGTCACGAGGGAACCCCCACCGAGCGCGATGAGGCGCGCCGCCTCCGCGGCGCTCCCGTCGTAGGTGAGCACCGAGGACACCGGGCCGAACGCCTCGGTGTCGTGCACCCGGGGTGCCTGCGCGTCGTCGAATCGAAGCAGGATCGGCTCGAGGAACGCCCCCGCGTTCTCACCCGCGGGCTCGGCGAGCTCGCGGCCGCCGATGACGACCCGGCCCCCGCCGTCGATGAGTTTGCGCACCTGCGCCAGCACCTCCGCCCGTTGGCCGGTGGAGGCGAGGGCGCCCATCGTCGTGCCCTGCGCGCGCGGGTCGCCGACGACGATCTTCGCCTCGAGCCGGGCCCGGACGGCGTCGATGAGCTCTTCGGCGAACTCGTTCGGCACGAGAGCCCGGCGGATCGCGGTGCATTTCTGCCCGGCTTTGGACGTCATCTCGGTGACGAGCCCGCGTACGTACGCTTCGAATTCGGGGGTGCCCGGGGCGGCGTCGGGCCCGAGGACGGAGGCGTTGATCGAATCGGTCTCGGAGCTGAAGCGCACCCCGCCGGTCTGGATCGCCTCGTGGGTGCGCAGCCGGGCCGCGGTCGAGGCCGAACCGGTGAACGCGACGACGTCGCCGAGCCGAGTGTGATCGAGGAGGTCGTAGAGCGGACCGGCGATGAATTGCACGGAACCCTCCGGGAGCAGCCCGGTTTCCACCATGATCCGCACCATGTGTTCGGTGAGGTAGGCCCCCGGGGTGGCGGGCTTGATGATCGTGGGCATTCCGGCAACGAAGGCGGGCGCGAGTTTCTCCAACGCTCCCCACACGGGGAAGTTGAACGCGTTGATCTGGAGCACGGCGCCGGGCAGCGTCGTGCGGATGTGCCGGCCGAGGAAGGACCCGTCCGGGGCGAGCACCTCCACCTGGCCATCGAGCTGCACCCGGGAGTTCGGCAGTTCCCGGCGCCCCTTGCCGGAATAGTTGAAGAGCACGCCGATCCCGCCGTCAATGTCCACCCACGAGTCCGCCTTGGTCGCGCCGGTGTGAGTAGAGAGGTCGTAGAGTTCCTGCTTCCGCTCCGTCAGCGCGATCGCAAGCTCCTTCAAGCGCAGCCCGCGCTGGTGGAAGGTCATCGCTCCGAGGTGCCTCTGACCCACGGTGCGGGCATACTCCATCGCCCCCTCGACGTCCAACCCCTCGGCAGACACTGTGGCGACCGCCTCCCCGGTGACGGGATCGGCGATCGGCGTGCCGTCACCGGCTGGGCACCACCAACTCCCTTGCACGTAGCTTTCGAGCATGTGAACCATGAACCTCTCCCGTCAGTAGTTGTAGAACCCTTTGCCGCTCTTGCGTCCCACCTCGCCGCGGGCGACCATCTGCCGTAACAGCGGCGGCGGGGAGAACCGTACGCCCAGGTCCCGCTCGAGCTGCTCGGCGATCCCGAGGCGCACGTCCAGACCGACGATGTCGGTGGTCTTCAACGGCCCCATCGGGTGCCGGTAGCCCTGCTCCATCGCGGTATCGATATCGGCCGCGCTCGCGACCCCGTCCTCGAGCATTCGGATCGCCTCGAGGGCGAGGGCGACCCCGAGCCGGGAGGAGGCGAAGCCCGGGGAGTCCGCCACCGCGATCGCGTGCTTGCCCAGGGCCCGCACCCACGCCATCGCCCGCTCGGTGAGCTCTGGCGGGGTGGCCGCGTGGGTGATGATCTCCACGAGGGTGGAGGCCGGCACGGGGTTGAAGAAGTGCAGGCCCAGGAACTGCTCCGGGCGGCGCAGCGACCGCGCAAGCACGCCGATCGGGATCGAGGAGGTGTTGCTCGCGAGGACCCCGCCGGGATCGAGGCGGGCCTCCAGTTGGGGGAGCAGCGCGAGTTTGAGGTCCCGATCCTCCGGCACGGCTTCGACGGCGAGGTCCGCGCCGGCGAGGTCGGCTGATTCCGTGGTGACGCGAAGGCCCGCCATGAGGTCTCGGGCGTCAGCGGTGAGTCCGCGTTCGATCGACGCAGCGATGCTGCGTGCGACGCGGTCCCGTGCGGCGCGGGCCGCAGGAGCGTTCTGCTCCACGATGACGACCTCGCAGCCGGAGATGAGGAACGCGTGCGCGATTCCGGCACCCATCCGCCCGCCGCCGGCGACGCCCACGCGGGCGGGGAGATCAGGGGTCATTTCCCGCCTCGCTTCCGCTCGAGGAATGCCGTCATGCGCCGTTGCTTTTCTGGACTTTCGAACAGGCTCGCCTGCTCGGCGAGGTCAATGCCGGGGTGGGCGCCGCGTGGGGCCGCGAGCACCCGCTTCGTCGCCTGCGTGGCGGCGGGATCGAGGTTGGCGATTGCCGCCGCGAGTTCCTCTGCGCGGATGAGGGCCGCGGCGGGGGTGTCGAGGAGGTAGGTGAACACGCCCGCTGCGGCCGCTTCCTCGCCGGTGAGGAGGCGGCCGGTGAGGAGCATGTCTGAAGCGAGGGCGTCGCCGACGATGTCCCGCAGCCGCCAGGACGCCCCGGCCGCGGCGATGATTCCCAGATTCGTCTCCGGGTTCCCGATCGTGGCCTCCCGGGAGCCGATCCGGATGTCGGCGGCGTAGGCGAGTTCGGCGCCGCCCCCGAGGGCATAGCCGTGGACGACGGCGAGGACCGGCATCGGTAGGGCGTGCACGCGCATGAAGACGTGGGTGTTGATACCCTCACGCGCCTGCGCTGGGCCTCGGGCTCGCAACTCCTCGATGTCGGCCCCGGCGGCGAAGGAATCACCCGCGCCCGTGAGGATGAGGGTCCGCGGGGTAGTCTCCAGTTCCGCGCACAGTTCGTGCAGCGCGGCCACGAGGTGGGAATCGATCGCGTTCTTCTTCTCCGGGCGGTTCAGCCGGGCGAGTACGTGCGTCGGGTGTTCGGTGATCGACAAGGGCGAACTCATCATTGCGCCCGCTCCAGGATCATCGCGGTCCCTTGCCCCACGCCCACGCACATCGTCGCGAGTCCATACCGGGCATCCTCCCGCTCCATGCGGGCGAGCAGGGTGACGAGGAGGCGGGAGCCGGAGGAGCCGAGCGGGTGGCCGAGGGCGATCGCGCCGCCATCGGTGTTCACCCGCCGGGGGTCCAACTGCAGGCGCCGGATGCATGCGAGGGCCTGGGCCGCGAAGGCTTCGTTGAGTTCGATCGCGCCGATGTCCTCTGTCGCGAGGCCCGCTCGCGCGAGAGCCTTTTCCGTTGCGGGTACCGGGCCGAGCCCCATCACCTCCGGAGCGAGGGCGGCCGCGGTGGCGGCGACGATCCGTGCCCGGGGGCTCAACTGGTATTTCTCGACGGCGGCGCGGGAGGCGAGGAGGAGCGCGGAGGAGCCGTCGTTGAGGGAGGAGGAGTTCCCCGCGGTGACGACGCTGCCGCCGGTGACCACCGGGCGGAGCTCCGCCAGCGCGGCGAGCGACGTATCGGGCCGGGGGCCCTCGTCGGCGGTGACGGTGCGGGTGCCGCGGCGGCCGAGATCGACGGTGATGGGCAGGATCTCGTCGTCGAAATGGCCCGCCGCGATCGCCCCGAGCGCCCGCTGGTGGCTTTCGTAGGCGAAACCGTCGGCCTCGGCCCGGGAGATCCCATCGGTGCGGGCGACCTCTTCGGCCGTTTCCGGCATCGAGTAGGTCGCCTTATCACGCGCCGCGAGGGCGGGGTTGGTGAAGCGCCACCCGATGGAGGTATCGAACTGGGGGCCGGGCCCCGACCAGGGGCGCGCGGGTTTCGCTTGGACCCACGGTGCGCGGGTCATCGATTCCACCCCGCCGGCGAGGACGACATCGGCGTCGCCGGCCCGGATCGCTTGCGCGGCCGAAGTTGCCGCGGTCATGCCCGAGGCGCACAAGCGATTAATGGTGAAGGCGGGGATTTCGTCCGGAAGGCCCGCGAGGAGCACGGCCATCCGGGCGACGTTGCGGTTATCCTCCCCCGCCTGGTTCGCCGCCCCGAGGATCACCTCATCGATCGCCTCGGGGGGCACGCCCGCGCGGGCGACGACCTCCCGCACCACGGCAGCGGCGAGGTCATCTGGGCGCATCGCAGCCAATGCGCCACCGTAACGGCCGACGGGGCTGCGTGCCCCCGCAACGATGAATGCCTCCTGCATTCGCGTGACCTCCTCGTCTGCTGCCCCGCCGCGAGCGGGCAGCTGCAATAGTAACCGACCGTTCGGTAATGCCCTCTACTTTAGCGGACCGGGCCCGAGCCGTGCCGTCGGGGCCAGCTGTGCCGCCACGACAGGAGAAGCGAAGCCAACCGTCTTGCCTACCGGCGGTTTCCTGCGACAAGAAAGACAAAAGGCCAATGTCGCCCGCCCTCTCGCAACAAAACTCTTGAATTTGCGAGACGTATTGAACGCGGGAATGCTGTGACGGATCATACATTTATGGATAGTTCGCAACGGCTGCTTCCCGCAACGACGCCGGTGAGCCTTCTGGAGCCCGACGGTTCCCCGCTCTCGGCGCCGGGCTACGCGATGCCCGATAATGACCGGCTCCTGCGGGCCTTCGACGGACTCGTCACCGCCCGCCGACTCAACGATCAGGCCAACGCGCTCGTGCGGCAGGGCCGGCTCGCGGTGTACCCCTCCTCCCACGGGCAGGAGGCCTGCCAGGTCGCCGCCGCCCAGGTGCTGAGCTCCGAGGACTGGCTCTTTCCCACCTATCGCGACACCGCCTGCGTCGTCGCCCGCGGGGTCGACCCGATCGAGGTGCTCACCCTTTTCAAGGGCGATTGGCACACCGGCTACGATCCGAACGCCCACAGAGTGGCGCCGCAGGCGACACCGCTGGCCACCCAGCTTCTGCACGCCGCTGGGGTCGCCCACGCGGCGACTCTACGGCGAGAACCAACGGTGGTGATGGCGCTGTGCGGCGATGGTGCCACGAGCGAAGGCGACTTCCACGAGGCGCTCAATTTCGCCGCGGTGTTCCGTGCCCCCGTCGTCTTCTTCATCCAGAACAACGAATACGCGATCTCGGTGCCGCTGGCCCGCCAGACGATAGCCCCCTCGCTCGCGCACAAGGGCGTCGGGTACGGAATCCCCGGCGAACGCGTCGATGGCAACGATATCGCCGCCCTGCTCGACGTGCTCGACGGCGCGGTGGAACGCGCGCGGGCGGGGGCGGGGCCCCAATTGGTCGAGGCACACACCTACCGGATGCAGGCCCACACGAACGCCGACGACGAGACCCGCTACCGCGACCCGAGCGAGGTCGCGGAGTGGGAACCCAAGGATCCGCTGCGCCGGGCGGAGGCCTACCTACGGGCGCAGGGCGCCCTCGATGACGCGAGGCTCGAGCGGTTCCGGGAGGAGGCGGAGGCGGTCGCCGCCCGGATGCGAGAGATCCTCAACCAGGACCCGCCCCGCGACCCGAGCGCGCTGTTCGCCCACGTGTACGCCGAGCCGACCCAGCAGCTCCGCGCCCAGCACGCGCTTGTGCGCGAGGAGCTCCAGCGAGAGGAGGCGGCGCTATGACGGCGCTGGATTCACCCCCGCACTCCCGCGCGGAGGAGCACGAAAAACTCACGATGGTGCACGCGCTCAACCGCGCACTCGACGAGGCGATGGCCGCCGACGAGCGAGTGCTGATGTTCGGCGAAGACGTCGGTCCCCTCGGCGGGGTGTTCCGGGTGACGGACGGCTTGACGGCGAAATATGGTGAGGACCGCTGCTTCGATACCCCGCTCGCGGAATCGGGCATCGTCGGGTTCGCGGTCGGGTTGGCGATGAACGGCATGCGCCCCGTGGTGGAGATGCAGTTCGACGCGTTCGCCTACCCCGCGTTCGAGCAGATCGTCAGCCACGTGGCGAAGCTGCGCAACCGCACCCGCGGCGAGGTCGAACTTCCGCTCGTCATCCGCGTTCCCTACGGGGGTGGGATCGGCGGCGTGGAGCACCACAGTGACTCTTCCGAGAGCTACTACGCCCACACCCCGGGCTTGCACGTTCTCGCACCGGCGACGCCCCAGGACGCCTACACGATGCTGCGCGAGGCGATCGACTCTCCCGATCCGACGGTGTTCCTCGAGCCGAAGAAACTGTACTGGGCGAAGGAGGAAGTGGCCCTCGGTGCCACTGACGAACCTACGATCGGCCGCGCCGCCATCCGCACCCGCGGCGCTGATGCGACGATCATCGCCTACGGCCCGTCCGTTCCGGTGGCCCTCGACGCTGCGGGCGTCGCCGCGAGTGAGGGGCGCGGCCTGCAGGTGGTTGATCTGCGTTCCATCGTGCCCTTCGACGCGGAGACCGTCTTTGCTGCCGTGCGTTCGACCGGTCGGGCGGTCGTCGTCGCCGAAGCACCCGGTTTCGCGAGCGTCTCCTCCGAGATCGCCGCGCAGATCAGCGAGAACTGCTTCCACTCCCTCGCTGCCCCGGTGCGCCGGGTCACCGGTTTCGACATCCCATTCCCGCCACCCCACCTCGAGGAGTTCAACCTCCCCTCCGTGGATCGGATCCTCGACGCGGTGGACGACCTGCAGTGGGAGGACGCGTGAGCGAGCAGGTCTTCCTCCTCCCCGACCTCGGGGAAGGGCTGACGGATGCGGACATCATCAGCTGGCTCATCGACGTCGGCGATACCGTCGCGGTCGACCAGCCGATCGTCGAAGTGGAGACGGCGAAAACCACCCTGGAAGTACCCTCCCCCTACGCGGGCACCGTCACGCGGCTGCACGTGAAGGCGGGAGAGACCCTCGCCGTCGGCAAGCCCCTCCTCACCGTGACCGCGACCCCCGAGCATGCGGCGGCCGAGCAATACCGCGAGGAGGAGCGGGCGGGCTCGGGCAGCGTGCTCGTCGGGTACGGGACGGCGGACACCAGCGTGGGCCGGCGCCGCCGCCGGCCGCGATCAACCGCACCCGCACTCCCGCCCCGCGCGGCGCCGCTCGTCATCTCCCCGATCGTGCGGAGATTCGCCCGTGAGCACGGCGTGGACCTCACCGGCATCACCCCGACCGGGGCGGGCGGAGTGATCACCCGCAGCGACGTGGAGAGCGCGATCGCCCCCGCCGCCGCGAGCGGGGAACGCCGCCGCCCGCTGACGAGTTTCCGGAAAGCCGCCGCGGCCGCGCTGAGCCGGAGCCGGAGTGAGATCCCCGAGGCGACCGTGTGGGTCGACGTCGACGCGACGGCGCTGTGGGAGTTGCGGGAATCCACGCGCGAGAGTGGCGGGCCCGGCCTCATCTCCTATATCGCGAGGTTCGTCGTCGCGGCGCTCGGGGCCTACCCCGTGCTCAACTCCCGCCTCGACACCGAGCGGGAGGAGATCGTCGAGTACGAACACATCAATCTCGGGATCGCGGTCCAGGGAGAACGCGGCTTGGTCGTCCCCGCCGTCACGGATGCGCACAGCCTCACTACCGCTGAACTGCACGAAGCGATCCGCGAGGTGAGCGAGCGCGCCCGGGCGGGACAGGTGAGCGGGGAGGAACTCGAGCGGGGCACGTTCACCCTCAACAACTACGGCGCCTTCCGGGTCGATGGCAGCGCCGCGATCATCAACCACCCGCAGGTGGCCATTCTCGGACTCGGCCGGATCATCGACCGCCCCTGGGTCGTGCAGGGCGAGATCGTTCCGCGGAAGATCGCCCAGATGTCCTTCGTCTTCGACCATCGCGTGTGCGATGGGGCGACCGCGGCGGGGTTCATGCGGCACGTTGCCGACGCGATCGAGAACCCGGCCACCGCGATCGCGCAGATGTGAGGCCGGGCCGGCCCTCCGCGGATCTCCTAGCTGGGCTCCCCGGCGAGCGGGTCCGGCTCGAGCGCGGGCTCGTCGAAGACGAGCAGCGTGCGAGTGTTGATCACCCCGGGCATGCCTTGGATCTGCTCGAGCACGATCCGGCGAAGGTCGGCGTTATCCTTCGCGCGCACGTGCATGATCACATCGAACTCCCCGCCGACGAGCGCGATGTGGGAGACTCCGGGCAGCTTGCGCAACGACTCCCGAACGTTGCGCCACTGCACCTGATCGATATTCAAGGTGATGTAGGCCGAGGTGCCCAGTCCGAGCAGTTCCGGATCCACCTCGGCCCGAAACCCGCGCAGCACACCGGAGTCCAGGAGCCGACGCACCCGGGTGTAGGCGTTCGCGCGGGAGATGTGGAGCTTCTCAGCGAGCGCGCGGATCGACATCCTTCCGTCACGGCGCAGTTCATCGATGATCTGACGGTCACGTTCGTCAATCTGCTCGGCCAAGTTTCTCACCTTTAAGAACGCATTCGGGGCTGATGCTTGCCAGGCTACTAGCCGCGGCCTACGCAGCACCGGCAGTTGCCGCGAGGAGCGCGCGGGTGAGGGGGTGGATCGGGCCGGCCCACACCGTCTCGGTGGGCCCGGTCTCGACGATCCTTCCCGATTCCATCACGGCGATCCGGTCGCTGACCCTGCGCACGACGGCGAGGTTGTGGGAGATGAAGACCATCGCCATCCCGGTGCGCTCCTGCAGGTCGAGAAGAAGGTCGAGGATGGACTGCTGCACGGTGACGTCGAGGGCGGAGGTTGGTTCGTCGAGGATGAGCAGTTCGGGCTCGGCGGCGAGTGCCCGGGCGATGGCGAGCCGCTGGCGTTGGCCGCCCGAGAGCGCTCGGGGGTGCCGGGTGAGGACGGAGGCGGGCAGGTGCACCCGGTCGAGCAGTTCCGCGGCCGAACGGCCCGTTCTTGCCGCGCCGATCGCATGGCGCAGGATCTTCCCGGCGGTGAAGCGCGGATCGAAGGAACCGAGCGGGTCTTGCGGAACGAGACGCATCCGGGCGTGGGCGTGCACCTCGCCCCCATCCGGTTTCTCCGCGCCGAGCAGGAGCCGGGCGAGGGTCGTCTTCCCACTGCCCGATTCGCCCACCACGCCGAGTACTTCACCGCGGGCAACGGTGAGATCGACGCCATCGACCGCCGCGAAGCGGGACCCCGGCCCGAGGCGGGTCTCGCCGGGGAGGCGATATTCGCGCCGCAACCCTTCGGCCGTGAGGATCGGGGGTGCAGCCTCGGCCCGAGCGGAGGTCGGGCGCGGCCCGCGCGGGACGGCGGCCAGCAGCGCCCGGGCCGCGGGATGGGCGGGCGAGCCGAACACCCGGGAGATCGGCCCACGTTCAACGATCTCACCGCCGTCGAGCACCACGACGTCGTCGGCGATCCGCTGTGCGGCCCCGAGATCGTGGGTGATGAGTAGGACGGCGCTTCCCTGGTCGCGCAGGTCGCCCAGGAGGTCGAGGACCCCGGCGGCCACGGTCGCGTCGAGCGCGGTGGTCGGCTCGTCGGCGATGAGGAGTGCGGGGGAGGAGCAGATCGCCGAGGCGATGAGCGCGCGTTGGCGCATCCCGCCAGAAAGCTCCTCGGAACGGCGCCGCAGTTGGCGGGTGGCGTCGGGCAGGCCCGCCTGCGTGAGGGCGTCCACCACCCGTTGCTCGCGCTCGAGGCGGCTGAGCCGGGGCCGTTGCACGTCGAGGGCCTCACCGACTTCCGCGCCGATCCGGCGCAGGGGATCGAGGGACTGGAGGGCGTCCTGCAGCACGAACCCGACCCGGGTCCCGCGGATCGCCCGCCACGTGCGCGGGCCCGCCCCGCGCATCTGCTCGCCCGCGATGAGGAGCTCGCGGGCCTCGACCGTGGCCGGCGCGCCGCCTTCGCCCGCGAGGCCGACGAGCGCGCGGGCGAGCACCGATTTCCCCGCCCCGGATCCGCCCACGACGGCCACGCAGCGCCCCGGTTCCAGGTCGAGATCGACGTCGCGGACGACCGTGCCCACCCCGGGGAACGAGACCGTCAACCCGCGCACCCGGGTCAGGTGAGCGCTCATCCCGGCCGCACCTCCGTGAGTTGCCGCCCGAGGATCGTCGTCGCCGCGGCGGTGGCGGTGATCGCGAGCCCGGGCGCAACGGTGAGCCACCACGCGCTCGTGAGGTAGAGCCGCCCATCGCTGAGCATCGCGCCCCACTCCGGCGAGGGGGGAAGCGCGCCGAGCCCGAGGAAGCTCAACGCCGAGACCCACACGATCGCCTGCCCGATCCCCAGCGTCGCGACGGCGAGCAGGGGCCAGAGCGTATTCGGAAGCACGTGGCGCCAGAAGATCCGCATCCCGCCGAGACCCTCCAGGCGGGCCGCGGCGACGTACCCGCTCGCGAACACGCCCCTCGCGCGGGAACGCAGGATCCGCGCGTACCCCGGCGCGGTCGCGAGCCCCACGGCAATGACCGAGGCGCGCACTCCCGCCCCGAGCACGGAGACGAGCAGGAGCGCGAGCACGAGGGTGGGCAGGGAGAACAGCACTTCGATCACGCGGGAGAGCGCGGCGTCGATCCACCGCCCGGCGAGTGACCCGAAGCCGAGGACGAGCGCGAGGATCATCCCGATCCCCGTCGCGGCCAGCGCGATCCCCACCGATTCCCCCGCTCCGTGGACGACCCGGGTGAACACGTCCCGCCCGGACGTGTCGGTGCCGAGCAGCGCGTCCGCGCTCGGCGGTGTGAACGCCGCGGCCGGGTCCACTCCCGCGGGATCGCCGGGGGCCAGGAGGTGGGGGAAGAGCGCGGCGAGGGCCACGAGCGTGAGGACGGCGGCGCTCACCCAGCCGCTGATGCCCAGTTTCGTTCTCATCGCCGGCCTCACTCGCTCACCGCGCGCGCCGCGCGGGGGTCGATGAGCCGTTCCAGGAGGTCGGTGACGGCCATGATGAGCACGTATCCGAGCGCGACGACGAGGACCACCCCGATGACGACGGGCACGTCCCGGGCGTGGGTGGCGTCGATGAGGAGTCGGCCGAGGCCCGGGCGGGCGAAGAGGGTTTCGACGACCACGGCGCCGGACAGCAACGACCCGAACGCCCACCCCGTCAGGGCGATCGCCGGCAGGGCCGCGTGGCGCAGGGAGTGGCGCAGCAGGATCCGCGATTCGGAGGCCCCCCGGGTGCGGGCGGAGGTGGCGAAGGCGGAGGTGTGCGCGTCGAGCAGGCCGTCGCGCATCACTTGGCCGAGGAACCCCGCCACCGGCACGGCGAGCGTGATCGCGGGCAGGATCAGGGCGGCGGGGGAGTTGTTCGAGGAGGTGGCCGGCACCCAGCCGAGGCCGGCGGCGAAGATCGCGATGAGCACCGCGCCGAACCAGAAGTGGGGCAGCACGGAGGCGACGATCTCGCCCAGGCGCAGCGCCCGCTCCGCGAGGCGCCCGCCCCGCACGGCCGCGGTGGCGATGGTGAGCGCGAGGAGCCAGGCGAGCACGAGGGCGAGGGCGCTGAGCAGGAGCGTCGCGCCGAGCTGACCGGAAATGAGTTCGGCGACGGGGCGCCGTCGCGCGTAAGAATCCCCGAGGTCGAACGTGAGGATCCGCGCCAACTGAAGGAGGTATTGCACGATCAGCGGCCGGTCGAGGCCGTACTCCTCGCGCACCCGGGCCATCGCCTCGGGGCTGGTCTGCGAGCCGGGACCCCCGAGGATCGCCTCGGAGGGATCCCCGCCGGCGGCGCGCAGGGCGAAGAACACCACAGTCGCGACGACCCATGCCACGAACAGCGCCGCCGCCACGCGCCCGGCGAGCCACCGCAGGATCCTCATGATGCCGGCGAACTACTCCGCGAGGGAGGCGTTGATGAACGTCGGGGTCGCGACCGTTCCCAGGATGTCCACGCCGGTCACTGCCTGGGTGAGGAAGTGGTTCTGCTGGTCGTACAGCGGCAGGATGTAATACCCCTGGAGGATCTGGCGCTGCACGTCCTCGTAGGTCTGGCGGCGGGCGTCGACGTCGGTGTCGCGGGCGGCCTGTTCGAGCAGCTCATCGACCTCCGGATCGTCCACCTGGGCGTGGTTGGCGAAATAGCCGCTCGGGGCGGGCTCGATCCCGTCGGAATGGTAGAGGATCCGCAGCACGTCCGGGCCGACCTTCGTGTACGGGGCGGAGACCGCCTCGTAAGTGTACTCGGCGCTGTCATCGGCATCCTCGGCGGGGGCTTCGAGGGCCTCGTACCAGGCAGAGAGGTCGAGCGGGGTGAGGGTGACCTCGAAGCCGGCGTCCTTGGCCTGGGCCTGGATCTGCTCGAACAGCGCCCGCTCCGCGGCGACCGATTGGTTCGTGGAGACGGGGAAGCGCACGGCGAGGCGGTCGCCGTCCTTGACGCGGTACCCGTCCGCGTCGGTCTCGCTCCACCCGGCCTCGTCGAGGAGGTCGCTCGCCTTGTCGGGATCCGGGGTGAATAGGGAATCGTCGGAGTACGCGAACGGTTCGACGCTCGACAGCGGGGAGTAGGACCGCTCGGCCACGCCCTGATAGAGAGTGTCGATGCCCGGCCCGATGTCGACGGCGCGGATGAACGCCTCCCGCACGCGGACGTCGTCGAACGGGGGCTGGCCGGCATTGAGTTCGATCCGGTTCACCGAGCCGGGCCGCGGGGCGTCGATGTGCGTGACGTCCTCGCCTGCGGTGGCGATGGCATCCGGTTCGGGATTGTCGATCATGTGCACCTCGCCGGAGGTGAGGGCCGCCGAGCGGGTCGCCGGATCGGGGATGAACCGCCACTCGATCGCCTCGAGCAGCGCCGGGCCTTCATGTTCGGCTTCCGGCCCGGGCGTGGCGTAGTCCTCGTTGCGTTCCAGCAGCACGTGTTGCTGGGGAACCCAGTCGACGACGACGAACGGGCCGGTCCCGATCGGTTCGGCGCAGTTCTCCTCCATCCCACGTTCGATTCCCGCGGGGGACTGGATCGCGGTCCACTGTTGGCTCAGCGACTCCAGCAGGGAGGAATCGGGTTCGGAGAGGCGGAAACGTACGTGGGTCTCGTCGAGTGGTTCGACTTCGTCGATCTTCTCCACCGCGAGGTAGCCCGTGGAGGACGCCGTTTCCGGGTCCTGCAGGTGTTCGATGTTGGCCTTGACCGCCTCGGCATCCACCGGGGTGCCGTCGGTGAAGGCGATGCCTTCCTGCAGGGTGAACTCCCACGTGAGTCCGTCTTCGGCGACCTCCCAGTCCTTCGCGAGCCAAGGCTGAATCGCCCCCTCGGCGTCCCGCCCGACGAGGGGTTCTAAGTACTGGGTGGAGAGGAGGGCCTGGGGATAGTTGCCCCCGACGTGGGGGTCGAGGCAGGTGGGTTCGGCGTCGCCGGTGGCGTAGATGAGAATGCCGCCGCTGGCGTCCGCGCCGTCGGTCGCGGGGTTTGCGCCGGATTGGGGGTCGCCCGAACCGGTGCCGCAGGCCGTGAGGAGGAGCGCGGTGCCGATCGCCGCGATACTGATTCGCCGAGACATGAGGACCTTTCAGGGTGTGGAGGTCGAGGATCGTGGTTGTTGGTCCGCGTCTAACAATATCGGTGTTTTGGGTACCTGAGCCCGCGATCTCGCTCACAGTCCCGGGCCGGCTTCGCTCCCGATTGTCGGGCGCGGCGGCGTGTCTTTGCGTAGGCTGGAGGCATGACAACTCCCCGTTCGGCGGGGCGCCCGAAGGCGATCTCCCGCGAGATGCTTGAAGAAGCCGCGTGCGAACTCTTCCTCGAACGCGGGTACGCGGACACCTCGGTCGTCGACATCACTCGCCGCGCGGGGGTGAGCCGCGCGACCTTCTTCAACTACGTCGATTCGAAGTCGGACCTGCTGTGGGCGTCGGTGGACGACGCGATCGCCGGGATCGCCCGCACCCTGGGCTACGGGGCGGATGAAGGGCCGGGCGGGGGCACCGAGGCGGTGCGTGAGGTGCTCCTCGATGCGGCGGACACGCTCGCCCCGGGAGTCGCGGTGCTCGCGATCGCGAACGCGGAAGCGATGGGTGTCGTGGCCGAGCTCGTGCTCACCGGTGCGCAACGTCAGGCGCGCCTCGCGCGTACGATCGCGGAGCACTTGCGCCGTTCGGGAGAAGACGGGCTGCGCGCGGACGTCCTTTCCCGCGCCTATGCAGGGGCGTTCTTCGCCGCCCTCGAGGTATGGGCGAAGGAAGCGCCCGGTTCGAAACCGTTCTCGGCCTCGGTGCGCGATGCGCTAGAGGTGCTGCGCTGAGATCCGGCGTGCGGCGGCGCCGGCCCGCGGATCTGCCCCTATGGCGCGAGGATTGCGGCGAGTCCGCTCGGTGGATACCGTGGGCACACGGATCGAGCCCTACTCCAGGAGGTTGGCCATGACCGATAAGAAGTCGAAGGAAGAAGCCATCAAGAAGCAGGGCGAAGCTCAGGAAAAGCACGCTGATGAGGCGCCCGATAAGCACATGGAAGCCGAGGGGTTGGCCGCGCAGAACAACCCGGAGGCGGGCATCGACGAGGTGGAGGGCTGACGCCCTCCCGCCCCCGCCCTTCTGCCGGTCTTGTTCCCGGATTCGGTGAATAGTTGATCCGCCCGCGAATCTCAACCCTCTTTTTTTGAATTTCCCGGTCCCACACAGTGGGTAGGCATCGAATCAAAAACGTTCCTCGTAGGGAAGAAGTTCCGCTAGGAAGAAGGGGAGTGGTGACGATGGCGACCGGAGAAACCGGATTCGACGACGTTACGTTCGATCTCATCTCGGTGCAGTACCACGCGCTGAAGGCTAGCCACGACTACGGCCAGTACGTGCGCGACGCGCGTAACGCAGGCAAAGACGAGATCGCTGAATTCTTCGAACAGGTGATGCGAGAGGATTCCGACCGCGCACATAAGTGCCACGAATTCTTGAAGGAGCTCGGCGGCGGCACGGACCAGACCCCTCCGCAGGGTAGCGACAGCTGACGTGCTCAACGGCCGCCGGCCTGCCGCCGCCCAGACGAGCAGCTGAAGGAAGCTCAACACGCGGCGGGGATGCGCATGGGCGGTGCTCGCTGGAATCGTTTCCGCGCGGCTATTTCCGCGCGGAACGCTCGCGGTGAGAGCAGCCCGGCCAGCAGCAGGGCCGGCGCATACCGTCATCGAGCTCCTCCACGGTCCGCCGGATCCGGCGCTCCCGGGTCTGCTGCCTCTTGGCGTCCTCCACCCAGCAGATGAACTCGTTGCGGGCTAACGGTGTGATGTCCTCCCAGGCCGCTTGCGCCGTCGTACTCGCGAGCAGCGCGCGGGCAAGGTCCTCAGGGAGATCGTGGACGACCCCGCCGGGAAGGGCGATGGCGGACATGTTTTCATCATAGAACCGCGGGCCCTCCTCGACCAGACGTGAGCTGCCGCGGGTCAATGGCGGCCTCGAGAGGCTCCGCCTCTCGCGGCCAGCCGACTTCCCTGAGGCGCACTCGCCCCGAGGCAGTGAAGGGCACGTCTTCTTCGCGCAGCAGCGCCCGCTGCTCATCAGCCTTGTGAACCGCGAGCCGGCCGCCCGCCGCGCAGACCCGCCACCAGGGCACCCCCGAGCCGAATCGGGAGAGCACCATCCCGATCGACCGCGGGCCACCCTTCCCGGTGATCTCGCGCGCCCACGCGGCAACCGCGCCGTAGGTGCTCACCCGCCCCGGCGGGATCTGTGCGATCAGGTCGAGGACCTGCTCCGCGTAGTCATCCGGTTCACCGTTCACGCCTCCATGCTGCCACGGCGCACTCGGCGCGCGCCCGAATCCCGGTCCTATGCTGGCTGAATTGGTCGAGAACGACATTGCGGTTGCTCGAGAACGAGGTTGGGGTTGGTGAACTCAAGAAAATCAACCGCAATGTCGTTCTCGGCGCTGGGATCCGGCTGTGGCACCCCGCGGCGAACCATTGGAGCGGGTGACGGGAATCGAACCCGCGCTGTCAGCTTGGGAAGCTGAAGTTCTACCATTGAACTACACCCGCGAGACCGCCCGGCGTTCACCGGTGGCCGTGATCAAGGATCACTTGAGCAAGCATACCCAAACTCGAGGCGAATTTTCACATCGAGCGGGCGTTGCCCACGCCACAGGAAACACGCGGCGCCCGGAACGGATCAGCGGGCGACCCGGTCATGGGCGAGATCCAGGAGCTTGGCGAGTACCGGCCCGGTGCGAAGTCCGGAATGCTCGTGCTCCGAGGTCGCCCACACCTTGACCCCCGGCAGCAACGCGGCCGTCTCCATCGAGAATTCGTACGGCACGAAGAGGTCATTGACGTAGACCGCGGCGGCCCCGCCCACGCCGGAAGCGGCGATCGCATCAGCACAGTAGAGTTTCGGCCAGGAGACCTGCGCCATCGCTTCGACGACCTCCCGCCAGGGCTGGAAAGCCGGGACGGTATCGGCCCAGTCCCGGCGCACGTGCTCGCCCGTGAGCAGGGTCGGGTCCGCGCGGAAATCCTCCGGCTCCACCGCTTCGGCGGCCCAGTTGGTCGGGTGCCCGTCCGCGTAGCTCGACTCGTGGAACACGTAATACAGCGGATTGCGGCCGGTGAAGGGCATCGCGCGGGCAAGGTCGTGCCGGAACGCGTTGGTCGCCGGGTCCTGATCGAGCAGGCTCCACAGGGTCTGCCAACCATCGTCGGACCCGAGCAGCATGCCGAGCGAACGCACCCGCGAAATCGAAACCACTTCGCCGTCGGGCAACACGATGCGCCCCTGCCCGGCGAGGTCCACGAGCCGGCGAACGGCCTCCCGGTGCTCCGGGAAGCGCCGATAATACGCTTCGTTCGCGGTGCGCATTTTGTCGTAGGTCGCCGCGTACACCTCGGCCGGGGCGCGGCCCACCGCGCTCAAACCGCCGGTGATGAACACGCGGTCGAGGCTGGCCGCGTTCGTCGAGAGGTAGGCGAGGGTGGTGAACCCGCCGAAGGACTGCCCGAGCGTGTTCCACGTGGGAGCGCCGAGATGCTCACGCATCGCCTCGGCGTCGCGCACGATCGAATCCGCGCGCAGGAGTTGGAGCCGTTCGACGACGGCGGCCGTGCCCTCGGCGAGGATCTCGTCGGTGATGGGGGTGGACTTGCCGGTGCCGCGCTGGTCGAGCATCACCACTCGGTACTCCTTCAGCGCCGCCTCCAGCCACGGTGGGGAGAACGGCGCGGCAAGCGCGCGCGG
>DATGUB010000040.1:0-3463 GCA_035301585.1 Beutenbergiaceae bacterium | reverse complement strand
GTTCATCAAAACTGCCCATGGAAGTAGCTTATTGCCCCGCGCCGGGTATTACTCTTGAGCGGTGAGTATTGAACAAAGCAGCATTCGAGGCGCCCATCTGGTGGGATCAGTAACCACTGATTCCGCTGAGGAGACGTTCCGCACTGTGGCCACTCATCTGGGTGAGCACGTGCGCCGGATCCCGGATGGCGAGGTAGGTAAGCGATTCCACTGGATCTTGTTCCAAGGGGAAGTGTTCGATGACACCCCCGGTCTCGCGCGAGTGGGCGAGGAGCCGGTCATCATGGCGGGCTTCGACATTCGTCCGTTCGCCCCGGACGGCACGGTGCCCCATGAGGAGATCGAATTCCCCGAACTCGGCTACGCCGAGGCAGCGTTGAACTCCTACGAGGACTTCACCCGGCTTCGCGAAGAAGGGATGATTGGCGAGGGGATTCGGTTCCAGGTGAGCCTCCCGACGCCGCTAGCACCGTTGTCGACGTTTGTTCACCCCGACGCCCGGCCCCTGGTGGAGCGGGCCTACACCTCCGCGCTCGTCGACGAGATCAACGAGATCGCCTCCCAGATCCCCGCCGCCGACCTCGCGATCCAGTTCGACCTCGCGGTCGAGTTCTCCTACATCGAGACCGCAGCGGGTCGGGAGGTGGCGATTCCCTCCCACGCATGGTTCGAGCCGCTCCTTGACGGCTTGATCACACGCGCCGCAGCGGTCATCGAGGCGGTGCCGGCGGAAGTCGACGTCGGTCTGCACCTGTGTTACGGCGACGTGGGGGAGAAGCACTTCGTCGAACCCCTCGACACCGCGAACCTCACGACGGTGGCGAACGCCATCGCCGCCGATGTGACCCGGCCGCTGAACTGGCTGCACCTTCCGGTTCCGATCGAGCGGGACGACCGGGAATACTTCGCGCCGCTGGGCGAACTGGCGGATGCCTACCAGGAGCTGTACCTCGGGCTCATCCACCACCAGGACGGCGCCGACGGCGCTCACGCCCGGATCGATGCGGCAAAACGCGCCGGGATCACCGATTTCGGCGTGGCCACCGAATGCGGTTTCGGCCGCGGTCCGGCCGAACGCACCGTTCCGTTGCTCCAACTGCACGCGGCGGTTGCCGACCCACTTCCCACCCCACAGATAGACTGAGGATCATGCCGAAAATGAACCCTGAGGAGGTCGCCAGGATCGCGAAACTCGCGCTCATCGACCTCACCGAGGAAGAAGTTGAAAAGTTCGCAGGCGAACTCGACGTCATCATCGACGCCGTCGAAGTAGTCTCTGGCGCCGTCTCTGAGGACACCCCGGCGACCAGCCACCCGCTGCCGCTGTCCAACGTGTTCCGCGAGGACGTGCCCGGCGAGACACTGCCGACCGACGTCGTCCTCGCCGCCGCGCCGGAGGCCGAAGACGGGCGGTTCGCCGTCCCCCAGATCTTGGGAGAAGACGCATGAGTGACCTCACCCGGAAGTCCGCTGCCGACCTCGCCGCCGCGCTCGCCGCCCGTGAGGTCAGCAGCGCTGAAGTGACCCAGGCGCACCTCGATGCGATCGAGGCGACCGACTCGCAGATCAACGCGTACCTACACGTGAACACCGATGAGGCGCTCGAGGCAGCTAAATCCGTGGATGAGCGCCGCCGCGACGGTGATTCGCTGCCGGAACTCGCCGGCGTGCCGGTCGCGCTGAAGGACTCGATCGTCACGAAGGGCCAGGCCACCACCGCCGCCTCGAAGATGCTCGAGAACTGGGTGCCGCCCTACGACGCGACCGTCGTGGCGCGACTGCGCGCGGCGGGGCTCCCGATCCTCGGCAAGACGAACCTCGACGAATTCGCGATGGGTTCCTCAACGGAGTTCTCCGCGTTCGGACCCACGCGGAACCCGTGGGATCTCGAGCGCACCCCGGGGGGATCGGGCGGAGGGTCCTCGGCCACGCTCGCTGCGTTCTCCGCACCGCTCGCACTCGGCTCCGACACCGGCGGCTCGATCCGCGAGCCCGCCGCGCTCACCGGCACCGTCGGGGTGAAACCGACCTACGGCGGCGTCTCCCGGTACGGGCTCATCGCGCTCGCCTCTAGCCTCGACCAGGTGGGCCCGGCGGCCCGCACGGTGCTCGACGCAGCGCTCCTGCACGATGTCATCGGCGGCCACGACGTCCGCGATTCGACCTCCCTGCCCGAGGAGCTGCCCTCGAACGCCGAGGCGGCGCGTGCCGGGGCCCAGCGGGACCTGCACGGAACGAAAGTCGGGATCATCAAGCAACTCGCCGGTCCGGGATACGGCCCCGGCGTGAATGAGACGTTCCAGGCGAACCTCGACCTGCTCACCGAGGCGGGTGCGGAGATCGTCGAGATCGACTGCCCATCTTTCGATGCGGCGCTCGGGGCGTACTACATCATCATGTCCGCAGAGGCCTCCTCCAACCTCGCCCGCTTGGACGGAATGCGCTACGGGCTCCGAGTGTCACCATCGGAGGGGCCGGTCACCGCCGAGCGCGTCATGGCCGCCACCCGCGGCGCCGGGTTCGGCCCGGAAGTCAAACGCCGGATCATGCTCGGCACCTACGTGCTCTCGGCCGGCTTCTACGATGCGTACTACGGCAACGCCCAGCGCGTGCGCACCCTCGTGCAGCGCGATTTCGCTGACGCATTTGCGAGCGTCGACGTGCTCGTCTCCCCGACGGCGGCGACGACGGCGTTCAAGCTCGGCGAGCGCGTGGACGATCCGCTCGCGATGTACCGCGGCGACTTCGCGACGATCCCGGTCAACCTCGCCGGGCTCCCCGCGCTCTCGCTGCCCGGCGGAGTCGCCGAGGGGCTGCCGGTCGGTCTGCAAGTCATTGCACCGGCCCGGGAAGACGCCCGGATGTACTCCTTCGCCGCCGCGATCGAAGCGCGAATCAATGCCGGTGGCGGCCCGATCCTGGAATCCGCGCCTGACCTCAAGGAGGCGAAATGACCGCAGTTGACTTTGACGACGCGATCAAACGTTACGATCCGGTTCTCGGGATCGAGGTGCACGTGGAGCTCGGCACGAAGACGAAGATTTTCGACGACGCCCCCGCCCACGTGGACGGCGAACCCAACGTCGCCATCAACCCGACCACGCTCGGCCTGCCCGGCTCGTTACCCGTGGTGAACAAGAAGGCGGTGGAGTACGCGATCCTCATCGGACTCGCGCTCAACTGCGAGATCGCGGAGTACTCGCGGTTCGCGCGGAAGAACTACTTCTACCCCGACATCCCGAAGAACTTCCAGACTTCGCAGTCCGACGAACCCATTGCCTTCGACGGGCACGTGGACGTGGAGCTCGACGACGGTGAGGTTGTCCGGGTCGAGATCGAACGTGCCCACATTGAAGAAGACGCGGGCAAGAACGTCCACGTCGGTGGCACGGCCGGGCGTATCCACGGGGCGACCTATTCGCTCGTGGATTACAACCGGGCGGGAATCCCGCTCGTGGAGATC
>DATGUB010000039.1:0-18549 GCA_035301585.1 Beutenbergiaceae bacterium | reverse complement strand
CGCCCGTCGGTGGAGGGGCCGAACCCCGGCTCGACCGCGTTCTCGGGAGCGGCGAGAAGGCCGACGACGTTGCCCGCTTCGTTGCTCACACCCGCGATTCCGCGGGCCGTTCCGGTGGGGTTCGTGCCCGCGAAGCGGAGGACTACCCGACCGGAGTTTTCCACCTCGTCCAATTCGGCCCCGCTCGCGAGGTACTGCCCCGCCCCGGTTTTCACCGGCAGGCGCAGCGACTCACCCTGGGCGAAGCTGCTCGTCCACGCCGTCGCCGCGGACTCGAGCGTGAACCGGTCCGGCCTGGAGACGAAGCGCAGATCCTCGTTCGCAACGAGCGACCCCGGCAGCAGCCCCGCCTCGCACAACACGTGGAACCCACTGCCCACGCCGAGCACCGGCAACCCCTCACCCGCCGCGTCGACGACCGCGCCGATCACCGGGGTCGTCCGGGCGAGGGCACCCACGCGAAGATAGTTCCCATACGTTGCCCCGCCCGGCACAACGACCGCGTCCACGCCGCGCAGGTCGGCGTCGCGATACCACAGCAGCACCGGCTCAGCGCCGGCCATCCTCACGGCGCGAGCGGCGTCGTCGAAAAGCGCTCCCGGAAGGAGCGGGATCCCGATCCGCACCGTCACTCGCCCTCCGCGGCAAACACGGCGGTGACGTCCTCCGTCACCGGGTTGGCGAGGATGTCCTCCGCCAGTTGGCGCGCCTGGGCGAGCACGCCATCGGTGACCGGCCCCTCCACCTCGAGCTCGAAGCGCTTTCCCTGACGCACCGCCGTGAACTCGGCGAAGCCCACGCGTGGCAGCACGCCCGCGATCGCCTTTCCCTGCGGGTCCAAAATCTCAGGCTTCGGCATGACCTCAACGATCACACGGGACATTCTGCACTCCTGCTCGGTCGGATGGGTGAGCGGTTCCAGCCTACCGCGCCGGCGGTTACTGGTTTCCGCCTGTCCACATTGATAGCTTGCTCGCATGAGCACCGGAATTTTTCCTCCCCTATCCCCCGGATCCGAGCACACGATCGAACTGCCCGGCCTCGCCGTCACCAAGATCGTCGTCGACGAGAAGATGCACAACAACTGCTACCTGCTGCGCTGCACCTCCACCGGAGCGCAGGCTCTCATCGACGCGGCCGACGACGCCGAGCGGCTGCTGCGGCTCATCGGCCCCCAGTTGGTCACCGCCGTCATCACCACCCACTCCCACTGGGACCACCATCGCGCGCTCGCGACGGTCGTGGACGAAACCGCCGCGGTGACCGTCGCCGGCGCGCCCGACGCCCAGGAGATCACGAACCAGACCGGAGTGAAGGTCGACCTCGAGGTGAACGACGGCGATATCGTCTCCGTGGGGGCGGCCCGCCTCGGTGTCATCCGCCTGACCGGCCACACGCCGGGCTCCATCGCCCTGGCGTACGAACCCGAGGGCGTGCCCGCGCACATCTTCACCGGCGATTCGCTGTTCCCCGGCGGGGTCGGCAACACGTTCGGCGATAAGGACGCGTTCGCCACCCTCATTGACGACGTCGAAGCGAAAGTTTTCGACGAATTCGACGACGCGTGCGTGTTCCACCCCGGGCACGGAGACGATTCCACTCTCGGCGCGGAGCGCCCGCACCTGCCCCAGTGGCGGGAGCGCGGCTGGTGACGCCCCGCGCCGTGTCGATGAGTGGTTACAGGTCGAGGTGGTGCCCGGTGAGCCGGTAGTACGCCTCGAGGTACCGCTCCCGGGTGCGCGCCACCACGTCCGCGGGGAGTTCGGGGGGCGGGTCGTTGCTGGCCGGGTCCCACCCGGACTCGTTCGTGAGCCAGTCCCGTAGGTACTGCTTGTCGAACGAGGGTTGCGCGCGGCCCACCTGCCACTCAGCGGCGGGCCAATAGCGCGAGGAGTCGGGGGTGAGCACTTCGTCTCCGAGCACGAGTTCACCGCTCGCGGTGTGCCCGAACTCGAATTTCGTGTCGGCGAGGATGATCCCGCGCTCTGCGGCGACCTCGGCGGCGAAGGAATAGACCTTCAGGGTGAGTTCGCGGAGCTGCTCGGCGAGGTCCGTGCCGATCTCGCGGGAGATGTGCGCGAAGGAGACGTTCTCGTCGTGCTCGCCCACCTCGGCTTTCATCGCCGGGGTGAAGATGGGTTCGGCGAGCCGGGACCCGTCGTCGAGCCCGCCGGGCAGAGGCACCTCGCAGACCGTGCCCGACTCGCGGTACTCGGTGAGCCCGGAGCCGGTGAGGTAGCCGCGGGCGACGCATTCGACGCCGATCATCTCGAGGCGATCACAGATCATCGCCCGCCCCGCGACCTGCGCCGGAACCTCCTTCAAGGAGATGACGTGGTTGCCCACGATGCCGGTGAGCTGTTCGAACCACCACGCGCTCAGGGCGGTGAGGACTTTGCCCTTGTCCGGGATCGGGGTGGGCAGGATGTGGTCGTAAGCGCTGATCCGGTCCGAGGCGACGACGAGGATTCGATCCGATCCGTCCTCGGGCGCGTACAGATCGCGGACCTTGCCGGAGTACACGTGGCGCCAGCCGGGCAGTTGTGCAGTCACTCTCCGAGTGTGCCACGATTCCGCTATGGAACCGGAACCGAATCCTGAACTTGTGGCCGAGCTCGCGAGGATCTTACGCGGCGCAGCGCACCCCGCTGCCGGGGGCGCCGCTTCGGGAGGGATCGCCGCCGAATGGTCCCAGGTCGCCACGGCCCACGCGGGTCGGATCTATACCGGTGGGAGGCGTTACCCGCTGCCCGAGGGGGCGGAGGCGGTATTCCGGAAACTTCATGAAGACATGCGTGATGAGGCCCGCGGCGCGTGGTTCAGCGCCCGGCTGGAACTACGCCCGGATGCCGCCGCTCCCGGGGGTTTCTCCCACCCCGAATTCACCGTCAATTACACCGAGCGGGTGTATTGGAACGGGGAGACGATGCTCACTCCCGCCCAGGGCGCGGCTCCGATCCCTAGCGACGCCGAGTGGTCAGCCGAGCTGCGCCGACATCCCCGCGCGCCGCAGTTCGTTCCCACGTGGATCTCCGCCCGGCCCGATACCTCGGGCGAATTCGGTGCCCTGCGCACTGCCCTGGAGAAGGCGGGCCTGCCACGCGGCGCCGCGCGGCTTCCCGGTGAGGACCACGTGACCTTCGAAGGCGCCCTGCTCGTGCGCGAACTCTCCGGCGGCTACTCCGTCGACATCTTCGATTACGGCCAGCTCCATCACCTCGGGACCGAACCGGACCCACGCTCGGCCGGCCTGCACGCGTGGAACTACCTCTCCTCACCCCTGCCCGATCCCGTTTCCCTCTCCCCTGCCGAGGTGGATCAGCGCGTCCGCGCCGCCGCGGCAGGGTACTCCGAACTCGGTGCGCGCATCCAAGCGGCCGGCGCGGGCGGGATCGCCACGAACCTCGCCACGGGAGTGCCCTTCGACCGGTGGGGCGGGATCGACGGCTTCTATCTGTTCGCGTGGCAGACCCCGGTGCCGCAACGCTCCCTACCGCCCTCCGCCGTCGAGGGCGGCGCTGCTCGCGTCGGTTTTATCGCCGCCCACCCCGTCCCGGTCCAGGCGGAGTTCAGCCCCGCGTGGTTCGACCAACCCGGCGGGGGGATCCGGTTCCGGACCCATGAGCCTTTGCGCGACCTGGTGCGGGCCGGGGCGCTGCGGGTCATCACGGTCGGCTAGCCCCACCCGGGCGATCTCACCGGCGCCGTGCGCTCGACGGCGCCCCGCCCGCCTCGGGCCCTGTGAGTAATATTTCCTTGCGCACCCGCGAGGCCGCGTGAGAATGTATTTTGCTGTGACGACTTCGAAGACTCCTACCGCGACCCGGGCCACCACCACGACTGCCGGGTTGCGCCGCACGCCGTTAACTCCGGAAATGGCGCCCGCGTGGTCACAGCTGCACGCGATCATCGCCGACGATGATGGCGGAAGGTGGAAACCTACCCCCACCGAGCTCGCCGAAGAACTGCAGCCGTCGTCAACCTTTGATCCGGCGCAGCAGACGTGGGCGGTCTGGTCCGGCGAGGAGATGATCGCGTTCGCCCTCGCGGGGGTGCGCAGCGCACCCCGATACGACGGCACGAACTCCGCGTTCATCATCGGCGGGGTGCACCCGGACTGGCGCGGACACGGGCTCGGGAGCGAACTGCTCGAACGCACCGAACGCCGCGGGGCAGAGCGTGCGCGGGCGCTGGTTCCCGGTGTTCCCCTGGTGTTCAACGCGATGACGACGGCCACCGCGCCGGCCGCCTCCGAATTCCTCACCGATCACGGGTACGAGCAGGTGCGGTATTGGTTCGACATGACCCACGATCTGCAGGGGGACTTCACCGACGACCCCCGGACCCAGCCCCTCTCCCCCGAGCACTCCGAAGCGGTCCGGCTCGCGCACA
This sequence comes from Beutenbergiaceae bacterium, assembly GCA_035301585.1. Classification (GTDB taxonomy): domain Bacteria; phylum Actinomycetota; class Actinomycetes; order Actinomycetales; family Beutenbergiaceae; genus HY158. The sequence continues at coordinate 14,157 of DATGUB010000039.1, read as the reverse complement.
ACGACGCCTTCTCCACCCACTGGGGAAGTGCGCCCATCAGCGCCGAGAACTGGCACCGGCTCACCCGCTCGGCGGGGTTGCGCCCCGACCTCTCGCGGATCGTCGTCGAGGACGGCGAGGTGCTCGCCTATACCCTCGTGTCCTCCAACCTTCCCGGCGAGGCGTACTTCGACCTCGTGGGGGTGCGCGGCGGAGCACAGGGCCGGGGCCTCGGCCGGGCTGTACTCACCTCCGGGCTCGCGGCAATTCGCGAGGAGGGCTCCTTCACCGAGGCGGGGCTCGACGTCGACGCCGATAACCCCTCCGGGGCGGGACGCCTGTACACGTCGGCGGGGTTCACGAACGCCGCGAAGACGATCACCTGGGAAAAATCCCCGTAACGCACCGGTTACCTGCCCGCCGCCCGATCGTGCAGAACTCCTTCGGCTACCCGCCTGGCCATCACCTCGCGTATCGTCGCGATCATCTGCTGAGGATGCTCGCGAACGTCGGCCGTGGTGAACCGCAACGTTTGCCAGCCAAGGGTGGCGGCGCGTCGGTCTCGGTCGCGGTCGCGCCGTTGCGCCTCCGCTGAGGTGTGAAAGGCACGTCCGTCGATCTCAATGCCGAGTTTGAGCGCCGGTTCGGCGAAGTCGAAACGACGAATGATCCGATTGTTCATCCGCACCCGGTGCTGCCGAAGAAAATGGAGCCCGTTCGCTCTGAAGACCTCATCCGCCTCCGCCTCCAGCCCGGAATCGAACCCCTCCTCCAGTTCGGCTAGCATCCTTCGAACCTGCGCGGCGCGTGAGGACTTGGGCATCGCGGCCGCTGCCTCTTCAAGCTCAGCTGGGCTCGTTCTCTTCGTCCGGATCGCGTCATAGATCACCGCCTGGACCGCCCGCGCGGTGAGGAAGCTGCTCAGGTCAATGATGGTGCGGGCGACGGTAGTCACCGGCTTCCCCTGAATGCCGGTGGTGAAGTTGCTGAGGTTCCGGCTGCGGATGATCCTCGCACCCGGCATGCCCCGCAACTTGTGAGCGTGCGGAATGGTCAGCCACACCAACGGCGACCCCGGCCGAACGTCAAGGCCATGGATCCGGGCGGCGGAGAAGTGGCTCAACGCTGCTCCTACCGGGGCGACGCGCAGGATCGCTTGGCCAACGGTGGTGCGGGTATAGGGCGTGCTCGCTAGACGGAACACGCCTCGGCGGATCCGCTCCCATTCGCCGAGGCGCAGACGGTAATCCACTTGGGTCGCGGTCAACCCTGCGGCGAGGGCCTGCTGCCGGGAGATGACGCCGTCCTGCTTCAATAGAAGGGCAGTGATCCGAGCCCGGGTCCGCCCCCGCGCGAGGGGATCTGCTGTGTCCCTCGATCGTTCGTTGGTCATGGCACTACGGAGCCAGAAACTTCTGCCGCGTGTCGGTACCGGGAGGAACGTTGTGGACTTGCCCGACGGTGTGCACCGCCCTTTCCGGCACCGGCCCCACCGCGAACGGACCCCAGGTACCGGCGCCGATCCGGCACTGGGGCGCGATAGCGGTAACGGTTACCGACTCGGGGACCCACATCCTCTCCTCGTTCGAGAGCGGGCGCCGTTTACCGCAACAATTACCGCAAGCGCACCCCAAGCCCCCGCGGCGGACGCGAACGCGCCTCCTCGCGCGCCGCCGCGTGCACGCTGGGGCCGCGAGGCTAGCCCTGGTCGGCGATGTCGGCCCGGTGCTGCATCCCGGCGCAGCGGATCTCCCGGACCCCCGCATACGCGGCCTCGCGCGCCTCCGCCAGGTCGCTCCCCGCCCCGACCACGGAGAGCACGCGTCCTCCCGCGGTGCACAGGCCCTCCTCGTTCTGCGCCGTACCGGCGTGGAGCACGTGCACTCCGGGAAGGTCGTTCGCTGCGTCGATGCCGTCGATCACGTCCCCGGCGCGAGGGCTGCCCGGGTAGCCCTCGGCGGCGAGCACCACGGTAACGGCGGCCGAATCGTGCCACGCCAGCGGCTCCAGTTCCGCCAACCCGCCCGTGGCGGCGGCGTGCAGGACCCCGGCGAGGGGGGTCTTCAACCGGGCAAGAACGACCTGCGTCTCCGGGTCGCCGAAGCGGGCGTTGAACTCGATCACCCGCACCCCGCGGGAGGTGAGCGCGAGCCCGCAGTACAGCAACCCGACGAACGGGGTGGCGCGCCGGGCGAGTTCGCGCACCGTGGGCAGCGCGACCTTCGCCACGACCTCCTCCACGAGCCCGGCAGGGGCCCACGGCAGCGGGGAGTAGGCGCCCATCCCGCCCGTGTTCGGACCGGCATCGCCGTCCAGGAGCCGTTTGAAATCCTGCGCCGGCTCGAGCGGAACGACGTTCTCGCCGTCAGAGAGGCAGAACAGGGAAACTTCCGGGCCATCGAGGAACTCCTCGATCACCACGCCGCCTTCGAGGCAGGCCAGTCCGTGGGCGAGCGCCTCGTCGAAGTCATTCGTGACGACGACACCCTTACCTGCCGCTAAGCCGTCATCTTTGACGACGTGGGGGGCACCGAATTCCGTGAGGGCCGCGCGCAGCTCCGCTTCGCTCGTGCACACCCGCGCCTCGGCGGTGGGCACCCCGGCGGCGGCCATGATCTCCTTCGCGAACGCTTTCGACCCTTCGAGGCGGGCGGCTGCGCCGTCCGGCCCGAAGACGGCGATACCGCGTGCTCGCACCGCGTCGGCGACCCCGGCGACGAGGGGCGCTTCTGGGCCGATGATGACGAGGTCCGCAGCGAGGCTCGCGGCGAGGTCCGCCGCCGCTTCGGGGTCGAGCGGATCGACGTCATGAACCTGGGCCTGCGCGGCGATCCCGGGGTTTCCCGGGGCCGCGAAGAGGGCGGTGACCGCCGGATCGAGGGCGAGCGTGTGAACCAATGCGTGCTCCCGTGCGCCGGAGCCAATCACCAAGATCTTCACGGGTAGTCAGCCTATCGCCATTCCGTGGCCCCTGCCGCGCGGGCCCGCCTTCCAAGACGCAGGAGTGTGTCCTCATCGCGGGAAGGCGGGCCGGTTGCTCTAACGGAGATACTCGCGGTAGGCGCGGGCGAGGAGGTACTCCTCGAACGGTTCCCCTAGGGCACCGGTGAAGATCCTCGCGGCGTCGATGAGCCGGGAACCGGGGGTATAGTGCGTCTCGATCTCCCCGGAGACCACCCGCTGCACCAACGATTCGGTCACGGTCATCCCCTCCTCGAGTGCCTTGCCGGTGTGGAGCCACTGCCACACCTGCGCCCGGCAGATCTCCGCGGCCGACGCGTCCTCGACCGCGCCGTCGATCTCCACGTTCCCGTTCCCCTCCAGCCACGCCGCGACGTAGTGCAGGGTGGTGGAGATGTTCCGGCGGAGCCCTTCGAAGGTCGCAGCCTCACCGAGCGAGCTGAAATCGGTCATCTCCCGGTGGAGCTGTTCCCAGTCCTTCGGGGCGTGCACGGGCCGGCTGAGTTGGTGGTGGCGGCCCTCGAGGGCGTCGGCGAACGGTTGCTGGGCGGCGGGCACCATATCGGGGCAGGTGACCCAGGAGCCGTCGAACCCGTGCGCGGCCTCGACGGCCTTCTCCGAGCTCACTTTGCTCAGCGCGCGCTGGTCCTCCCAGGGGTTGCCCTCCCCCTGGTACCCGCACAGCGATCCGATCGCATGAGTGCCCCGGCGATGAGCGACGTCGATGAGTTGGGTCGTCAGGGCCCGCATGAATGGGGTCGTCATCGAGATCGTCGAACAGTCCGGAAGGTTGAAATCCTCTCCTCGCAGTGCCTTGAGCATGGAGAACAGGAAGTCCCACCGGCCCGCAGCGAGCCCGGCGGCGTGATGACGAAGTTCGAAGAGGATCTCCTCCATCGCGAGCGCTCCGGGCAGCGTTTCGATGAGCACCGCGGCCCGCGCGGAGCCCCGGGGGATCGCGTAGCCGTCCTCCAAGTGCGTGAGCAGTTGGTTCCACCACCGGGCCTGATCGGGGGTCTCGAGTTTCGGAAGGTAGAGATAGGGCCCGACGCCGCGGTCGACGAGGGTTCGCGCGCAGTGGTGAAAGAAGATCACCGTGTCGACGAGTGCGGCCGAGACCGGCTCGCCATCAACTTCGATCCTGGGCTCGTGCAGGTGCAGGCCCCGTGGACGCATGATCATCGTGGGCCGCTCACGCACGTATCGGCGCGCGTAATGGGCCATCGCTGCTTGCCCCGCCAGCAGGTTCTCCCAGGTGGGGCTCATCGAGTCTTCCAGGTCCGCCACCCACACATCGGCCCCGCTCGCCGCTGCTGCGGCCGCGGATTCGGGTCCGGCCGGTAAGCACAGTTCGGTGTACCGGCGGGTGAGGCCTTTCGCCGGCGCGGCGACCTGCCAGCGGCCACCCCGGATGGTCTGCGGGGGCGGGGTCGGCGGATCAAGGTTCAGCCTGCCGGCCCCGCGGGGGATCCGGGCGCCGAATCGGCGGTGGATATCGGTGATGACGTCCCAGACCTGCTCGGTGAGCACGTCGCGGGTGAGATCCACGAGGCGTGGGGTGAGGCGTTCGCGGCCGTGTTCGCGGCTGTCGCCCCCGAGGGCATCGCGTGGCCCGGTGGTTAACTCGGCGATGGGTTCCATTAGAACTGCTCCTCTTCTGTTGATCCGCTGAGCGCGAGGGTGCCGGAATCGGGGTTGAGGGTCGTGGCGACCTCATCGAAGTACCCCGCGCCGACCTCGGCCTGGTGCCGCACCGCGGTGAAGCCTCGTTCGGCTGCGGCGAACTCGGCTTGCTGCAGCTCCACGTAGGCGCTCATCCCGCGCCGGGCGTACCCGTGGGCGAGGTCGAACATCGAGTAGTTCAGGGCGTGGAAGCCGGCGAGGGTGATGAATTGGAAGGCGTATCCCATCGCGCCGAGTTCGCGCTGGAATTTCGCGATCGTGCCTTCGTCGAGGGCCGCGGCCCAGTTGAACGACGGCGAGCAGTTGTACGCGAGTTTCTTCCCGGGGTATCGCGCGTGGATCGCTTCGGCGAACTCGCGTGCGTATTCCAGATCGGGAGTCGCGGTCTCGCACCAGATGAGGTCGGCGTACGGCGCGTAGGCGAGCCCGCGGGCGATCGCCGCCTCCGGCCCGGGGGTGAGTCGGTAGAAGCCCTCCGGGGTGCGCTCACCGGTAACGAAGGGGCGGTCGCGTTCGTCGATGTCGGAGGTGAGGAGGTTCGCCGCGAGTGAGTCGGTGCGGGCCACGATGATCGTGGGCACCCCAGCGATGTCCGCGGCCAGCCGGGCGGCGTTGAGGGTGCGGATGTGTTGACCGGTGGGGATGAGCACTTTCCCACCCATGTGGCCGCACTTCTTCTCACTAGCGAGCTGGTCCTCCCAGTGCACCCCGGCCGCGCCCGCGGCGATCATCCCTTTCATGAGTTCGAAAGCATTGAGCGGGCCGCCGAAACCGGCTTCAGCATCGGCGACGATGGGGGCGAGGAAATCACTTGGTTCGCTGCCCTGCCCTTCGGCGCCGGCGTCACCTTCGGCGTAGGAAATCTGATCGGCGCGCAGGAGTGCGTTGTTGATGCGGCGCACGACCGAGGGCACAGAGTTCGCCGGGTACAGCGATTGGTCGGGATAGGTGTGGCCGGCGAGGTTCGCGTCTGCCGCGACCTGCCAACCGGAGAGGTAGATCGCTTCGAGGCCGGCCTTGATCATCTGCACGGCTTGGCCCCCGGTGAGCGCGCCGAGGGCGTGCACGTAGTCGCGAGTCTCCATGAGGTCCCAGAGCTTTTCTGCTCCGCGCCGCGCGAGCGTGTGTTCCTCCTGGACCCGGCCCCGGAGCCGTACGACGTCCTCGGCCGTGTACGTTCGTTCCACCCCGGCCCAGCGCGGGTCGGTCGCCCAGTCGCGTTGGATGTCAGTGGCGGTCTCGGTGGTGGCGGGGATCGTCGTGGTGGTCATGGTGTTCTCCTTCGAGCTAAGGCGCTGCTTGCGGAAACCGAGCGCATCTTTCGATGTTTTTCAATCTTTGCCAACTTCTGGCGTCTCTTCTAGATGGCCCTACTAGAAAGATCTGCGCTTCTTTCGCTATCGTGAAGGAATGAGCGCTTCCACGACGAGGGACCCCGCGACCACCGTCCTCACCCTCGGCCGCCGCATCCGCCACGCACGCACGAGCGCGGGCCTCACCCTTGAGGACCTCGCAGCAAAGACGACGATCGCGCCCTCGCAGCTCTCGCTCATCGAGAACGGGCACCGGGAGCCGCGCTTCACCCTGCTTCAGAAGCTCGCCACCGCACTCGAGATCGACGTGACGGATCTGCTCAAGCCCGCAGCACCGAGCAAGCGCGATTCCCTGGAGATCCAGTTGGAGGCGGTCCAACGCTCCCAGCTCTATCAATCGCTGAAGCTGCCCACGGTGAGGGCGAGCCGCAAACTCCCGATCGAAGCCCTCGAGGCGCTCGTGGGTCTGCACAGCGAACTCGGTCGCCGCTCCCTGGAAGCCTCCGCCACTCCGGCTGAGGCCCGGCGGGCGAACACTGCCCTTCGCCGGGAGATGCGGGCGCAGAACAATTACCTGGAACATATCGAAGAAGCAGCCGAGAAGCTGCTGGGCGCCGTCGGGCATTCCCGGGGGCCGCTCACCCACCGGATGGTGCAGCAAATCGTCGAACACCTCGGTTTCACCTTGCACCACGCACCGGATCTGCCTGCCTCCACCCGCTCGGTCACGGATCTGGAGCGCAAACGGATCTACCTGCCACCGCAATCGATTCCGGGCGGGCATGGGCTGCGGTCGCTGGCGTTACAGGCGGTGGCCCACCGGGTGCTCGGGCACACGCACCCGGAAAGCTACGAGGATTTCCTGCGCCAGCGCACCGAGATCACCTATTTCGCCGCTGCCTGTCTCATGCCGCTCACCCCCGCTGTAGAGTTCCTCCACGCAGCGAAATCCCGCAAGGACCTCGCGGTGGAGGACTTCCGGGACGCGTTCGGAGTGGCGCACGAGAGCGCGGCGCACCGCTTCACGAACCTCGCCACTGCCCACCTGGGGATCCCGCTGCATTTCTTGCGAGTCCGGGCCGATGGCACACTACTCAAAGGTTACGAAAACGATGACGTCAACTTCCCCACCGACGTCACCGGCGCGATCGAGGGGCAGATCGTGTGCCGGAACTGGACCTCCCGCACGGTGTTCGATGAGCATCAGGGCGCCGGCGAGTTCCACCAGTACACCGATACCCCCACCGGAACCTTCTGGTGCTCGGCGCAGACGGGACGCGCCGACGACGGCGATTTCTCCATCACGCTCGGAGTTCCATATGCCGACGCGAAATGGTTCCGCGGGCGGGACACGACCGACCGAAGCGTCTCGACCTGCCCGGACCCCGCCTGTTGCCGCCAACCCGCGCCGGAGCTCAGCGCTCGTTGGCGAGACGCCGCCTGGCCGAGCGCGAAGCTGCACACACATATCCTCAGCGCCCTGCCCTCCGGCACCTTCCCCGGAGTGGACGACGCCGAGGTGTATGAATTCCTCGCGCGGCACAGCGAGGACTGATCGGCGCTAGTCGATGAGGTCGTGGCGCACGATCGTCGCTTCGCGGTCGGGTCCCACCCCGATCGCGGACATCCGGCACCCGCTCATCTCCTCCAGCGTGAGCACGTATTTCTGCGCATTCTCCGGCAGGTCCTCGAACCGGCGCACCTCGGAGATGTCCTCGGTCCACCCAGGGAGGTATTCATAGATCGGCGTCGCGTGATGGTAGTCGCTCTGATCCACCGGCATCTCATCGTGGCGTTCGCCGTCGACGTCGTAGGCCACGCATACAGGGATCTGTTCGATGCCGGTGAGCACGTCGAGTTTCGTGAGCACGAAGTCGGTGAGGGAGTTGATTCGCGTGGTGTAGCGGGCGATGACGGCGTCGTACCAACCGGTGCGGCGCGGGCGACCCGTCGTCACGCCGAATTCGCCGCCGACGGTGCGCAGGCGATCGCCCCACTCATCGTCCAGTTCCGTGGGGAAGGGACCTTCCCCGACCCGCGTGGTGTAGGCCTTGATAACCCCGACCACCCGGTCGATCTTCGTCGGGCCCACGCCGGATCCGGTGCACGCGCCCGCGGCGGTCGCCGAAGAGGAGGTGACGAACGGGTAGGTGCCGTGGTCGACGTCGAGCATCGTTGCCTGCCCCGCCTCGAACACGACCGTCCTCCCCTCGTCGAGGGCGCGGTTGAGCACGAGCGCAGTGTCGGCGACCATTGGGCGCAGCCGTTCGGTGTAGGAGCGCAGCTCCGCGACGATGTCGTCAACGATCGCGGCGCGGCGGTTGTAGATCTTGACGAGGATCTGGTTCTTCTGCTCCAGCGCCCCTTCGACCTTTGCCCGCAGGATCTTCTCATCGAACAGGTCGGCGATGCGAATGCCGACGCGGTTCATCTTGTCCGCATACGTGGGGCCGATCCCGCGCCCGGTCGTACCGATCTGGCGCTTACCCAGGAAGCGTTCGGTCACCTTGTCCAGGGTGCGGTTGTAGGAGGGGATCACGTGCGCGGAGGAGGACACGAGCAGGCGGGAGGTATCCACCCCGCGGGCGTTCAACCCGTCGATCTCCTCAAACAGCACTTCGAGGTCGACGACGACACCGTTAGCGATCACGGGTGTGCAACCGGGCGAGAGGATCCCTGAGGGAAGCAGGTGAAGTGCATACTTCTCATCGCCGACGACGACGGTGTGGCCGGCGTTGTTCCCGCCGTTGAACTTCACCACATAGTCCACTCGCGATCCGAGCTGGTCGGTGGCTTTACCTTTTCCTTCGTCGCCCCATTGGGCGCCCAGCACGACTACAGCTGGCATGTGAATTCCCCTTCTCGGGTGTGATCGGTGCCAAGGCTAGAGTATCGGCACTTGGGCATAGACGTGCACACGCACCCCTCGCGCCGGCACTCTCGGGCGCAGCGGCGGTTCGCGGCGCGCGGCTACTCCACGAGCGCGGCGGCGTCTGGGTCGCAGTCGCGGGCGAACTTCTCACACCGCAGCGCCTCGTCGTCCTCCCCGATCCGTTCTGCCGCCTCACCGAGCGTGAGGAGCGCAATGAGGAAACCGTGGTTGGGCTCGTGGCTGGCAGGAACCGGGCCGTGCCCCTTCCATCCCGCGCGGCGCAGCGCATCCAGCCCTCGGTGATATCCGGTGCGCGCGTAAGCGTAGGCGGCGATCGTCTCGCCGCTGCCCAGCGCCTCCCGAGCGAGCAGCGCCCACGGGTAGGGCACATCCGGGTGGGCGGCAGCAACTTCAGCGGAGCTCTTGCCCGCGGCGAGGAGCTCGCGGGCGGCGGCGTCAGATTCAGGTGGGAGGAAAGTCGGATCGGGATCGCCTAACAGATTACGCATAACGCCATTCTCCCATGCCTGTTTCACCGCTGGGACGTTGGTCCCCTCCACGTGTCAGATGGCGAGCCTAAAGTAATAATGTAACGGGCAGAGGTTGTGATATTCGCCCCCTAACCATTGCGGCCTCTGCCCGTACTCACACGGCGCCACCCCTCATCTCCTCGAGCAGCTCGGGGGCCATCACCTGTTCGAGGACTGCCATCGCCTCCGCGTACTCGTTCGGGCTCTCTCGCACGACGAGTCGGCCGTTATCGACGGCGTCATAGCGGATGGCCTCCTCGGTACTCAGCCGGAATCCGAGCGAGTGGTAGAGCCGGACCGCGACGTGGCTCCAGGTTTGCGTCGTGAGCCACACATCCTGCCCGCGCCCCTGCACGCACCGCAGCGCTTGGGCGCACACCGCCCTGCCGAGACCGCGCCCCTGCTCATCCGGATCCACGGCGACCCAGTGCAAAGTCGGCACCGGCGTTCCGTCGCTCGAATACCCGAACCATGCCGATGCCGTGGCAACCGCGACGCCCGCAGGGTTGACGACCAACTGGACGCGCTCACGGGCAAGATCGGGATGGGCGAGGAAGACGAGGCGAAAATACTCGACGGCTGCTTCGGTCGAGGCGAACTCACCCACGCGGGTTTCAACCCGTGCCCAGTCGCCGCAGCGCCCAGGGGCGTAGGTATCGAACCGGTAGCCGGGCGGCAACGCAGGGGCCGGCACGTGCGCGAGGGCAGCTGCCGGCAGGCGCATGAAGATTTTCTTTCGGGGCAGGTTCGTATCGAGCAATCGACGTCCTTCTGCTTGGAATTAGAGGCTCTCTGGCATGCTGGAACAATGTGGTATGCGGCGATCGAGTTCGACATCCTCCTCGGGGCAGTGGGTTCCCGGAAGGCCAAACGCTCCGCCGTACGCCCCATCATTGCGGAGATCCGCCGCCGGTTCGAGGTGTCGGTGGCAGAAGTCGGTCACCTCGACCTCCACCGCCGTGCTCTCATCGGTGTGGTCGTCACCGCCGCGGACTCCGCCCGGGTGATCCAGGTGCTCGACGACGTCGAACGTCACGTGGCCTGGCTGCCGGAGATCGACCTGCTCAGCACGCGCCGACACGTGCACCACATTGAGGATTAGGAACCTGGGAAAACCCGCCCTGGCCCCTCGGCGCGGCCCGGCCACCTCGGCATTCTAGAACTAAATGGCAGCAGCGCCAGCCCCTCCCCGTCGTGCTGCCCGCCACCATCGCGCGGCGGCGCGATATCGGGTCCTCCTGCGGCACGGTTACTCCCTCGGCGGTCGCGTCGTCGACCGGAACGGCTGTTTGAAAATGTGCTGTTATTTGCATTTGTGTTACCATCGCTGGGTGCGCGTGCACACACTGGTTCAGTTTCACCTGCTACCCCTGCCACCCCCGGTTGCAGGCGGGCGTACCTTCGGTAGGGAGTCAACGGATGACGCTGTCGGATTCGCTCGGCGACATTGCCGGCTGCCGGCCCGACCAGTGGCCCGGGGGCCCCGTTGACAGGGGCTCTGCCCGATGAGGGCCGCTGGAGTGGATCTTCCACATCCGGGCGCTCGGACGCCCGGGGCGCCGTCCTGCCTGAGGGCTCTCGCAAGCCGTCAGCTCCTACCGCTGGAGCGCACGTTCTCCGGCGCAACCGCCAGCGGGGGTTCAACGGCCCAGGTTGCTGCGGATGCCGCCACGATCATGGCTGCCTTCGCCGGGATCGACTATGACGCGCGACCCGCGATCATGCGTCGCTCCCACGGCTTGGGCCACGCCTGGCGCGTGGCCACCCGGCTGGACGCCACCAGCACGCTAGCGCGGATCCGCACGTGTAGGTCCCGCACCCGTTCAGCTGCCGCACCGGCCAACTCGCCGGTGCCCGACATCCCGATCCGCACTCGCTTGCGCCCCGGGGGCGTAAGCAGTGCTTCACCCCTCGATGAGGAGAATTCATGAGACCACCCGCTAATCGGTGGCTTCGACCACTGGGCATTGCCGCCGCGGCTGCCCTGGCGCTGCCACTCGCGACCCTCGGGACGCCTTCCGCGCATGCCGATGATGGCCTCGGCGACTTCACGTTCGTCGACTGCCAGGCTCCCGATGGCGGCGCCGGCACGATCGATGCGCCCATCAACGACCTGGAGACGGTCAACGACACCGTCTTCGAGGCCGGTGACCACATCCTGTTCGTTGCCGGCACGTCGTGCGACGGCACGCTCCGCCCGCAGGGCTCCGGTGAAGCCGGTGCCCCGATCGTCGTCGACACGTTCGGCGAAGGAGAGAAGGCGAAAATCAACGGCGGCGGCATCGACGCCGTCGTGCAGCTGTGGAACCAGGAGCACTGGGAGATCCGCAACCTGGACATCTCCAACGCCGACCCCGAGGAAAGCGATCACTACGAGCACGAACGCCGCGGCGTCGTCATCGCCCTCGAAGACTACGGCCAAGGTGACTACTACCGTCTCGAGGGCCTCGACATTCACGACGTGTACGGGGAGGGGAAGAAGGACCTCGGCGGCTCGGGCGGCATCCAGCTCGAGGTCTACGCCTCCGACGATCCCGCCGAGCGCGAACCCACGTGGTTCAACGATGTGACGATCGAGAACAACGTGGTCGAGAACGTGAACCGATCCGGGATCAACATGTCCACCGCCTGGAAGTGCCGCATCGAGCAGGGCTGGGACGGCTGCCCTCCCGAGGATCGCGACGCGCTCCCCTGGACGCCGTCGACGGGTCTGGTCATCCGCAACAACACCGTCACCAATGTGGGCGGCGACGGCATCGTCGTGCAGATGAACACCGGCGCGCTCGTCGAGCACAACACCGTCTCCGACGTCGCGAACCTGCCCAATGGATCCAACGCCGCCGTCTGGGCGTGGAATGCGGACTACACGCTGTTCCAGTACAACGAGGTCTTTGACACCAAACGCCTCCCGGACAACAACGACGGCAACTCCTTCGATGCCGACTACGGCACTACGGGCACCGTGTTCCAATACAACTACAGCCACGACAACGAGGGCGGAATGATGTTGTACTGCGGTTGCGGTGGTCTGGCGACCGACATCACCTTCCGATACAACATCTCCGAGAACGATGGCGATCGCGTGCAGTTCGTTGCCGGCGCAACCGAGGCGGCGTTCTACAACAACACGATCATCGCGCCTGAGGAAGCCAACTCTCGGCTCAACAACGTCAACTCCAACGGCACCTCGCTGCTCATGGCGAACAACCTGTTCATCGCGACCGAGGACGTCGTCGACGAATCCACGATCGACCCGGAACGAAACTTCATCCCGTGGCGGAACAACGCGTTCGCAGGTGACGTGAGCGGGTGGCCGCAGGGGGACCACGTGGAGGACTCCGTGTTCATCGACGCGGGGCTGTCCGCCGGGGACGGCGATGACATGGATCGTTTCAAGCTCAGCCACGAAGATCTAGCCGGCGCCGGCATCCCCCTGGCCGAACCGGGCACCGTGGACTTCTTTGGAAATCCGGTACCCAGCGACTGCGCCCCGGACATCGGCGCGTTCCAGTTCAGCTCTGCCGACGATGACTGCGGCGTATCAGGTACGACCGTTCCGGCGGCTGATTCCATCACCGATGTTCCGGTCGCGCCGCTCACCACGTACGAGGTCACCAGCGCGTCGGGGTCGGTGTCGGTGGAGAACCCGAACGGCGTCGTCACCGAACCGAACGAGCACGGCGCCGCGATCTTCGTCGCCACCTACGACGCCACCACCGTTGATCTGCTCTGCGCTGAGGGCGAGGAATGCGCCGATGTGCGCCTCGCCCCCGTCGCGAACTCAGCGATCGACCCCTCCTACGAAGCGACGTCCAATACTCCTTGGGGAGTATGGAACAGCGCACGCACCACCGACGCGGTCGTCTCCGGGGAGCGCGCGGCGGTGCTCAACGGCGCCGGGTCCACCGAACAACGTGTGATCAACCTCCAGCCCGATACCGACTACGTGCTGCAGGGCTGGCTCTCGACGTCGGATGAGGAGGCAGTACGCCTCGGATTCAAGAACTTCGACGGCAACGAGGATCCGGACAACCCCGATCACCTGGAGAAGTATGAGGAGGTCGACGCCGATGAGCTCACCCAGGCCTCCCTCACCTTCAATACCGGGGACAGCACGTGGATCAACATCTACTGCTATCGCCCAGCTCCGGGTGGGACGGCCCACTGTGATGACATCACCCTCACCGCGCTCGACTCGACACCGGTCGTCGCCCAGCAGCCCGTCGATACGACGGTGCGCGAGGGGCAGTTAGCCTACTTCGCCGCACGCTTCGCCGGCATCGACCGATCGAACGTGAGCTGGGAACGTAACGACGGAGACGGTTGGGTGGCTGCCGACGATGGGCTCGGCAACAAACTCACCGCCGGCCCCGTGACGGCCGCCGACGACGGCGCCCAGTTCCGCGCGGTTGTCGCTGGCCCTTCCGGCAACGTCGTGACCGAGCCGGCCTCGCTCACCGTTCTCGAAGCCATCGCGGCTCCCGACGTCACGCAGGATCCGGCAGACGCGGCCGCTGTTCCCGGCGATTCAGTCGGGTTCGAGGCGGCAGCCACGGGAACCCCGGTGCCGGACGTGCAGTGGCAGACCAGCAGTGACGGCACCACGTGGGACGACGTCGATGGCGCCACCGGCTCGGAACTCACCCTGACGGATGTGGCGGCTGACCAGGACGGCCACCTCGTGCGTGCGCAGTTCACCAGCGCGCTCGGGCACGCCACATCCAGCGCCGCGACCCTCAGCGTCGAAACGAGTGATGACGGCGACGATGGGTCCGATGAGGATGAGGAACCCGACGACGGCGGCAACGGCGAGGGCACC
>DATGUB010000038.1:0-9223 GCA_035301585.1 Beutenbergiaceae bacterium | reverse complement strand
TATTGCTCTTCGATGAGCCATTCGTTCCCACCAAAGCTCTCGGTAAAGGACGCTGGGTCATGAGGTGCCTGTGCGGACACGGGGGAGATCGCCTCTTCCACTCTCCAGTGAATATGTTCACCTCCAACCCTAGGCGATCAGCGCCGAATTTCTCGCACCCAGGTGGGGTGAATAACGTAATTTTCTTCCCCGAGCGGAGTTGGGTGCGGGCGATGTCAAGTCCGGGCAAAGATCAGGTCACTGTTCGCACCGAGAACCGTGTGTACTTCGTTACCCCCACGGCATTCCGCACTCGGGAATCTGCGGTGACGATTCCTTCCCGAGGAGCCGGTGTCCTTGCCGAGGGAGCCGTAGCCGGCGGCGCGAACGCGAACGCAATTGCCGCCGTCGGCGTCGCTAGGCGGTGGGGGAGACGGGCAGGGAGACCCGAATGAGCGCGCCGATATTTCCCGGAGGGTCGACGACGGCGATCTCGCCTCCGTGCAAGCCCACCGCCCAGCGCGCGATCGCGAGCCCCAGCCCGGTCCCGCCCGTCGTGGGCTGGCCGGCGTGGGTGGGGGAGTTGCCCCGTTCGAATCGTTCAAAAATTCGTCGCCGATCCTCCTTGGGGATCCCCCCGCCCTCATCGTGCACGTCGATGAAGATGCGCTCGCCCGCCCGCCTGGCAGAGATCGTCACGACGCCGTCGGTGGGCGAGTGCCGTACCGCGTTCTCCAGCAGGTTCGCGAGCACCTGGCGCAGCCGGGCCTCATCGGCGGTGATGGTGAGGTCTGCGGGGTGGGATTCCACTCGCCACGTGAGCGCCTTCGCGCTCGTGTGCCGGGCGTCGTTGATGACGTCCTTCAGGAAGGGGCGCAGTGGGATCTCCTCCAACGACAGGTCCGCGGCACCCGCTTCCAACCTGGACAGGTCGAGGAGGTAGGACACGAGCCGGGAGAGCCGTTCGGTTTGGGCGAGGGCAGCCTCCAGCGCCGCGGGATCCGGTTCGATGACCCCATCGGCGAGGTTCTCCATCTGCGCCCGCAACGCGGCGACCGGGGTGCGCAGCTCGTGGGAGACGTTCGCGACCATCTCCCGGCGTTGAGCATCGAGGGAATCGAGATCGGCAGCCATCGAGTTGAACGCCGCGGCGAGCTCTCCCACCTCGTCCTGAGAGTTCGTCGTCACCCGGGTGGAGTAGTCGCCCTGGGCCATCCGACCGGCGGCCGCTGTCATCTCCCGCAGCGGCCGAGTCATGCCCCGAGCGAGGATCTGGGTAACGAGGAGGGAGGCGATGAATGCAACCGGGAACGTACGCAGCACCCCGAACCCGAACCGCAGTCCCGCCCACGTGACGATCATATAGATCACCACCGTGGCCACGATGATGTACCCGAGCTTGGCTTTGATCGAACGCACCGGGTCCAGCGGCCGTAGGTCCCGGTCCCGGGCGCGGGACCAGAACGACCCGCTCGAGTGCCGTTTGGGTGCAGGGGTGGGGTTCATGGGGCGAACTCAGGAGGCGGGTTCGAGTGCGTAGCCGACCCCGTGCACCGTGCGGATGAGGTCGGAGCCGAGTTTGCGCCGCAACGCTTTGATGTGGGAGTCCACGGTGCGCGTGCCCGAGGCATCGGCCCAGTCCCACACCTCCGCGAGCAGCCGCTCCCGGGAGAGCACGGTGCGTGGGCTCTGCGCAAGGCACACGAGCAGGTCGAACTCCGTGGGGGTGAGGTGGGCTTCCTCCTCCCCGCGGAACACGCGCCGCGCCCCGCGGTCGATCGAGAGGTCCCCGAGCGTGATCGGTGGCTCCCCGCTCCCGACCGAGGCGGCCGCCGAAGCGCGTTCCACGCGCCGAAGGAGCACCTTGAGTCGCGCCACCAGTTCCCGCATCGAGAATGGCTTCGTCATGTAATCATCCGCGCCCACCCCCAGCCCGATGAGCATGTCCATCTCGTCATCGCGGGCGGTGAGCATGAGCACCGGCGGCGGGAGCGCAAGGTCCGCCTGGATCCGGCGGCACACTTCCAACCCATCGATGCCCGGGAGCATGACGTCCAGCACCACGAGATCAGGCCGCAGTTGGTTCGCCGAAGCGACCCCGCTGTGGCCGTCAACGGCGACGTGGGGGGCCCAGCCTTCCGCTTGGAGACGGCGAGCGATCTGGTTCGCGATGTCCGGTTCGTCCTCAATTATGAGCACAACGGGCGCGTCGTGATTTCCTGCCATGTGTTTACTGTGGCACAAACCTCAAGACAAGCGGGGGAAGCCGGGTGTAATGAGTCGGGGGGTGCGGCTAGAGTATTGGCCACAATGTCTGGTCATAGTGGCCCAGTTGAGGCAGTGGCATGATCCTCGACTGGATATTTGTCGGTATAGGTGTCGTACTCACGCTCGGCACCTTCGTCTTCGTTGCGGCCGAGTTCGCCCTCGTTGCCTTGGACCCCGCGGTCATCGATCGGCTCGCGACCGACCCCGATCCGGCGACGGCCCGTAAAGCCGGGCGCGTGTCCAAGGCGCTGCGGCACCTTTCCACGGAGCTCTCCGGGGCGCAGGTGGGAATCACCCTCACCACCGTGCTGCTCGGCTACACGATGCAAGCGGCGATCGCGAACCTCATCGGGGCCGCGTTCGCCCACACCGAGCTCGCGGCGGCGGTGGCGGCGGTCATCGCCGTCACCCTCTCCCTCATCATCGTCAACGCGTTCTCCATGCTCGTGGGTGAACTCATTCCCAAGAACTGGGCGATCGCCGATCCCGTGCGAGTAGCGATGCTCGTCTCGCCGGTTCAGCGGGGATTCACTGCGCTGTTCCGGCCCCTGATCGTCATGCTCAACGCATCCGCGAACGCGATCTTGCACCGGTTCGGGATCGAACCGAAGGAGGAACTGTCCGGAGCGCGGTCCGCCCCGGAGTTGGCCTCGTTGGTACGCCACTCGGCGCAGGCGGGAACCCTCGATGTCGGCACGGCGACCCTGCTCACCCGTTCGATCGCGATGAATGAACTCAGCGCGGTCGATGTGATGACCGACCGGCTCCGCCTCGAGACCCTGCGGAAGGATGACACGGTCGCCGATCTGCTCGAGAAGGCATACGCCACGGGTTTCTCCCGATTCCCGCTCATCGGGGAGACCTCCGATGAGATCGCTGGGGTCGCGACGCTGCGCCGGGCGATCGCCGTTCCCTACGAGAAGCGCGGAGACGTGCCCGCCGGTGCGGTGATGGAACCCATCTCCAGCGTCCCGGAGACGATGAATCTTGCGCCCTTGCTGCTGGAACTGCGAAACCTGGGCGCCCAGATGGCCGTCGTCGTCGATGAGTACGGCGGCACTTCCGGAATCGTCACCCTCGAAGACGTCGTCGAGGAGATCGTCGGGGAGGTCGCGGACGAGCACGACCGGCTCCGGCTCGCCGTTCGCGCGGTCGGGCCGGGAACCTGGCTGATCCCGGGCACGCTGCGCCCCGACGAACTGGAGACCTACACCCAGATCAGCGTTCCGAACGACGCCTCCTATGAAACCATCGGCGGGCTGATCTTGAACGAACTCGGCCGCTTGCCCACCGTCGGTGAGAACGTCGAATTCCCCGGAGTCACCCTCACCGTGGAACGGCTATCCGGGCGCCGGATCGAACAAGTGCGGGTGCGAGGGGAGGACAGCGAATGAGCGTAACGACGGCGCTCCTGCTCGCCGCGGTGCTTCTCCTCGCCAATGCGTTCTTCGTCGGTGCGGAGTTCGCGATCATGTCCGTGCGGCGGGCGCAGCTCGAACCCCTCGTCGAGGAGGGGGTGCGTGGGTCCAAGACGACGATGTACGCCGTCGAACACGTCTCGCTCATGCTCGCCGCAGCCCAGCTCGGCATCACCGTGTGTTCGACCGGGTTGGGGGCCGTGGCCGAGCCCGCGCTCGCGGGGTTGGTGGAGGCGCCGTTGGTGCGCCTCGGACTGCCCGCCCAGACCTCCCACGTGATCGGTTTCCTCGCTGCGCTCGCGATCGTCATCTACCTGCACGTGGTGCTCGGCGAAATGGTCCCCAAGAACCTTGCCGTGGCGGGCCCCGAGCGGGCGGCGCTGTGGTTCGCGCCGCCGCTGGTGTGGATCGCGCACGTCATCAAACCCATCATCAGCGTGCTGAATTCGATCGCCAACGGCGTGCTGCGGATGTTCGGCGTGGAGCCCAAGAGTGAGGTGAGCGCCACCTTCACTGCGGAGGAGGTAGCCTCGATCGTCGCTCGTTCCCAGGCGGAGGGGATCTTGGAGGATGAGGTGGGCCTCCTGTCGGGCGCGCTGGAATTCTCCGGCTCTCACGCGGGGGAAGTGATGGTGCCTCTCGATGGGGTCGTCTCCCTTCCCAGCGGGGTGAATATCGCCGAAGTCGAGGCTGCGGTCGCGCGGACCGGCTTTTCGCGCTTCCCGGTGCATAACGATGCGCAGGAGATCATCGGTTATCTCCATGTCAAGGACACGTTGTACGCCAAGACGGCGGAGGAACGGGAGGAACCCGTTCCCTCCTGGCGGGTCCGGGCCCTGACCAACGCCCGCAGTACCGATGACATTGAGGATGTCCTCACGTTGATGCAACACTCCGGCGCACACCTGGCGCTGGTTTCCGGACCCGAGGGGCAAGAGCCGCTCGGCGTGATCTTCTTGGAAGACATCCTGGAAGAACTCGTCGGCGAAGTGCGAGATTCCACGCAACGCTGGGGCCGGTAGCTGCGGGGCCAGATGTGAACAGGATGAACAATTCTGTGTTGTTATGCACAACCTGTCGGCGGGGACGGAAGAAAAGCGTTATGGTTCTACAGGCAGGTTTTCCCACACGAAGAAAATCTGCGTCAAGCCCCTGTTATTTTCCCTAGGTAGCTGTGCCGGAGGCCGTGTGAACACTCAGCGATATACAGCCGCTGAGGCGTACCCAACCCGCCGCTCTCTCCGGGAAGCTGAGAAGCGAGCGAGGAGAGGTCAACGACGCACCTTCTCGCCCGTCACCCCGGAACGTGGAACGAAGGCGACCGCGCCCGAGCTCGCCTCCCGTATCCCCGAGCGCACTTACGCGAAGCTCGGCCAGGAGTATCGGGTCCCGCAGATTCCGTTCCCGCCTGTGCGCGGGGAGTCCGAGCCCGTGAATTTCCCGATCATCCCTGAACAGGTCGACGATCTCCCCCAGGCGCCGAAACCCGCAGCCAAGCGAGGCCGGCTCGTGCCGCGGATGGCGATCCTAGGGAGCCTCGCCGCAGCCACGACGGTGATCCCCCTCAATGGTCCACCGACGTCGGCCGCGAACGCGGAGGAAGGCGTGGAGTACGGCGCGACCGACGTGCTTGACGTGCTGATGGATGTTGATCCCGAGGTCGCCGCCGAATCCGAGGCCGACGCGCTCAGCGCGGACCCGATGGTCGGGGTGCGCGCCGCGGTGTCTGCGAGCCGGAATACCGAACGGGAACCGGGATCGTGCAGCGCGCTCGCAGGTAGCGTCAACGGCGCCGCCGCTGCTGAGGTCGCCTCCCGGGCCCCGGAAGTGGTCATGCCCCTCACCGACGGCAGTTACCGGATCTCCTCCCGTTACGGGCACCGCTCGCTGTGGGGTCGATACTCCCTTCACTCCGGGGTCGACTTCGCTGCGTCTGCCGGGACCCCGATCCATTCGATCGCCGACGGCGTCGTGGAGTACACCGGCCCGGGGAAAGCGGGCCGCTCGAGCATGCTCATCATCGTGCGCCACGAGATCAACGGCGAAACGATCCGTTCCTGGTACGTGCACATGTACAGCAACGGGGTGTACACCACGCCGGGGCAACAGGTGAAAGCCGGCGAGGTCATCGGGGCCGTGGGATCGAACGGCAACTCCACCGGTCCGCACCTGCACTTTGAGATCCATCTCGATGACAACCTCACCACGACCGATCCGGCCGCGTGGTTAGCGAATAACGGAGCGGTTCCCCTCGATCAGGAAACCCGCGACTGCTTGCAGCAATAGCTTCCTCGCGCTGCGGCGAGTGAGGCGCAGAGCCTTACCTGACCCCAACGCATCTCGGCAATGACTCACACCGCCGAGGCGCGTTCACGAGAGGGTGAGCCCCCATTGCAGCTGCCACGAGGTGCCGGGGGCGAGTGCGTGGAGGCGGTCACCGGTTCTGAACGCGTTCGCCGGGCAGGTCATCGGTTCCACCGCGAGACCCGGCCGCGGCGCGGGTGAGGGGTCGGAGCACAGCTGCCACACGCGCAACGGTTCGCGCATCCACGCGGCAACCGTGGCGCCGTCGTCGCCGTGCAGGTACACCCAGGATCTTCCCGACTCATCGAAGCGTGGCATTCCGAACGCGTCGTCGAGCCGGAGATCACCCAGCGGCTTCCCGCCACGGAAATCGAATTCGCGGGGAACCTGCTCCTCCGCCACGGGCAGGAGGCGGGCATCGGAGCGGAACCACGTGCCCACATCCGCCGTGAGGGTCGCTCCCTCCAGACCGCCGGGCCCGGCGGCGAGCCACGGGTGGAACCCGACCCCGAACGGCGCGGTCCTCCCGCCGTGGTTCTCCGCGCGGAAATCCACGGTGAGGTCGGCTCCATCGAGCAGGTAGGCCACTGACAGGCGCAACGGGAAGGGATAGCCCGCACTTGCGGCGAGATCGACAGTGAACTCCGCGTGCCCGGGCGTGACCTGCGCCGGCTGCCACGGCTCGGTCATCACGAGCCCGTGAATCGCGTTGTTTCGCTCCGGTTCGGTGAGAGGGAGGCGGTATTCCTCTCCCTCCCACGAGTAGGTGCCCGCATCGATCCGGTTCGGCCACGGCGCGAGCACCGCACCGTGGGCGCCCCAGGGAAGCTCGTCTCCGAACGGGACGATCGCCTCGCGACGGGCCACCTGGAAGCGGCGAAGGTGGGCGCCGACCGCCGTGATCTCGACGCGGCTGTCCCCCGAGCGCAACTCGATGACCTCGCCGATAGGGGAATCAGATCGAGCCATTGCGGCGTCCCTTTCTCATAAGAGCCAATGCGCCAGTTCTGCTGGAGGCACTGATGACTCCTCAAGCTCGCGGTTCCGAAACGGTAGTGCGCGCGGTTGCGCAGGGTCACGAGTCTACCCTCGGACCCCCGCTCGGCGTCTTCGCCTCGCCACGACGGCTTTTCGCCGCCTCGTTGGCCGCCACTGGATTCGGCGATCTTGCGGGCCCCCAGGGCCCCGAGAGAAGGAGGTCGGCCCGTATCGACGTTGCGCAGGGCAGCCATCTGCCAGACTTATTCCACGAATCCAGGAAGGATCAACGTGATATCCGAATACACCCACGCACTGGGAGAGGCAACCCGGCATGGATGGGGGTTCCTCGCGGCGTACGGGGCGACCTGGTTGGTATGTGCAGCGTTCTGGCGTTGGACGGTTCCGCGCGTGGCCGCGTACGCGACGCTGTTCCAGGGCATGGTTGCCTTGCCGGTTGCGTTAGGCCTCACCGCGCTGAGCGCCCGAGCCGATCGTCCCGAGTTAGAAGGGATGAACACGCTATCTGTGTTACTCAGCGCCGGTCAGTTACTTGCCTTGCCACTAGTGATCTTTCTCGTAACATCGCGCCGGTACACCCTCGTGCCGCTGGCGATGGCGATCGTGCTCGTGGTGCATTTTGCGCCGTACTCGTGGCTCTATGACACGCCTTTGTACCTGGCCATGGGCGCAGCAGCGTCGATCGGCGCCACCGCAGCGATGGGACTCAAGGGCCGAGCCGACCTCACAGAAGAGCGACGATCAGCGATGCAGGCCGGGCGCACGAGTTTGGTCACGGGTCTCGTGCTGGTTGCCAGCGCCGCCGTCGCTTGGTTCCTGTAGGTCCTCACCCCTTCCCGCCGCGACGCGCGGATTGCTGCGACCTGCTCGGTTTCCACGCCCGAACTGTTGTGGGTCTGGTTTGCGGTACCGGTTACGGTGTTCGGGCCCCAGGTTCGGTCCGTGCAGGGCTCTGGGTGCGGTATGCCGCAATGATTGCGGTGTTCGGGCCCCAGGTTTGGTCCGTGCGGGGCTTTGGGTGCGGTATGCCGCAATGATTTGAAGCGGCCTGAGTGAATCGGAGGCATGATTTAACCTATGGAAGGAAATCATGTCTTTTCGTAACACTTATGATCTGGAGTTCCGCGAGCGTGCGGTGCGCATGTATCTGGACCGTCTCAAGGAGGACGGGGTCTCTAAGCGAGCAGCTCGCCTCGAGGTCGGGGAGTTGCTGGGGGTGAATGAATCCACGCTGCGCAACTGGGTTCGGGTCCAGGTCGGCGAGGGCGCTACTGCGGCTGCTTCAGAGTCGGTGGATGAGGAGAACGCCCGTCTGCGTAAGGAGAACGCTCAGTTACGACGGGCGAATGAAATCTTGCGCACGGCTTCAGCTTTTTTCGCCTCCGCGGAGCTCGACCGCAAGTTAGGGTCATAGTGCAGTACGTGCACTCCTACCGCGACCGGTTCGGGGTCGAGCCGATTCTCACCGTGCTGAACCAGCACGATATGGGGATCGCCCCGTCCACCTACTACGCGCATGCTGCTCGGGACTTCGCCCCGACCGAGGCAGAACTCACCGAGGCATACCTGGTCAACAGGCTCTTTGACCTGTGGGTAAAGAACCGACGCGTTTACGGGCGGCGCAAGCTGTGGAAGGCCGCGTTGCGGGCTGGCTACGACATCGGGCGGGACCAGGTTGAACGGCTGATGAAAATCGCTGGAATCACAGGCATCCGCCGCGGTAAGCGCATGCGCACGACCACCCCGGCCACCGGCGAGGTGCCCCGGCACGCGGACTATATCGAGCGGCACTGGGACCTGCCCTGGCGGCCCGATCAGTGGTGGATAGCCGATCTCACATACGTGCAGGCCACCGCCGGGTTCTGCTACGTCTCCTTCGTCACCGATGTGTTCTCCCGTCGGATCCTTGGATGGCGGGTGTGGACCTCGATGAAGACCGAGTTGGTGACATCAGCGTTGAACCAGGCGTTGTTCACCCGACGGCGCACTGATGTCACCTTCACCTCCCAAGGGCTTGTCCATCACTCGGACGCCGGATCTCAATATTTGTCGCTGGCATTTTCTGACGAACTGCACAAGGCCGGGATCGTTGGCTCGATCGGAACCGTAGGCGATGCCCTCGATAACGCGGTCATGGAATCGACCATCGGGTTGTTCAAGACCGAAGTCATCGACCACGAGCGGCGTACGTGGACCTCTTGGCGCCAAGTTGAAGCAGCGGTGGCCTCCTGGGTCACCTGGTACAACCATGAGCG
>DATGUB010000037.1:0-3445 GCA_035301585.1 Beutenbergiaceae bacterium | reverse complement strand
CGAACCGAACAAGATTCGTAGGGGAAGACGCATCTTGGATCGGCAGAAGGAGCAGATGATGTCAGATGTGATCACCCGCGGAGTGGTGTTCGTCCACTCGGCGCCCCGTGCCCTGTGTCCGCACGTGGAGTGGGCGATCGGAAACGTGCTGCCCGGAAACCAGGTCAAGGCGCAATGGTCTCCTCAGCCGGCCGCACCCTCGCTCAATCGAACCGAAGTGTCCTGGGTCGGGCCGGTGGGTACCGGCGCTCGGATCGCCTCCGCCTTGCGCGGCTGGAACCACCTCCGCTATGAAGTCACCGAAGAGGCGAGCCGCGGCAGCGACGGGGGCCGGTGGAGCCACACCCCCGATCTCGGGATCTTCCACGCTCAGACCGACGTGCACGGCAACGTCGTGGTACCCGAGGATCGGATCCGCGCGGCGATGTCCCATGCCGGGGATCCGCTGCGGCTGCGCCGCGACCTCGACCTTGCCCTCGGGCAAGCTTGGGACGACGAACTCGAGCCCTTCCGCTACGCCGGGGCGGGCGTGCCGGTTCGCTGGTTGCACCGCGTAGGATAACGCGCCGCGCCCCCGCGCGCGAGCGCTGCACAAGCGCGGAGCAATCCGCTATGGTGTGGTGACTTCCAGGGGAGGGGATCATCATGGCTTACCGTTTTAATCCGGCACCGGGCTGGCCCGCACCACCCGAGGGGTGGACGCCCCCGGAAGGGTGGCAACCGGACCCCGCCTGGCCCCCCGCCCCGGAAGGGTGGCAGTTCTGGGTGTGGGAAGACGACACCCCAGCCGCGCCCGCCACCGGCGAGCCGGCGGCGGCCGACCCGGTGGTGGAGGCCCCGCTCTCCCGGCAGCACCCGGAAGCGGAACCCGCGGCGCCGCTCGGTACGCCCGAGCATCCCGAGGCGCCGTTCTCGGCGTACGACGCGACCACCGAACCTCGGCCCGACCAGGGGGATGGGGAACACCTCCAGGCCCCCTTCTCCGGTGAGGGCCCCGGGGAGAGCGACGCACCCCCGGCCGACGCTGCGCCCGGGGAAACGCCGGAGCAAGCCTCCGAGCAGGCACCGGGGCAAGCGCCCGTGGCCGACCCCGGTCAGGGGGAGCCCCACGCGCCCTTCTCCGAACAGGAGCGGGAGGCGGAACCGCCCGCCCACCCCGGCACGCGGGAGCACCCGCAAGCGGTGTTCTCCACCGACGACGACGCCGGCGAGGAGCCCGAACTCGGCCAGGGGATGGCCGGGCAGCCTCAGGACCCCGCAGAGCCCGCACCCGCACCGACTCCGCCGCCTGCCGTGTTTCCACCCGGCGCCTCCGGTACTGGGCACGAGAGCCCGCAACCCTACGCCGAGCAGCCTGCTGACCGCGGGTGGGGCCAGCCCGGCGGCCAGGCGCCGGATCCGGTCGATCCTGCCCCTCCTCACCAGCCCCCGCAGCCCTACGCGCAGCAGGGGCACCCGGCTCCGCAGCACGCGCCGCAGCAGCCAGGGCAACATCACCGGCAGAGCGCCCACCCGGCGCCGCAGAGCCCGCCGAAGAAGGGAAAGGGCATGCTCGTTGCGCTCATCATCGTGGCGGTCATCCTCGCCATCGCCTTCGTGTGGGCCTTGATCAGTTTCTTCGGCAATGGGGCCTCGGCGAACGCCGCGGCTACCCCGGTTCTCCACGCGATCGTCAACGCGCCCCCCACCCACGCAGGGTGAGAGGCGCGCCGGAACTAACGATCGACGTCAGTAATTCTTCACTACCAGGGCGATGTTGTGCCCCCCGAAACCGAAGGCGTTATTGATCGCGGCGATGTCGCCGCCGGGCAGCTCGCGGGGCGTGCCGCGCACGAGGTCGATGGGCAGATCCTCTTCGGGTTCGACCACGTTGATCGTCGGGGGCGCGAGGCGGTTTTGCACCGCGAGGATCGTGAAGATCGCTTCGAGCGCACCGGCGCCGCCGAGGAGGTGGCCGGTCATCGATTTCGTCGCCGAGACCACGGCCTGCTCGCCGATGACCCGGTTCACTGCGGCCGCTTCCACGCCGTCCCCGGCCGGGGTGGAGGTCGCGTGCGCGTTGACGTGGACGACGTCCGGGCCGGTCAGCCCGGCGTCCTCGATCGCGAACCGCATCGCGCGCTCCTGGCCGGCGCCGGTGGGGTCGGGCGGGGCGATCGCGTAGGAGTCGGCGCTCATCCCCACCCCGGCGATGCGGGCGTAGATCTTCGCCCCCCGGGCCTTCGCGTGGTCCTCGCGTTCGAGGACGACGACGCCCGCGCCTTCGCCGAGGACGAACCCGTCGCGGTTGACGTCGTAGGGGCGGGAGGCGCTCTGGGGATCATCGTTCTTCGTTGACAGGGCCTGCATCTTGGCGAATGCGGCAATGGGCAGCGGGTGCACCGCTGCCTCGGTGCCGCCCGCGACGACGGCGTCGGCCCGCCCGGAGCGGATCATGTCCACCGCGTAGCCGATGGCTTCGGCGCCCGAAGCGCACGCGGAGACGGGGGTGTGCGCCCCGGCTTTCGCGCCGACCTCCAGGGAGACGTAGGCGGCCGGGGAGTTGGGCATGAGCATCGGCACGGTCAGGGGCAGCACCCGGCGCGGGCCGGATTCTTTCAGGGTGTCCCACGAGCTCAGCAGGGTCCACACCCCGCCGATCCCGGAGGCGATGACCGATCCGAGGCGTTCGCCGTCCAGCTCCGGAGCGCCGGCATCCGCCCACGCTTCCTTGGCGGCGATGACGGCGTACTGCGCGGAAGGGTCCATCCGGCGCATCTGGGGGCGGGGGAGGACCTCTTCGGGTTTCACCGCGAGTTCCGCGGCAAAGGTGACGGGCAGGTCGTGTTCGCTCACCCAGTCGTGTTCCATCGTCGCCACCCCGGATTCGCCGGCAAGCGCGGCCTGCCAGGTCGTGGCAACGTCTCCACCCAACGGGGAGGTGGCACCGACTCCGGTGACAACAATCGATACTTCTTCACTCATATCTGTACTCCTTCGGGTGGAAAAGCGTGCCGCCGGGCAGCGAAGGCGCCCGGCGGCAGGAACGAATCGCGGTCAGGCCTGTGCTTTGGTGATGTAGGCGACGGCGTCCCCGACCGTGGCGAGGTTCTGCACGTCTTCATCCGGGATGCGGACCTCGAACTTCTCTTCGGCGAGGGTGACGATCGTCATCATCGACAGCGAGTCGATGTCGAGGTCGTCGGTGAAGGACTTGTCGAGTTCGACAGCGTCGGTGGGCAGTCCGGTTTCCTCGTTCACGATCTCGGCGAGGCCGGCGAGGATGTCCTGTTCACTGAGTGCCATGTGTTCTTCCTTTTCTTCGTGTGATTGGAGTTGAGCGAAGCAGCCTTGCCCTAGGGCAAGATCACTACCTGAGAAGCGTAGACGAGTCCGGCTCCGAAACCGATCTGCAACGCAACGTCCCCGCTGTTAACTTGCCCGTCCCGCTGCAACCGTTCGGTCG
>DATGUB010000036.1:0-6400 GCA_035301585.1 Beutenbergiaceae bacterium | reverse complement strand
ATCCACGAGTTTGTCGAGGTAGCGGATCTGCCGCATCAAGGGGTCCGCCACCTCTTCAACTCGCACTCCACAGATGACTCCGGTGATTTTCGCTGCGTTCGGGTTGAGCGACGCGGCTGCGAAAAAGTCTTCGAAGGTGGTTCCTACGGCAACGTGCTGAGCGACGTCCGCCTCGCTGAAACCCGTGAGCCAGGTGATCACCGTATCGAGTTCGGTTTTCGTGCGACCTTTGCGCTGGAGTTTTTGCAGGTACAGCGGATATACCTTACTCACGCTCATCGTGAAGATCTTGCTCATTACTCTCCCTCGATCGGGATGCCACGTAGGCGATTCACATTGCGCGGGTCAGGCGAGGAAGGGCGCAACTGCGGATTTGGGGCGGCCGATGATCGCGCGCCCACCACGGATCAGCACCGGACGTTGGGCGAGGAGCGGGGTCTTGGCGAGCACCTTGGCGACCTGTTCTGCCGTGGCTACGTCGCCATCACCAAGTCCGGAGCGTTTGAAGTTCTCATCCCGCCGCACGAGCTCGGTGGGTTCCGCTTCCAGGATCGCAAGCACGTCCAACCACTGCGCTTCCGTGAGGGGATCGTTGAGATAATTACGCACCTGCGCCTCCGCCCCCGCGTCCTTCGCCGCCTGCACCGCGAACCGGGAGGTCGAGCAGCGGGGATTGTGGAGAATCGTGACGTCGCCTGACATATTCGGTCCTTTCCTCACTTCGATCCTAATGCTCGCCGGGGCCGTGTCAGTGCTCTGCCGTAGGTTTGCCTCGTGGAAGATGAACTGGCTGGCGTGCTTCCCGAACCGCGCCGCGCGCGCCGATTCGAAGCAAAAATAGCTAGCAGCTAAAGTACTTCTAACGCGACCCCGCGCCCTCGACCCGGAAAGGCCCCACCGCATGAGCACCAGCCTGCTTGCTGTCGAGGCGAACCCGCCGTTTTCTGCCTCCGCGGTCACCAGGGTGGTCAAGACGTTACTCGCGCCGAACAAGTCCGAGACGCGCCGGAATTGGTTAGCAGCGGTCGCCCGGCGCACCATCTCTGCCCGTCCGGACCTCGCGAGTGCGCTCGGGAGCGTGCTCGGCGTGGAGATGGGGCCGAGCGATGTGCTCGCAGGGCTCACGATCGGCGAGATCGGCGTGTGCTACGAGGCGCTGCTGGCGAGCTTGGACCGCGGGCAGCGGCGGGATGCGGGCCAGTACTTCACCCCCGACGATGCCTCGCAGTTCATGGCCCGCCACGCCGCCAGTTTTCCCACGGGTCGGTGGCTGGATCCGTGCTGCGGAGTGGGGAACCTTTCCTGGCACCTCGCCTCGGTCCAGGAGTCTCCGGCCGGGTTCGTTCGCGACCACCTGATCCTCCTCGATCGCGATGAGACGGCGTTGAGGACGGCGGTCGCGCTCATCGCAGCTGATTTCGCCGCCGACGGCGACGGCGAGGCGGTCGGAGCCCTCCAGCGCCGCTCGGCCCGGCGCGATTTCCTCAGCGGCAGAGCGCTTCCGGAATTCGAGTTTGCGATCCTCAATCCTCCCTACGCCCGGGCTCCGGGGAAAGCGGGGTATCGCACCAGCGAAACCCGCGACCTGTTCGCGTATTTCCTCGAGCGTATCGTCCATGCCTCCCGGGGTTTCATCGCCGTCACCCCCGCCTCCTATCTCTCGATCCCGAAGTTCCGGTCGCTTCGGGACGTCATCGAGGAGGGCACCACCGGCGGGGACGTCTACGTTTTCGACAACGTCCCTGACACCCTCTTCCGGGGTTACAAGTTCGGGTCGAACAACACCTCGAAGACGAACTTCGTGCGCGCCGCGGTCACGGTGAGCGCACCGCAGATGCGCGAATGGCGGGTCACCCCGATCCTCCGGTGGAACACCGCATCCCGGGAGGAAATGTTCTCCCGCTGCCACGAGTTCCTCGCCCCACGGCGGCTGGGGCCGCATGGGGAGTGGGCGAAGCTCGCACCCGGTCTCGAGGAGTTCTGGGATTCGATCATCTCCACGCCGCGCGCCCTCGCCGACCTCGTGGTCGAGCACGAGACTCCCTTTCCCCTCACCGTTGCCACGACGCCGAGGTATTACATCTCCGCGACCTACCGCCCGCTCGACCGGCGCTCGAAATCCGTCCTGTATTTCCGTTCCGACGACGATCGGCGGCACGCGGCGATCGTGTTGAATTCCAGCCTTCCCTACCTCTGGTGGCGGATCCTCGACGGCGGGGTCTCCCTGCCGCGCCGGGTGCTGATGTCGGTGCCGATCCCCGAGTTGCCGGCCGAGGCGGAGCCGTACGCCGAGCGGCTCCAGGAGTCCGAGGCGCTGAACGTCGTCACCAAGCTCAACGCCGGTCGGCATAACGAGAACGTCAAGCACCCGCAGGACCTCGTGGATGAGCTCAATTCGCTCGTCATTCCTGCTGCGGCGGAGCGCCTGCACGTCGTCTATTCGCAGAACATGTTCGAGGCCGCCGCGGGGGCGCTCGCCGCTCCCGCGCTGTAGCCGGGCGCCTCAGCCCTCGATGTCTCGGCGTCGCAGGCCGAGCAGGCCGGCGCCGCCGAGCACACCGGCGATGAGGGTGAGCGACGCCAGCGGCGCCGCGCTGAAGTCCGCCGCGGGCAGTTGCGGCACGTGGGCGAACGGGGAGATGTTCATCGCCCACTGCGGGAGGTCCAGCAAGCCCCCGAGGTACATGACGAACACGGCGTAGACGACCGCGACCCAGGCCGCGCCCGTCGCGCGGGGGAAGAGACCCACGAGGAAGAGGGCGAGGCCGGCGACCACGAGGATCGCCGGCAGGTAGGTCAGCGACGCAGCGATGCTGTCACCGACCCAACTCAACTGCGACATGGACAATCCCGCCCCTAGGCCCATTCCTAACCCGAACAGGAAGAGGGTGAGTGCCGCCGTCAGCAGGGCGAGGGCCGCGGAACGCAGCGCCCAACCCGGCCGCGAGACCGGGGTCGCCAAGAGGGGACCTGCTCGACCGGCGGTTTCTTCGGCGCGTAGGCGCAAGACCACTTGCGTCGTGGGAACCGCGCACAGGATCGCGGCGATGGCGATCACCAGGGAACCGAACAGCTCCGCTCCCCCGGCATCAAGTTCGGGGAGGAACTCCGCCATGATGGGTAGGTCCTCGAGGAACGAGTCCGCCTCAGACAGCACCGGCCCATAGGCGAGCCCGAACACAAACAGTGCGATCGCCCAGCCGAGTACGCCCCCGCGATTGAGACGCCACGCGAGCCCGAACGCGCCGCGCAGCCCGGCGCCAGCGCGGGCGGGACCGGGCCGTGTACCGAAGAGACCTGCGCCGACGTCGCGCCGCCTGCTCAACGGGGCTGCGATCGCCACCAGCACCACCGCGGCCAGGATGAGCAGAACGATCGGTGCCCAGTTGTTGCGGTAATACGTTTCCGTCGCTTGCGCCCAGCCGATCGGCGAGGCCCACGACAGGCCGTTCTCGGCCACGTCGCCGATCGCCCTCAACGCGTAAGCCGCCGCGAGCGTCAGGCCCGCGAGCGATGAGGCCGAGCGGGCGCTCTCGGTGAGCTGCACGGTGATCGCGGCGATGCCGGCGAAGACGAGACCGACCCCGGCGATCGCCGCGCCGTAGAGGAAGGAACCAGCCCAGGTGACCGTCTCGATCCCGAGCGCGCCGAGGCAGAGGGCGAGCGCCAGCCCAAGGGCGACGTTTGCTCCGAGGACGACGAGCACGGCGGTGGCCGCGCTAGCGTGCCGGCCAACGACGCTGGAGCGCACGAGTTCCGCGCGCCCACTCTCCTCTTCGGCGCGCGTGTGGCGCACGACGGTGAAGATGCTCATCAGCGCGGCAACGACGGCCGTCATCGCGAGCAGCTGGTGGCCCACCATGATTCCGTAGGTGTAATCGCCCTCGCCGTAGATGGCCCCGATCAGCGCGGTGGTGCCCGGGTTGCTGATGGCGAGCAACGCGCCGTGGCGTTCCTCCGCCGTCGCGTAGATCCCGGGGTAGCTCGCCGCCGTCGCAGCAATCGCCGCGGTGATGCCGAGGATCCACACCGGCAGGCGGACCCGATCCCGTCGAAGGGTGAAGCGCAGCAGCGCCCGCAGCCCGGCGAACGGCTGGGAGCCGCCATTTTCGGGAAACGTTGGCGCGACGGCGCTCATGGCCGGCTCCGGTGCCGCCCGTGGCCAGCGGCGGGCGCGGCCTCGGAGGCGTCGTCGACCCGCCCCGCCTCGTCCAAGGCGGCAATGTCTTCCCCGTAATGGCGCATGAAAAGCTGTTCGAGTGTGGGCGGGTGCGCGGTGAGGGTTCGAATTCCGCCGTTGTGGAGGCGCCCGACGACGGCGTCCAGATGCTCGGCGTCGACTTCCACCGCGATCTGTGTGCCCTCGCGGCGAACCACGTGGACTCCCGGCAAGGATCCGAGGTCGACCGGGTCATCGGTTTCCGCGTCAACCGAGATCCGGGTGAGGTGCCGCATCTGCGTGAGCGAGCCGGATTCAACGATCTTTCCGCGCCGGATGATGGAGATCCGCTCGCAGAGCCGTTCCACTTGCGCGAGGGTGTGGCTCGAGAGGAGCACGGTGCGTTCGCGGGCCTGCTCCTCCGTGATGACTTCTGCGAAGATCGATTCCATGAGCGGGTCAAGACCCGCGGTCGGCTCGTCGAGGAGTAGAAGCTCTACATCGGAGGCGAGCGCGGCGATGATCGCGACCTTCTGCCGATTCCCCTTCGAGTAGGTGTGGCCCTTCTTCGTGGGGTCGAGGTCGAAGCGTTCGATCAGCTCATCCCTGCGCCGCGGGATGAACCCGCCGCGCAGGCGGGCGAAGAGGTCGATCGCTTCCCCACCGGTGAGGTTGGGCCAGAGCGAGACGTCACCGGGCACATAGGCGAGACGCTTGTGCAGTTCTACGGCCTCATCCCAGGGGTCGCGGCCGAGCAGGGTGACAGTGCCAGAATCGGCGCGGAGCAGGCCGAGCAGGACCCGGATCGTCGTTGATTTACCGGCACCATTGGGGCCGAGGAAGCCGTGCACCTCCCCCACCTCGACGGTGAGGTCGACGCCGTCGAGGGCGCGGACGTGGCCGAAGGTTTTGACGAGATCAGCGATGTCGATCGCGGAGGTCATGAAACATCCCCAGAGGGTTCGGGCGTCGAGGCGCCGGAGTATGCGGAAAGGTAACGAGCATCGGTAAAGAGGCCGTGCGTGAAGAGTTCAAGGGCGGGCCCGATGCTTGCCTGCGCGGCGGCGTCAAAGGCGCCGGCGGGATCGTCCGGATGTGCCGCGGCGTGACGGCGATACTCCAGGAGCAGCATCCCCATACTCGTCAGGGTGAGGTAGCGGGCACGGGCATATGCGTCACTGCTGGGCCTGATCGTGCCTGCTTCTTCTCCTGCCGCGAGGAACTCCGCGGTCATACCGGTCATTTCATCGAGCAGTTCGTTCGCGAGATCCCCACCCGCTGCGAGGCTCGCCACGGCGTAGGCCGCGATGGGCCGATACTCCTCCACTCTTGCGAGCTGCACGAGCATTGCCTCGGGGCCCTGCGGGCCCACGGTCTCCAGCTTCGCGTTGAGCATGATCGCAAGGACGTGGCTGTCGCATTCTGCGCGGAGCCCCGCCTTGGATCCGAAGTGGTGCGCGACGAGGCCCGGGCTCACTCCTGCCACTTCCGCGATCTGCCTGATTCCCACGTCGAACCCGTCACGGCTGAAGCAGTCGATCGCCGCGTTCCGAATCCTCGCCTTGGTATGAAGGTCATCGGTTGATCGCATGTCAATATGCTAACCGATTGTTCAGGAAAAGAGAAGGAGCAAACGTTCCGACTCTCACGTCGGCCGCGCTGCTTCCCCGGGAATGTCAACCCCTGGTGGGAATTTTTACCCGCGGTGCTAACGTCGTCGAACTACCCGGCGGGAATGCTTCTCGCTACGAAAGGAGCGACGAATGCGCATCGGTTCCAGCATCGGGCTGATAATCATCGGCGCGATCCTCGCGTTCGCGGTTTCGGACAGCATCGAGGGGGTCGACCTCACGTTGATCGGTTACATCCTCATGGGTGGAGGGGCGCTGGGGTTAATTATTAGCCTCCTCCTATCCGCGCGCCGCTCGACCACGACGGTGCAGCAGTCGGGTCCGGGTGGCGTGAGCGAACGGCGAACGGACCGCCGCACCAGCGGACCACCCGAGGAGCTCTAGGGGCGCATTGTTGCTGGTGACCGGAGATAACGACACCCCCTAGGAGCGAACTCCTGCGCGGCCTACGGTAGTGAACCCGTCGCTTGCGGCGCCGGGCCCACCACCTCATCAGAGATTGGAGCCATTTCCATGGCGGTATGCGACACCTGTGGCAATGAATACGACAAGACGTTCACCCTCACGCGCGGGCAAGAAAGCGGCACCTTCGATAGTTTTGAGTGCGCAG
>DATGUB010000035.1:0-13152 GCA_035301585.1 Beutenbergiaceae bacterium | reverse complement strand
GTGCGCTTGAACCGGGCCTGTTCCCGTTCCAGGGTGACGTTCTCCAGTTCCTTGTGGGCGGCGATGAGGGTCATCGCGCCGGGCGCTTCGTAGATCTCGCGGGACTTGATGCCCACGAGCCGGTCCTCGACGATGTCGATGCGGCCGATCCCCTGGGCGCCGGCGCGCCGGTTCGTTTCTTCGATCGCTTGCAGCGGGGTGACGGCGACGCCGTCGATCGCCACGGGGATGCCTTCCTTGAAGGTGATGACGATTTCATCCTCGATCGGGGGGAAGGCCGGGTCATCGGTGTAGGAGTACACGTCCTTGGTCGGCGCGTTCCAGATGTCCTCGAGGTACCCGGTTTCGATCGCCCGGCCCCAGACGTTCTGGTCGATGGAGAACGGGTTGGATTTGGTCGTCTCGATCGGCAGGCGGTGCTTCTCGGCGTATTCGATCGCTTTCTCGCGGGT
This sequence comes from Beutenbergiaceae bacterium, assembly GCA_035301585.1. Taxonomy (GTDB): domain Bacteria; phylum Actinomycetota; class Actinomycetes; order Actinomycetales; family Beutenbergiaceae; genus HY158. Next base: position 12,700 of record DATGUB010000035.1, on the reverse strand, counting down.
GAGCGCGAGGTCACGCACGGGGGCGATGCAGCTCAGGTCGGGGGCGAGGGAGGTGATTCCCACTTCGAAGCGCACCTGGTCGTTGCCTTTACCGGTGCAGCCGTGGGCGACGGTGGTCGCGCCGAACTGGCGGGCGGCCTGCACGAGGTGCTTGACGATGACGGGCCGGCTCAGCGCGGACACGAGCGGGTAGGCGTCCATGTACAGCGAGTTCGCCTTCAGCGCGGGCATGACGTATTCGTTCGCGAACTCATCGCGGGCATCCGCGACGTAGGACTCCACGGCCCCGCAGTCCAGCGCGCGCTGGCGGATGACGTCGAGGTCTTCCCCGCCCTGGCCCACGTCGACGGCGACGGCGACGACCTCCGCACCGGTTGCTTCACCGATCCAACCAATCGCTACAGAGGTGTCGAGTCCTCCGGAGTAGGCCAGTACGACGCGGTCTTTACTCATGCTTCCTGCTCTTTCTTCGATGGGTGCCCCTCGTCTTCCACCCCGTGCGCGAGGTCGAGGAATCGGGCCGCCAGGTGTTCGCCGCCCGTGGGGTCTGTCGTGATCACTAGGACAGTGTCGTCCCCGGCAATTGTGCCAAGGACATCGGTGAGCACCGACGTGTCGATCGCCGATGCAAGAAATTGTGCCGCACCCGGCGGGGTGCGCAAAACTACGAGATTCGCCGAGGCGTCCGCAGAGACGAGCAGCTCGGTGAGGAGCCGGCCGAGCCGAGCCGTGTGCTCTTCGGCATCCCCCGCCCCCTCGCTCGGGTGACCGTCATCGGGGACGGCGTAGCGCGGGCCGCCGGCATCGCGCACCTTGTAGGCCCGCAGCTCCTCGAGGTCGCGGGAAACGGTCGCTTGGGTCGCGCTCACGCCGTGCCGGGCGAGGTGGTCGACGAGCTCCGATTGGGAGCGCACGGCGCCTCGGCCCAGGACATCCTTGATGAGCGCGTGCCGGGCAACCTTCGTGCCGGGGATCATCGCTGCTCCAGCAGGAACGCGAGGAGCGCTTTCTGGGCGTGGAGGCGGTTCTCCGCTTCGTCCCACACCACGGACCGCGGCCCCTCGATCGCCTCGGCGGTGATCTCCTTGCCCCGGTAGGCGGGCAGGCAGTGCAGCACGATCGCCTCGGGGGCGCCGGCGAGCAGCGCGTCGTTGACCTGGAAGGGGATGAAGGGTTCCTCTCGTTCGGCTGCCTCACCTTCCTGCCCCATCGAGACCCAGGTGTCGGTGGCGATCGCATCCGCACCGGCGACGGCCTCGCTCGGGGAGGTGAAGACGGCGGCGGAACCGCCTGTCGTTTCGGCGATCTCCTTGGCGCGGGTGAGGATCTCGGGCGCGGGGTGATACCCGAGCGGCGCGCCGATCCGCACGTTCATTCCCGCGAGTACTCCGCCCAAGAGGTAGGAGCGGGCCATGTTGTTCGCCCCGTCCCCGACGTAGGTGAGGGTCTTGCCGGCGAGGGCGGGGCCGCTCGCGGTGAAGCCTCCGGTGTGCTCGGCGATGGTGAGGAGATCGGCGAGGATCTGGCACGGATGGTACTCGTCGGTGAGCGCGTTGATCACCGGCACGGTTGCGTACCGCGCCATCTCCTCGATGCGGTCCTGGCCGTAGGTGCGCCACACGAGCGCAGAGACCTGCCGGGTCAGCACTCGCGTGACGTCCGCGATCGACTCCCGGGTGCCGATCTGCGCGAGATTGCCGTCGACGACGAGGGGAGATCCCCCCAGTTCGGTGATTCCCACGGTGAACGAGAGCTGCGTGCGCAGGGTCGCCTTGTCGAAGATCACCGCGACGCTGCGCGGGCCGCGGAGCGGCTGCTGAGCGAACCGGTCGGCCTTCAATTCGCGGGCGCGGAGGAGGACGTCCCGCTGCTCGCCCGAGGTGAGGTCGTCGTCTTTGAGGAAATGCCGCACGTTAATTACCTTCCGATGCGTCGAGGATTTCCGGCAGCGCCTCGGTGAATTTCGTCACTTGGCCCTCGGTGATGATCAGGGGCGGGGCCAGGCGAACCACGTTGGGTGCGGCGGCGTTGACGATGAAACCAGCATCGAGCGCCGCCGTGACCACGCCTTGAGCGATCGGGGTCGTGAGTTCGATCCCGAGCAGCAGCCCCTCACCCCGGACGCCGGTGATCCGCGGGTCCCTGAGCGCGCTGATCTCCTGCGTGAACTGGTTTCCCCGGGCACGAACGTTGGCCAACAGGTCGTCGCGCTCGATGACGTGGATCGTCGCGAGGCCCGCGGCCGCGGCCATGGGGTTCCCCCCGAACGTGGTGCCGTGGTTTCCGGGGGTGAGCACGCCGTCGGACTTCTCGGTCAGCGTGATCAGGGCACCCACGGGGAACCCGGAGCCCAGGCCTTTGGCGAGGGCAATAGCGTCGGGGCGCGCGCCGCCACCGATCGCGTCAATCTGGTGAGCGAACCAGGACCCGACCCGCCCCATACCGGTTTGCACTTCGTCGTAAATGAGCAGCGCGCCGTGGGCATCGGCGAGTTCCCGAGCCCGGGCGAGGAAGCCGGGGGGCGCCATCACCACACCCGCTTCCCCTTGGATGGGCTCGAGGACGATCGCGGCGACGTCCTCCCCCATCGCAGCTGTCAGCGCCGCCGCGTCGCCGTAGGGCACGTGTTCGACGCCGCCGGGCAGTGGTTCGAAGGGGGTCTTGTACGCGGGTTTGTGGGTGAGCGCGAGGGCGCCCATGCTCCGCCCGTGGAAGCCGCCTTCCATCGCGATGATCCGCGGCCGGGTTTCCCCGCCGAATTTGCGCGCGAGTTTGAAGGCCGCCTCCATCGCTTCGGTGCCGGAGTTGGTGAAGAAGACCCTGCCCTGGGTGTCCGCCCGGGCATGACGGAGGAGCCGTTCAGCGAGGCTGACCTGGGTGGGGGTGGCGAAGAAGTTCGATACGTGCCCGAGGGTGTTGAACTGCGCTGCGATCGCGCCGGTGAGGGTGGGGTGGGTGTGACCGAGGGAGTTGACGGCGATACCTGCGAGGAGGTCGAGGTACTTGTTGCCGTCGGCGTCCCAGACGTAGGGCCCTTCACCGCGAACGAGCACCCGTTGCGGCGGGCCGAAGGTGTTCATCAGCGCGTGGGTGTAACGTTCCCGCCACTGGGTCTGGGTGACTCCGGTCCCGGAGTGGGCGATATCGGTCATTTGTGGGGAACCTCCGGTTCGATCATCGTGCCCACCCCTTGGGTGGTGAAGATTTCTAGGAGCAGGGAGTGGGGCACGCGGCCATCGACCACGTGCGCCGAGGCCACCCCGCCGCGGACCGCGCGCAGGCACGCTTCCATCTTGGGTACCATTCCCGATTCCAGGTTCGGCAGGATCTGCGCGAGCTCGTCGGCTTTCATCCGGGAGATGAGGGAGGACTTATCGGGCCAGTTCGCGTACAGTCCCTCGACGTCGGTGAGGATGACGAGTTTTTCCGCTCGGAGCGCTACCGCGAGCGCGGCAGCCGCGGTATCAGCGTTGACGTTGAGCACGTCACCGGGGGTGTCGACGTCGGGGGCGATCGTCGAGACGACGGGGATGCGCCCGGCCTCGAGCATTCCGCGCACGATCGAGGCGTTCACGCGGACGACGTCGCCGACGAGCCCGACATCGACGGGTTCGCCGTCCACATCGGCGTGACGGCGACGCGCACCGAAGAGTCCCGCATCCTCCCCCGAGATCCCCACCGCGAGCGCTTCGCGGAGGTTGAGCTGGTTGACGAGCGCGCGCTGGACCTGCCCGGTGAGCACCATCCGCACGACGTCCATCGTCTCCGGGGTGGTGACGCGCAGGCCGCCGCGGAACTCGCTGTCGATGTTGAGGCGGGTGAGCATGTTGTTGATCTGGGGGCCGCCTCCGTGCACGACGACGGGTTTGAGTCCGGCGTATCGGAAGAACCGGATGTCTTCGGCGAACGCCCGCTCAAGATCCTTGTTGACCATCGCGTTGCCACCGAATTTGATGACGACGACCTTGTCGGCGAAGTTCTCGAGCCAGGGCAGCGCTTCGATGAGCGCTGCGGCCTTCTGTTGCGGAGTGGGGTTCATGTGGAGTAGGCGCTGTTCTCGTGGATGTAGTCGTGGGTGAGGTCGTTCGTCCAGATCGTCGCCTCGGCCGCGCCGGCGCCGAGGTCGATGAGGATCTGCACCTCGCGGTGGGCGGCAAGGTCGACGCGCTCACGAGGTTCGTGCGCTCCCCCGCCGCGGCAGACCATGATCCCGTTGATCGTCACGTCGAGATCGTCAGGATCGAAAGCCGCGACCTCTTCGGGCACGGTTCCCACCTCGGCGAGGATCCGGCCCCAGTTCGGGTCGTTTCCGAAGATCGCGGTTTTGAACAGGTTGGAGCGGCTCACCGTCCGCGCCACCACTTCGGCGGCGGCCTCGGTGTGGGCACCGGTGACGGTGAGTCGGATGTCGTGGCTCGCGCCTTCGGCGTCGGCCACGAGCGCCCGGGCAAGGTTGGCGCAGACCGAGTGCAGGGTTTGCGTGAATTCCTGCGCACTCGGGCGCGCGTCGGCCGCACCGGAAGCCAGGAGCACGACCGTGTCCGAGGTCGACATACAGCCATCGGAATCGACCCGGTTGAAGGTCGTGCGCACCGCTTCGGTCAGCGCCGCCTGGGCCATCTCGGGGGAGACGGCCGCGTCGGTGGTGATGACCGCGAGCATCGTCGCCATTCCCGGCGCGAGCATTCCTGCGCCCTTTGCCATCCCGCCCACGGTGTAGCCCTCTCCGCGTGCACGGGCTTGCTTGCTGACGGTGTCCGTCGTCATGATCGCCTCGGCGGCGCGCTCGGCGGCCTCCTCGGTGCTGCCGAGTCGGGGGGCGGCGTCGTCGATCCCCGTGAGGAGCCTTTCCATCGGCAGGTACTCGCCGATGAGCCCGGTGGAGGCGACGAGCACGTCCTGGGGGTCGAGGTCGAGGACCCGGGCGGCACGCTCGGCGGTGGCGGCGGCGTCGGCCAGTCCCCGTTCCCCGGTGCACACGTTCGCCCCGCCGGAGTTGAGCACGACCGCCCGAGCGGTGCCGTCACGGATGTGCGCGCGAGAGAGCTTCACCGGCGCACCGACGACCCGATTGGAGGTGAACACTGCGGCACCGGTGCTGTCCGGACCGTCGCTGACGACGAGCGCGAGGTCGGGTTTACCGGAGTCTTTCAAACCGGCGGCGACACCGATCGCGCGGAAGCCGGCGGCTGCGGTGACGCTCATGGCGCGACTCCTTCCGTGCCGAGCCCGGCCCGCTCCTCGAGGCCGAGGGCGACGTTCATCGATTGCACCGCGGCACCGGCGGTGCCTTTGACGAGGTTGTCGATCGCGCAGACGATGACGACGCGGCCGGCCCGCTCATCGACGGCCACTTGCACGAGCGCGGTGTTCGCCCCCAGGGTCATCGCGGTGGAGGGCCATTGCCCCTCGGGAAGAAGGTCGATGAAGGGTTCCTCCGCGTAGGCACGCTCCCACGCCTGCCGCACCGCCTCGGCGGGGCCGAGGAGCGGGGCAGTGATCGTGGCGAGGATGCCGCGGGGCATCGGCACGAGCGTGGGTGTGAAGGAGATGCGCACCCGCTCGGCCCCTGCGGCGAGGAGGTTCTGTTCGATTTCGGGGATGTGGCGGTGCACTCCGCCGACCGCGTACGGCACGGCCATTCCCATTCCTTCGGCGGCGAGGAGGTGGGGTTTGAGGGATTTTCCCGCTCCGGAGTAGCCGTTGGCGAGCACAGCGACCACGTCGCCGGCATCCACGACTCCTGCTGCGACGCCCGGTTGCAGGCCGAGGGTCACCGCGCTGACGTTGCATCCGGGCACCGCGATCCGATCCACGCCGATGAGGTCCTCCCGGCCCCGTCCACCGCCGGATTTGAGGAGTTCGGGCATCCCGTAGGGCCAGGCGCCGGCGTAGGGCGTGCCGTAGAACTCGTTCCAGGCCGCCTCGTCCGTGAGCCGGTGGTCCGCGCCGACGTCGATGAGCAGCGGTTCACGCTCCCCCCGGCTCCTCGCGGCGTCGGTCATCGCGGCAGCCAATTCACCCGATGCCCCGTGCGGGAGCGCGAGGAAGACCACGTCGTGGCCGAGGAGGTTCCCGGGGGAGGTTTCCACGAAACGGCGTTCGGCGAGCCCTCGCAGGTGCGGCTGCACGGCGCCCACGGCCTGGCCCGCATTCGAGTGCGCCGTCAGCGCGCCGATCTCGACGTTCGGGTGCCCGGTGAGGATCCTCAGGATCTCTCCGCCGGCGTACCCACTTGCCCCTGCTACAGCTACAGATACAGTCACTCGCATAAATATACACGACGGGGGCGGCCTGCGCGAGCTCGTGTTCTGGTCTCGCCGCGAGAGGTGGAAGAATACCCTTCATGACTGTTCGCACATTGCTCAACGGGGTCGAGGTCTCCGACTACCCCGACCTCCCCGAAGAGGCCCAGCGCGGCAAAGTTCTCCGCGTGACCGAAGTGGGCGAGGAGGTGCTGCACGCACCCTGTCGCACCATCACGGAATTCGGTACCGAGGAACTCCGCACGCTCATCGATGACATGTTTGCGACGATGGCCATCGCCGAGGGGGTGGGGCTCGCGGCGAACCAGGTAGGCGTGGATCTGCGCCTATTCGTGTACGACCTCACCGAGGACGGTGTGCGGCACGTGGGGCACGTGCTCAATCCCACGTGCACGATCGACCGGGAGGAGGGCAACGTCGAAGGCGAGGAGGGCTGCCTCTCGGTTCCCGGTCCGGGCGCCGGGCTGTTCCGGGCGAATCGCGCCTCGCTGACCGGCGTTGACGTCGAGGGCAACCCGGTCGAGCTCTCCGGCGAGGGTTATTTGGCCCGGATGCTGCAACACGAGACCGACCACCTCGATGGCCAGCTCTACATCGACCTCATCTCCAAGCGCGAACGCAAGCGCGTGATTTCTGAGATGCTCGACTTCCGCCCGGAGGTCCTCGCACGCCGCGCGGAGCTTACCGAGGCACTGGAAAAGGAACCGGCCACCTATCCCGATACCCCTCCACTGGAGAAATAACTCGCGTAACCTGGGCGGCATGCACGCCATCGAAGTGAGCGCCCCGGGTGGCGCAGACGCCCTTGAGTACATTTCCACGGACATCCCCGCCGCGGGCGATGGACAGATCGTCGTTCGCACCGCTGGGGCGGGCCTGAACTTCATCGACACCTACATCCGCTCCGGGGTCTATCCCACACAGTTCCCCTGGCGGCCCGGCTCGGAAGGGGCGGGCGAAGTGGCGGAGGTCGGCGACGGCGTCGAGAAGGTGAAGGTCGGCGATAAGGTCGCCTGGGCGGCCTCCGTCACCGGTTCATACGCCGACTTCGTCGTGCTTGACGCCGAGGACGCGCTTCCCGTACCCGAGGGCATGGACCTGCGGGTTGCCGCGGCACTGCCACTGCAGGGCATGACGGTGCACATGCTTACCGATGGGGTCGCTCAACTCGGTGAGGGCGACACCGTGTTCATCACCGCCGGCGCCGGCGGGGTGGGCCAGCTCTTCATCCAGTTCGCGAAGTCGCGCGGCGCCCGGGTCCTGACGATGGTGGGCACGCAGGACAAGGCGGATCTCGCGCTCAAGGCAGGTGCCGATCGGGTCTTCATCCAGAAGGACTTCACCGACATCACCGCGGAACTCTCCACCCAGCTGCGGTCGGCCACCGACGGCCGCGGGGTCGACGTCTTCTACGACGGGCTCGGCAAGGTCACCTTCGATGCTGCGGTGGAATCCGTGCGTCGTCGCGGCCTCATCGTTCTGTTCGGCGGCGCGAGCGGCCAGGTGCCCCCCTTCGACCTTCAACGTCTCAACGCTGCAGGCTCGCTCTTCGTCACCCGCCCGACGCTGTGGCACTACATCGCTGATGCCGGCGAACGCAGCCTTCGCTGGTCGCACATCACCCAGGCGGTCCTCGCTGGCGACCTCGACGTGCGAATCGGGGCGGAATTCCCTCTCCAGGACGCTCCCGCCGCGCACGAGGCCCTGGAAGGACGGGCGACGACGGGGAAAGTGCTCCTCATTCCCTGATCTCCAACATTGCGCATTCTTTGCGTAACGTTTTACGTTTTCGATGAATGTCGGTAGTGTGTTTTGACTATTCGGGCGTATGCCTGGAGGAAAGAATACATAAGGAGATCCAAAAATGGCTGACATCGATTGGCTCGGAATGGCCCAAAAGTTGGGAATCGCCATTGTCATCGTCCTCGTGACCTGGCTGGTTGCCCTCCTCGTGAAATGGGCGATCAGCAAGCTCGTCACTAAGGTTCCGATACTGCAACGCGAAGGTGCTGATGGGCAAGCCGTGGGCCAGTCAATCGGCACGGTGGGTTCTCTCCTGGTGTGGCTGTTCGGTCTCGTCGGAGTCCTGCAGGTGTTCACGTTGGAGAGCGTCCTCTCCCCCATCCAGGGGCTCTTGCAGACGATCATGGAGTATCTGCCCAACGTCATTGGCGCGATCTTTGTATTCTTCATCGGCTTCGTCATCGCACGGATTGCAAAACAGCTCATTGAAGCAGCCGTCGGAATGATCAATTTCGGTGCGCTCACCGCCAAGGTCAAGGGTGCTGATCCCACTCGCTCCGGTGCCCCGGCCGCGCCCGCCGCGGATGCCACCACCGCGGGTGAGGGCGCTCCCGCTCCCGGAACGGCCCCCGCTCCGGCAGAGTCCGCCCGGGTTGCCTCGGTGCTCGCGAACATCACGTTCGGCGTCATCCTCATCTTCGTGACGATCGCGGCGCTGCAGGTGCTGGGGATCTCCGCGATCTCGAACCCCGCCGAGCAGATGCTTACCCTCCTCCTCGGCGCGATCCCGGCGATCATCGCCGCAGTGCTCATTCTCGGGATCGGTTACCTCATCGCGAAGGTCGTGGGCACGATCCTCGAAAGCACGCTTCGTGGGTTCGGCACCGACAAGGCGATCGCCGGGCTGGGAATCACCACCGCGGGCACGCCACCTTCGGTCATCCTCACCCGAATCGCGCAGGTCGCCGTCATGGTGTTCTTCGCCATCATGGCCGCCCAGGCCCTCGACTTCCCGCAGGTGAGCCTCATCCTCAACGAGGTTCTGGCCCTCGGCGGTCGGGTGCTGTTCGGCGGCGCGATCATTGCTGCCGGCTTCCTCGTCGCGAAGATCCTCGCAAGCACCGTTGGCGGTGGGACGGCTACCACCGTCGTTCGTTACGCGACGATCGTGCTCTTCGCTGCGATGGGGCTGAAGTTCATGGGCATCGCCGATTCCATCATTACCCTCGCCTTCGGCTCACTCGTCGTCGGTGGGGCGCTCGCGGCGGCGCTCGCATTCGGCCTCGGTGGCCGTGATGCAGCGGCCCGCAAACTCGCGCGCGTGGAGGCGAACCGGGAGGGCGAGGGGCCGGTTTCCTAACCCATCGCCGTTAACGCATCCCCGAGGATCGCGAGTCCTTCGTCGACGAGATCCTCGGGGATGTTCAGCGCCGGCAGCAGCCTCAGCACGTGCCCGTTACTCCCACCGGGCAGGGCGACCATTCCCCGCTCGAGGGCGAGGGAACGCAATTGCGTGAACGCACCCGGGCTCGGCGAGCCGTCGGAGTTGATCAGTTCGATCCCGTGTAGCGCGCCGAGCCCCCGCACGTCCCCGATGATGGGGTGCTCGCGCTGCAGCTGCCGCAACCCGGATTGGATCCTCTCCCCGATCCGGCGCGTGTGATCGAGGAAACCGTCTTCTTCGAGCTGGTCGAACACCTCCAACGCCGCGGCGCAGCCCACCGGGTTCCCGGAGTAGGTGCCACTGAGCGCCCCGGGAAGCATCGCGTCCATGATCTCCGCTCTCCCCGTCACCGCCGACACCGGAATCCCGGCCGCGATCGCCTTGGCGGTGACGACGAGATCAGGCTCGAATCCGAAATGCTCGGAACCGAACATTCGACCGGTCCGCCCCAGGCCGGTTTGAATCTCGTCGGCGACGACGACGATCCCGTTCTCCCGGCACCACTCCTGCAGCGTGGGCAGGAAACCGTCTGCGGGCACCACGACCCCGCCCTCGCCTTGAATGGGTTCGATGAGGAGGCAGGCAAGGTTCTTTGCCCCGGAGGTCATCTCCAGACGCTCGATCGCGGTGAGCGCGGCCTCCTTGCCGGTCATCCCGTCCCGATAGGGGTGGGAATTGTTCGTCCGGTAGATCTCCCCCGGACGGGGACCGGCGCCGGCGGAATATGCGCCGGCTTTGTAGTTGAGGCCGAGCGTGAGGTTGGTCCGCCCGTGATACCCGTGGTCGACGACGGCGATTCCGTTCCGCCCCGTGTAGGCGCGCGCGATCTTCATCGCGTTCTCGATCGCTTCGGCCCCGGTGGAGCTCAGCACCGACTTCTTCTCAAAATCTCCCGGGGTGAGTTCGGTCAGTCGCCGCGAGACTTCGATATAGAGCTCGTAGGGAGTCACGGTGAACAGCGTGTGAGTGAACTTACGCAGCTGCTGCTCCGCTGCTTCGAGAGCGCGCGGGTTACCGTGTCCGAGGGCGATCACGCCGATCCCCGAGCCGAAGTCGAGGTATTCGTTGCCGTCAACATCGGTGAGGATCGACCCCTCACCCTGCTCGATGTAGACCGGATGCGCGCAGCTCACCGCGGCGGAGACGTACGTCGCCTGTCTACCCGCGAGCTCTAGGGATTTCGGGCCGGGTACGGTCGTCGTGATACGCGAGCGGGTCATCGATCTCTCCTTGCTATTTTTCTTGCAGTCAGTTGACGGTGGGGCGGCGGGCAATGTTGTAGAACCGGATCTCTTGGTACTCCTCGAGCCCTTCGTGGCTTCCTTCCCGCCCGAGCCCGGATTGTTTGATCCCCCCGAACGGGGCGGCAGCAGAGGAGGGGACCCCGTTGTTGATGCCCACGAGCCCGGTTTCTAATGCGTCGGCGACGTTGAGTGCCCGGTCGAGGTTCTCGGTGAACACATAACCGGCGAGGCCGAACGGGGTGTCGTTGGCGGTCGCGAGCACCTGCGATTCCTCGCGGAAGCGGGTGATGGCGGCCACCGGGCCGAAGATCTCGGTGTTGGCGATCTCGGCATCGCCGGGAACGTGGTCGAGCACGGTGGCGGGGAAGAAGTACCCCTCCCCCTCCGGCACCTGCCCGCCAGTACGGAGCTCCGCGCCGCGCGCCGTAGCGTCGTCGACGAGCGCGCTCATATCTTCCACCGCCCGCGCATCGATCACGGGCCCGAGGGTGACGCCGTCGGCGAGTGGGTTCCCCATGACCACGCGGCTCATCGCTTCGGTGAAGCCGGCAACGAACTCCTCGGCGATCCCCTCCTGAACGAAGATGCGGTTCGCCGCGATGCACGATTGCCCGCCGTTGCGCAGTTTCGCTTTGACCGCCCCGTCGACGGCGCGTTCCACGTCGGCGTCGTCGAACACGAACAGCGGCGCGTTTCCGCCGAGTTCCATAGAACTCTTGACGATGTTCTTCGCCGCCAGTCCCAGGAGCGTACTTCCCACGCCGGTGGAGCCGGTGAACGAGAGTTTGCGCACCCGCGGATCGGCGAGGACCGCTTCGGAGAACCCGGAGGCGTCGCTCGTCGTGACGACCCGGACGAGCTCCGCAGGCACCCCGGCTTCAATCATGAGATCGACGACGATCCCCGTCGTCAGCGGCGTGAGGGTCGCGGGTTTCATCACCGCGGCGCAGCCGGCCGCGACCGCTGGCGCGATCTTGCGCGTGATCATCGCCATCGGGAAGTTCCACGGCGCGATGAGCACGGCGAGCCCGACCGGAGCGCGGCGGGTGAGGATCGTCGAGCCCCCGGCAGGGTTCTCGCGGTAGGCGCCGGCGGGGCGCAGCAGTTCCGCCGCATACCAGCGGACATAGTCGCACGCGTACTGCACCTCACCGCGGGCTTCGGCGAGCGGCTTACCCATCTCCGTACTGATGACGTATGCGAGCCGGTCCTGGTTCTCGATCAGCAGGTCATAGGCGTCGTGTAGGACCTGCGAGCGGTGATTCGGGGTCGTTCGAGCCCATGCCTTCCCCGCCTCGTGGGCGATGCGCACCTGCTCCAACGCGTCGTGCGGGGTCGCCGAGGGCAGCGTCGCGATCCGCTCCTGGGTGGCGGGGTTGAGCACGTCGAGTTCGGAGGCGGACGGGGCATGGGTCGAGAACCCCGCGAGTGCGCCGGCGGCGGCGGTCTGCTCGGCTGGGGAAACTTCGCGGTGTGGGGTGGTCATGTTCTCCTTCTTCGTCTTCGAGGGCGGGTCAGGTGGCGAGGTAGCCACCTTCGACGGGGATCGAGGCACCGGTGAGGTAGGCGGCTTCCGGAGAGGCGAGGAAGCGCACGACCGCGGCAACGTCCTCGGGTTCAGCGATTCGTCCCATCGGGATCGCCGAGGCGACCTTTGCCGCCTCGGCAGCCGGGTCCGGCAGGCTCTCGAGCCACTCCTGGTACAGCGGGGTGCGGGTCATTCCCGGGGCCACGGCATTGACCCGGATATTGTATTTTGCCAGATCCACCGCCGCCGCGGTGGTGAATGCGAGCATCGCCCCTTTCGATGCGGAGTAGATTCCCATCGTCGGCACTCCGATGCTCGCGAGCCGGGATGTGACGTTGATGATCGCCCCGCCCCGGCTGCGCATGTGGCGCGCGGCGCCGATAAGGAGATTCATCGCGGCGAACGTATTCGTCTCGAAGGTTTCGCGGATCTCCTGTTCGGTGACCTCCAACAGATCGTTGGTGTGGTCGATGGC
>DATGUB010000034.1:0-11467 GCA_035301585.1 Beutenbergiaceae bacterium | reverse complement strand
CCGCTGACGACCACCGAAGAGGGGTGCAAAGAGATCAGCGACGCGGCGAGGGAGACGGGACTCGACGTCGTCATGACGTTCAATTACCGGTACTCACCGCGGAACTCCACACTGAAAGAAGTGATCGCTAGGGGAGACATCGGCGACGTCACCTCGATCCATTTCGAGTGGATGCTCGACACGGTCCACGGCGCTGACTATTTCCGGCGCTGGCACCGGGAGAAGGCGAAATCGGGCGGCCTCCTCGTGCACAAATCCTCCCACCACTTCGATCTCGTGAACTGGTGGCTCGACGACACTCCGGCAACGGTTGTCGCTGCCGGAGCGCGCCACTTCTACGGGGAGGACGCAGCGGGCGCGGCTCTCGCGGGAGAGCGGCCGGAGCGAGGAAGCCGTTCGGAACCGGGCGACCTTTGGTCCCTGGATCTCAATGCCGATCCGCGGCTGGCCGAGCTCTATCTCGATGCCGAGCAGTACGATGGATATATCCGCGATCAAGATGTTTTCGCCCCTGGGGTCACGATTGAAGACACGATGTCGGTGCTCGTGACGTACTCACGAGGGGCAGCGCTGACCTACTCCCTCACCTCGTACGCCCCCTGGGAGGGGTACCGGGTGAGCGTGAATGGTACGCAGGGTAGGGCGGAACTGGACGTCGTGGAGCGGGGGGCGATCCACCTCGACGAGCGGGGGCGGGTGGTGCTCGACCCGTCCGTGACGGAAACCGCCGACGCGGATCGCGAGCGGCCCAAGGGGGAGCGGCTCGTCGTCCAGAAGCATTGGCAGGCGGCGCAGGGGGTCGAGATCCCGATGGGGTCGGGCTCGCATGGTGGCGGCGATAATATTTTGCTCGCTGATATTTTTCGGGGCCCCCGTGAGGACCCTCTGGGGCGACAAGCCGGTTACGTCGACGGCGTCAGGGCGGTTGCGGTCGGCATCGCCGCGAACCAGTCCATCGCGAACGATTCGATCGTGAAGATCTCGGAGCTTTCGCTCGGGGTCGACCTCAGCTGATCAGGTCCGCAATCTGCCCGTCGGAAAGGCGGCCGTCCGCGATGACGGCTGTGATCTGGCGCCGCAGCGTTTCCCCCGGGGTGATAGTGACGGGTTCCTCCCAAGCGAGGGCTGCTCCGATTCCGGGGTAGCCCTTCGCGCGGACGAACCACGGATCGGTGTTCTGCGCCAGAACCAAGGTGAACGCGCCATCCGCAGCCTCGGCCGTCCATGCGAGCCATTGAGCCTTGGTGCCATGAACAGCGTCCTCAGATCGATCCGCGCGGGTCCGAACGTCGATGTTCCGGCAGGGTGGGAGCCGCCAGAAGAAGCCTCCGTACCCACCGCCACTGCGCCCGTTGCTTCCCGGACTCCCCAACTCGAGTGGGAGGGACCCCTCGTTCGTGATGGCGAATCCGAAGTGCATCCGCCAAATCGAGTCGTCAATGCTTTCGGCCGCCACTGTCCGTGTTTCACGCGCGAGGGCGTCACCGACGGGCCCGAGCCACGTGAGGTCCGCGGCGAAGTGGCCTGGCCCCCGAGTTCGGAAGCCATCGTGGCGGATCCGGCCGTGATCGGCCAACCATTGGTAACCCTCCTGCCGCACGTAGGTCCGCCCGCCCCACAGGTTCGCGCCAGAAACGTCCTGCACCGCCACGCCGACCCCGGCATGCCACGTGTGGTCGGCGGGTGCAGTGTCGGTTACCGTGAGCCCCCCCAGCGTCCGAACGGGATGCAGGTGGGGGCGCGGGCTATCAAGTGTGCTCATCCCGCCGCCGTCCTGGTATTCGGCCACCGTTGCTTCTTCCAGCCGCACCTCCGCCAGCACCTGGGGACGCCCAGCCCACGGAGCGCCCAACGCAGTGAAGGTTCGGCGTTCAGTCGCGACGCGTTCACACCACTGCTCAACGTCGGCGACGACGGGGTGCCGGCCATTCTCATCGTTGCGCCATTCGACGAATTCCGGCCCGATCGCCCGCGGGGCAGGCGCCGCGCGCACCGCCTCGAGCACCCTCATGAACCCGCCGCTGGCGCTGATCGGACTGAGGAGTTCTACCCGCGAATCGCGAACGTGGTCGATGAGGTTCTCCAGCAGCGAGGTGCGACCGCACCGCTCGATACGCTCCTTGTTGCCGGAGGTGATCGTCAAGATGTCCTCGGTGTAGGAAAAGACGATTCGGCCCCGGGTCCCGGTGACGATGACCCGCGGCGGAGTCTGCTTCGCGGCGCACAGCGTCAGCCCCAACCCGATGTGTGTTCCTCGCTTCGTGATGATCCGAACCGAGGATGTGTCGTCCGCCTCGATGTCGTGCGCGTGAAACAGTTCCGGCTCGATGACGGCGATATCGCCGCCGTGAGTGGAGTGGTCGATTCGAAGGGCAGTTGCTACGGCGTGTGCGAGCGGGTTGGTGACGACGCCGTCGACAACCGGCTCTCCGCCAAGGGTCCGCCGCCCCGCCCACGGCGCGCGCTCGTAGTAATCGGTGGCTCTGAGCCACGTGCCGACCGCTCCGATGCCGACGAGATCGCCAATCTCACCATTCGAAACGCTCGCGTCAATGCGGCCGAAGGCGTCTGAGCCGAAAGTTTGGAAGCCGACCTGACAGGCCATCCCGGTCTCGAGCGAGACCGCCTGCATCTTTTCGAAGGCCGATAGGGTCGCTGCGGGGGGCTTCTCTACCAAGACGTGTATGCCCCGCTCCATCGCTGCGACGGCGTGTGGAGCATGCGTGGGAATCGGCGTGGCAATGACGAGAATATCCAGTTCGACCTGCTCGAGCATTCGCTCGACATCGTTGAAATAAGGGGTCGATCCCAGGATCCTGGTCAGGTCTGCGCCGAGGCGAGGTTCAAGGGTGGCGAGCTCGTGCTGGGGCCGGTGGTCGGCGATGGCGACGAGGTCGACGGCGCCGGCGGCCATCAGTGGCTCGAGGGCGCGCAAATGCACCGAGCCGTATCCAAAGATGCCGGTAACCGCTATCCGAATCACTTTTTGGGGTGGCGTACTCATGAAGGAAATGCTACCGTCAATCATGCTGTAAGCGTTTCCGCAACCGCAGGCAGTGTCAAGTCCGCGGAGGAAGCGGACGCAACCCTCAACCCTGTCGCGCAGGAGCGAACCAGGGATTTATGCGCATCGACGAAGATCCACAAGGAGTTGAAATGAACCGTGACCGCCTTCAGGCGAGGGCCCGGTCATCTTGGGAGGTGACCTGTGTCTGCCGTAGCCGAACTTTCTCAGCTTCGTAAGCAGCGGGCGGGAAAAGGCTCGACGAACAAGCGCGACGGTCGGGCGGCGATATTCTTCTTGGCGCCCTGGTTCATCGGGCTCGCTCTCATCGTTGCCGGGCCATTGGTCGCCTCACTCTATCTGTCATTTACCGATTACAACCTGCTGCAGGATCCGAATTTCATCGGGGGCGCGAACTATAAGAAGCTCTTGAGCGATCCGCGCCTGGCGAGCGCACTGAAGGTGACCTTCACGTACGTCTTCGTCTCCGTGCCACTGCAGCTCGCTGCTGCTCTGGGACTTGCCCTGCTATTGGATCGAGGCATGCGCGGCTTAGCGATCTATCGCTCGGTGTTCTATCTGCCTTCGCTCCTGGGGTCGTCGGTAGCGATCGCCATCCTCTGGCGTCAGATCTTCGGCGCGGAGGGTTTGATCAACCAGCTCCTGGGACTATTCGGGATTCAGGGACCGGGTTGGATCTCTCACCCGGATTACGCGCTCGGCACCCTGATCATCCTCAACGTGTGGACGTTCGGTTCGCCCATGATCATCTTCCTTGCCGGCCTGCGGCAGATACCCGAGATGTACTACGAAGCGGCCTCGATCGATGGCGCGTCAAAGATGCGCCAGTTTGCTTCGATCACGTTGCCACTGTTGACGCCGATCGTCTTCTTCAACCTCGTCCTGCAGGTGATCAACGCCTTTCAAACCTTCACTCAGTCCTACATCGTCTCCAACGGGACGGGCGGACCTGTCGATTCCACCCTGTTCTACACCCTGTACCTCTATCAAGAAGGCTTCGGTGCCTACCGAATGGGTTATGCCTCCGCGCTCGCGTGGCTACTGCTCCTCATCATTGCGGGGATGACAGCGGTGAACTTCTTAGCCTCCAAGTATTGGGTGCATTACGATGACTAGCCCACTTTCTACCGTCGCAGAGAGGCGCAGCCTCTCCGAGCTTGCTGACGCTGCGCCGGAACGGCCGTTGCCTTCCCCGTGGCCCCGGCGTGTTCGTTCGATCGTCAAACACGCGGCGCTGATTGCTGCCGGGTTCGTGATGATCTACCCCCTCTTGTGGATGATCGCGAGTTCGATCAAGCCGGGTGCTTTGATCTTCCGCGAACCAGGTCTCATTCCAGGGGCGTTGGAGCTCGAGAATTATTCGCACGGGTGGAACGCGCTGTTGCATCCGTTCAGCCACTACCTGATCAACTCATTCATCATCGTCCTCGGATCGGTGCTCGGGAACCTTGTCTCCTGTTCCCTCGCGGCATATGCCTTTGCCCGCCTCAACTTCCGCTTCCGGGGTTTGTGGTTCGCGATCATGCTCATGTCGATCATGTTGCCGATCCACGTCATCATCGTGCCGCAATATGTTCTGTTCTCCGAGCTCGGGTGGATCAACACCTTCCTGCCGCTGATCGTGCCGAAGCTCCTCGCTACGGATGCGTTCTTCGTGTTCCTCATGGTCCAGTTCTTTCGCGGCATTCCCCGGGAGCTGGACGAAGCGGCGCGTATTGACGGCGCGGGGCACGGCCGAATCTTCTTCAGAGTGATCCTGCCGCTGAGCCTGCCCGCGCTCGCGACAACTGCGATCTTCACGTTCATCTGGACCTGGAATGACTTCTTCTCGCAACTGATTTTCTTGACCGATCCAGAGATGTACACCGTTCCTATCGCGCTGCGATCGTTCCTCGACTCCACCGGTGAGAGCTCGTGGGGACCGATGTTCGCGATGTCGATCGTTTCCCTGATCCCCCTATTCCTGATTTTCCTCTTCGGCCAGAAGTACCTGGTCAAGGGCTTCGCCACTACCGGAATCAAGTAACCAGCAACCTACAAAAACAAAGGAGTAGTAGTATGCGACCCCAACGTAGATTTCGCTCATCGGTAAGATGGGCGGCGCTGTTAACCACGGGAGTTCTCGCGTTGTCTGCATGCGGACAGGCGGACAATCTCGAAGACACGACTGATGATGAGGCTGGCGGCGAAGCGGATACTGAAGCGGCTGACGGTGATGCCGACGGCGAGGCGACCATCCGATTCTCTTGGTGGGGTTCAGATTCCCGTCACCAAATGAACCAGGAAGTCATCGACCTATTCGAGGAGCAGAATCCAGACATCACGGTAGTACCCGACTACACCGACTGGGGCGGGTACTGGGACAAGCTCGCTACCCAAACTGCCGGTGGTGACACCCCTGACGTGATGATGCAGGAAGAACGTTACGTCCGAGAATACGCGGACCGAGGGGTGCTTGCTGATCTCATGGATGTGGGCATCGACACGAGTGAGATCGATGACTCCGTCTTGGCAAACGGGGAGTTTGACGGCGGGCTGTGGACGATCCCAACCGGAGTGAACGCGAGAACGTTCGTGACCGATCCGCAAGTCTTCTCCGATGCCGGGGTTGACCTTCCCGACGATGCGACGTGGACCTGGCAGGAGTTCCACGACACGATGGTCGCGGTCAACGAAGGGTCCGATGACCTCCACGGTGCCCAGGACTTCGGGTTCCTCGACTCGGACCTTCAAATCTGGCTTCGCCAGCACGGACAGACCCTCTGGGATGACGACGGCAACATCGGTTTCGACGCCGAGCTCATGGCCGACTTCTGGCAGATGAGCCTCGACCTGCACGACGACGGCGGCGCGCCGGACGTGAGTGAATCATTAGAAGTGGACGCGGCCGGGCCCGAGCAATCCTTGGTCGCGCTCAACACGGGCGGCACCGCTCGGTTCTGGAGCAACCAGCTCGGTGCGATCTCGGGTGCAGCGGACCGTGATCTCACGCTGCTGCGTTTCCCCGGGGAAACCGAATTCGAGCGTACGGGGATATACCTCAAGCCCGCGATGTCGCTCTCGATGTCGGAGAACACCGAGCACCCCGAAGCGGCGGCGAAGTTCATCGACTTCATGCTCAATAGCCCGGAGGTCGGAGAAATCATCCTCACCGATCGCGGCCTGCCGGGCAACCTTGACGTTCGTGAACATATCCTGGGTGAACTCAGCGATGCGGACCAAGTCGCCGCAGACTTTGTTGCCGACGTCACCCCGGACATCGTTGACGCCCCACCACCGCCGCCGACCGGCGCGGGTGAGGTCGCGGACATCCTTGCGCGTTATAACGAGCAGGTGATGTTCGGTCAGATGAGTCCCTTGGATGCAGCGGAAGCCTTCATCGACGAGGCGACGGCAGCAACCTCGGGGTAATAGGCGCGGGTCGTGTCCGACCGTCCTCGGACACGACCCGTTCTTCTTCTCTTCACACCTCCGACCGGTGTGAGGAGTGGAAGAGCGGGAAGGCGCCGTGCTGGCCATGGCGAGCCCGCTCGCCTTGTTAGACTCTGGTTTCAGATTTTGTCGTAGAACGGACTGATGATGGCGACCATCCACGATGTGGCCCGTGAGGCGGGCGTATCGATCGCGACCGTCTCACGATCCCTCAACGGCCGTGCGCGTGTGAGCGAGAGGACTCGCGCACGGGTCCTCGAGGTCGCGGCAGCCCTGGAGTTCCATCCCAATCGAGCCGCACGTGGCCTCGTCACGGGCAGGCTCGGCAACGTCGGGGTCCTCGTGCCGGATCTTACGAACCCGTTCTTCACACCGATCCTCGCGGGTATTGAAGAGGTCGCCCAAAGTCGGGACATGGGCGTGTTCGTCGCCGACACCCGCGAGGATGTTGACGCAGAGGGCAGACTCATCACTCGCTTGAGTCAGCAGGTGGACGGCGTGGTCCTCGTTGCCTCGAGGATGGACGAGGTGGACCTCCTAGATCTGCGGATCAAAGACAAAGCTGTCCTCGTCAACCGGGTGGTTCGGGGAATGTCCTCCGTCGCTATTGACGCCTATCAGGGGATGAGTGAGCTCGTCGACCATTTGGGAGAACTCGGCCACACCCGCATCGCCTACCTCGATGGCCCCTCACGTTCCTCGCTGGGGAGGAGCAAACGGCTGGGCCTCGCTGACCGTGCAAAAGAGCTGGGCATCGACCTCATCGTCCTAGGGCACCGACAGCCGACGTTTGCGGCGGGGCGGGAATCGGCCGAGGAGGTTCGTTCTCTCGATGTCACGGCGGTCGTAGCGTTCGACGACCTCATTGCCTGGGGTCTCATTACCCGCCTCCACGAACTCGGTGTCGAGGTCCCCAGAGAGCTCTCCGTCGCCGGTTTTGACGACGCGATCGAGGAGGGCATGGTTCGCCCGGCACTCACGTCCGTTTCACCTCAAGGCACCTCCCTTGGTATTCGAGCGATGGACCTCCTCCTCGACCGGCTTCAACGACCCGCAGCGTCCGCCTCCGTGGAGATGCTCGGCTGCATCGTCAAGAGGCGTGATTCCACCCGGTCGATCCTGGCGTGAGCCCCGCCCCGCTCATTACTCCCGTACGGATCGAGTGACCGCGACGGCACCCACGACGGTGAGCACTGCAGCGAGCAGGCCCGCAACGCGGAGCGCAGCTGGCGCGCCCGTCGTGGGAAGAGGCGCGGGCTCCCCGTTGATCTCGCTGCCTCCTTCACCGCTGGAGTCACCTGGGGTCGGTTCTCCAGCGCCGGGGCTTCCGGGTACGAGGGGAAACATTTCTATGTCCGTGGGATCCGGGTTAGGTCCCAACCGCGCCCCGGTATCCTGCGGTGCCGCCGACGTGAGCTCGAGGAGGCCGTGCATATCAATGCTGCCGTCCTCGGCAATCGTCGGCGTGATCTCGGTGTCGAGCGACACGAACCAGTCCTCACTGACTCCCTGGCTGTCAAAGTAGTTCGTGTCATCGGTGCGGATGGTGTCTTCCTGGTTGCTGAGGCGGATATCGTCGGCCTGCTGACCCAGATACGAGATGAAGCCACTGACGGCGTAGTCCGTTTGCGGAGCGTTCGTCCGCAACTGGAGGTTCATCCGACCCACGTCAGGTAGGAGGTGGCCATTGAGATACGTCGTCACGTCATGAACGCGCACGTCAGGACCGGAGTTCGAGGTCACGCCCTTGGCGAGGTTATCGAAGGCGATCGAGTTCCGTAGAACATGAGCACCCGGCATGGACTCTCCGCCCAACTTGAAACCGTTACCCTCCCCGACGAGTTCGAAAGAGGTATCGTCGCTCAATACTCCATTTCTATAGGCGACGGAGTCTTCGATGACCACGGGCGCGATCGCCCCGGTCGTGGACTTCGCGTAGAGGTCCCAACCGTCATCGATGTTGTGGTGAGCGATGCAGAAACGGAAGGAATTTCCTTCCCCTACCGTGAGTTTCGCCGCGAAACCATCGGCGTCGTTTGCCTGCGGGTCGGCATTATTGTGCGACACACTCGAGAGCACGGTGTTGTGCGACGGCCACATCTCACGCGACTCATTGGCGGTACCGGAGATTTGCAGCCCCGTGTCTCCGTTGTGGTGGGTTTCGATGCGCTCGATCCGATTGTGGTGGCCCGAGACGAGTAGGGGCTTTGCGTAGCCGACAGAACCGGTGATCTCAAGGTTGTATAGATGCCAGTGATCACCGCGTAGGTGGATCCCGCCGTCGTCAGAGTGCCGTAAATCGAGCACTGCTCGCGTTCCGGGTGCGGACATGAGCACGATCGGGTCCGCCGAGGTGCCCGAGTTGCCACGTTCGATCACGATTGCCTCGGTCGGCGTGTAGGTACCCTCCTGGAGCACTACCTGTTGGCCCGGCTGCGCAAAAGCTACTGCCGTGTGGAGGTCCAGTGGGGCGCGGGCCGTGCCGTCGCCATCTGCGGTTCCCTCGGGTGCCACGAGGATCGCTTGGTGTGCCTTGCCGAAACTGCGCCGCTCGATCGTGAAGCTCACCCTTATCGGGTCATAGGAGGAAAGCTCCTCGTGCTCGCCCAGGTCCTGCTCCACGCTGGGAACCAGTTCGGCAGTGTAGTGGTTGCTGCCATGTGAAACCGGCAGATGGAAAGAAACCCTCTCCTGCCCGGCTGCCGTTCGCTCGCCATCAACAGGGAGGCCGTCGTCGTCGAGAACCGTCACTGCTCCCGCGACGTTGGCGACGAGAGGAACATCGAGATGTGACTGCGGAGTCGTCCGAGTGGAATCGACTGTTAGTTCGGGGTCGATGTAGGTCACCGGCGGCTCCGCGGCGGCGTCATCGTCAGCAGGGTCGATTGTGGTGAAGGAGATGTCGCTGGCCGTGACCGCGATCTTACGGGCCGCGAACAGTCCCACGGTCAGTCCGTCGGGGTTTTGCTGCTCGAGAAGGTCGGCGTCGTAGTGGATAATCTCGACGGGTTCACCCTCGATCGCCGTGATGGCGTGATACCCCGTGTTCGAGCGGCGAAGCGTGAGGGTATAGCTCTCACCGTCGGTGAATTTCGGTGGGTTCGCGTTCGCCCCTTCCGTGTAGTCGGCCTTGTAGTCCCAATCGAAGGGCTCAGAAGCGCTCATGTCGCGCATCGGGGAGGATTCAGTTGGCGGGCCAGAGTACCCGGTCACGAACTTTGCGCCAGGAATTCCGTATCGCGACGTGGTTTCGCCCCCGCTCGTGCGTGAGTATTTAGCGAGCATCGCCCCAGCTGAGTTGAAGTAGCGTGCGGCAGGATCGCCGGGAGTGAAATCGTCCACCGCGATGACCCCAAAGCCGGATTGGTTGTCTTTTGCGCCCGAATCGACGACGGTGAAGGTAGCGCTCAGCGTGAAGTTTTCAGTCTCGGGATCGATCTGAGTGTAGTAGTAGAGGAATCCGTCCTCTGAATCGGCGATCTTTCCGCTGTTGTCGCGAGCATCAAAACTAACGGTGCCATCATCGCTGACGCTGATAGAGCCCCCACTTCCCACTCCCACGTGGGTTGACTGCCAGCGCTCCACCTCAGTTGAGGCAGTGACCGTGAACGGCTCCGACGCGCGAGACTCCTCGCCTCGGATCGCATGAACCTCAATGACGTACGCGCGCCCGGGTTCGAGGCCGGATATTTCTCCAGTGTGGGCGAGCGTTCCGGTGATGGCCGTGACGAGTTCGTTGCTGTCCTCCGGTCGATAGAGCAGGTTGTAACTCTCAGCCTCGAGGACCTCGCGCCATTCCACGGTCAGGGTTGCGCGGCCGTCAGTCACGTCGGTTGTGAGTACATCGATGACCTCGGGCGCGCCGAGGGGTAACGTGAATTCGGCAAGCGCGGGCTCAGCAAGTTTCGCCGTCGCTTCGTCCGCCCGGGTGAGAGCGAGCTCAACAGTGTAGGAGCCGGATGCCGGCGGCGTGATCGCGACGGTTCCGGAGTCTCCCGGTTGCGCGCTACTCGCTTCGGCGGCGACGTTCCCTTCGCTGTCCCGTAGCGTTGCGGTTGCGACATCGGCACCGGTCGGCCCAATATCCCCAGTGAAGGAAACCAGCAGGCGAGCGGCGTCCTCGGGGTCAACAGCGACCCCGGTGATCTCGGGAGACTCCACCTCGTTCCAAGGTGTTCGCTCCGCTGGAGCCCCTTCCGCAATGCTGATTGCGTAGATGTTGACGCCTGAGGATGGGGATGCGAGGTAGTAATTCCCGGCTTCAGGTATCTGCACCGTTGCTGCTGGAATAGTCGCCCCGGGATCACCAAACGCGGGCAGCGTGCCAAGCGGGGCGCCCTCGCCGGTATACAGTTCAAGTGCTCGATCCTCGCTTGCGCTACTGCTCAACGCAAAAACCGTCAGGGTTGCTTCAGAGGTCGTGGAGAAGTGCACGGATCGATAATCCGATGTTCCGGCACCTCCGAGTTTCAGCCGCTGATTAAACTCGGATCCGTCGCTGCCCGTCTTGCTATTCGCATCTACGGAGACGCTTCGATCTTCGGTAGCGAGAATACGCACGGGGCCAGAGTCGATCGTCGAGGTGTGCGTGCCGATCTCAAGATCGTCGGCGCTGAAAACACGGGTATCTGCTTGAGCGCTGCTCGCGAGGAGCGTGCCAGCGAGGGCGACGCTCAGGACCGAGAGGGCTGTGCCAATCTTTCGGACGGAATGAAACATCAGACTCCTTCGTCAGAGATGAAACCCAGTGCCCATTGCCGTCCTGGCACACACGCAACGTTTCTCGGTTGACGCGAAAACGTTTACGCTTTACATTTGAGAACGACATTATCACAACCGACAGGTGTGTCAATGAAGATCTAACACTTCGCCTGTTTCCCCTACCTGAAGGACCCACTATGACCCTGGCAAGCCTCGCGACGACGTTGAGTATCGTTGGAACGGGAGGGCAGCGGCGGCTGATCGTCGAGAGCAGTAGCAACGAACTGTTGGACAGCTTTGAAGGGAAAG
>DATGUB010000033.1:0-4044 GCA_035301585.1 Beutenbergiaceae bacterium | reverse complement strand
CACACGGTGAATCGCACCGCGCTTGAGCGCTTCGGTCATCGGCACACCGCGGTCGCGATACTGCTTCACGAGGTCGATGAGCACGATCGCGTTCGTCACCACGATCCCGATGAGCATGACCAGACCGATGAGGGAGGCCACCCCGAGCGGAATCCCGGTGAGGAGCTGCGCGAGCAGTGCCCCGGTGGCCGCGAACGGCACGGACACCAGCAGGAGCAGCGGGTGCAGGAGCGAGCGGAACGTCGCAACCATCACCACGTACACGATGAGGATGGCAATGAGCATCGCGAGGCCGAGCTGGGCGAAGGCTTCGTTCTGTTCCTGGGTGATCCCGCCGATCTCCGCGCTCACGCCTTCGGGCAGATCGAGGTCTGCCAGCGTGTCTTCAACGGCGAGGGAGGTCTGGCCGATGTCGTCCACATCCGGGGTCACGGTGACCTGTTGGTTCCGAACCGAGTTCGAGGTCGTGATCGAAACCGGGCCGTCGACGACCTCGACGTCAGCGACATCGTCCACGGTGAGCATCCCGCCGAGCAGTTCCGCATCCGAGATCTCATCGACGGTCTCCACCGGGGTCTCCGGCGTGAGATACACGTCGATCGAACTCGAGGAAATCGTGATCTGGCCGATCTGTTGCGGGGTCAGCAGGCCGCTGATCATCTGTGAGACGGCCGATTCGGTGAGGCCGAGCTCGGCGGCTTCGTGGCGATCCACCGTCACGGAGACCGTCGGCCGCGCCGTGGTGATGGAGTTGGCAACCTGCCGCGCTTCGGGCAGGTCCCGCATCGCCTCGGTGACGTCCTCGGTCGCCGATTCCACATCCTCAGGTTCGGCGCCGGTGATGGAGATTTCGACGTCGTTGCTCATCCCCATGCCGGCCATCGGCGAGATGGTGAGATCCTCGTCGTCTACAACGCCCTCGAGCGCAGAGCGCACGTCGGCCTCGATCTTATCCTGATCGCCGTCCTCGTCCGTGGTGAGGGAGTAGCTGATCGAGTCCTCCGAGGAGGCGAGGGACATCATGTCATCCCCACTGCCGATCGTGATCGCAACGGTTTCCACCCCGTCAACGTCCACGAGGACGTCGTTGACCTCCTCGGCCTCCTCCAGCTGCTCGTCCAGGCTCGTGCCCGGGGTAACGGATTGGGTGATACCGATCTCGTTCTGGCCCATGTCGCCAAGGAAGTTCGTCTTCATCATCGGGGCGAGGGCAACGGTTCCGATGAGCACGACGACGGCGATGGCCACCGTGCTCCACCGGCGGCGAATGACCCAGTCGAGCATTCGGCTGTAGCCCTTTTGGATCCAGCCCTGGGTCGCGGCCTCCTCGGTTAGCTCGTCGGCCTCTTCCACCTCGGCCTTACCGATTCCGCGCCACTTGAGGAACCAGTACGCGAGCACCGGCACGATCGTCAGCGCGACGAGGAGGGAGGCGAGCATCGCCACGGTCACGGTGAAGGCGAACGGCCGGAACAGCACGCCCGACATCCCGCCCACGAGCGCGATGGGGAGGAATACCGCGACCGTCGTGATCGTCGAGGCGGTGATCGCCGCCCCCACTTCCCGAACGGCGTCGACGATCGTGTCCCGGCGCGACTTGCCGTAGCGCATGTGTCTTTCGACGTTCTCGATGACGACGATCGAGTCGTCCACGATCCGGCCGATCGCGATCGTCAGCCCGCCCAGGGAGAGCATGTTGAGGGTGTAGCCGGCGGCCTGCATGCTCACGAACGCGATGAGCAGCGAGGTCGGGATCGACACCGCCGTCACGAGCGTCGCGCGGCCCGAACGCAGGAACAGCAGGATGACGAGCACGGCCATGACCAGACCGAGCAGCCCCTCGATTCCCAGCGAGGAGATCGACTCTTCGATGAACGGCGCCTGATCGATGAGGACGTCGAACTCCGCGTCCGAGACGAGTTCCTTCAGGTGCGGGATCGCGTCGCGCACGAGGTGGGAGACCTCCACCGTGTTCGCATCCGGAGTCTTCGTGATCGAGAGCGTCAGCGCGCGCTCACCATTGATGAGCGAGTACGAGCTCACCGGATCGTCCACGAGTTCGACGTCGGCGATGTCGCCTACGAGCACGGGCTCAGCCGGTTCAGGTTCGGTAGGAGTGGGGACGTCGCCCGGTGCGGCCCCTTCGGGGAGCTCGCCTTCCGGCATCTCACCATCGGGCATGGCGCCTTCGGGCAACTCGCCTTCTCCGCCTGGCATCCCCTCCGGCATTTCGCCCTCGCCGCCGGGCGTGGCACCAGGCATCTCCTGCGCAGGGGGAAGCGGGATATCGGCGATGTCCTCGGCGGAACCGAGCCGCTCGCCGACCTCGATCGCCATGTTGTGCCCGTCGTCGTTGATCGTTCCCGCGGGCATGAGGATGCCGTAGTTCGCGAGCAGGCTCGCGAGGTCCTCGGTGTCGACGCCTTCTTCTGCCATCGCTTCGGAATCGGGCGTGATGGAGATCCGCTGCCCGGGCGCGCCGAGCACGCTGGCGGAAGCTACGCCGTCGAGACGCTCGAGTTCGGGCACCACGAGGTCGTTGAGTTTAGTTGCGAGCCCCTCGGTGTCGTCATTGGAAACGGCGAGTTGGATCACCGGGAAGTCGTCGAAGTTGAACGACATCACTTCGGGCGTGACGTTCTCGGGCAGGATCGAGCTGATCCGGCTCACCGATTGGGTCATCTTCTGCTCGAGTTTGGCAGTGTCGCTGCCGTAGTCGAACTCTGCGATGACCATGGAAAGGCCCGTGGACGAGGTAGTTTCGGTAGATCGAAGTCCGGGAACCGTCTGGAGGGCCTTCTCAATCGGATCGGTGACGTCCGTGGCAACGACCTCCGCCGAGGCGCCCTGATGCGGGGTGACGACGACGAGCGAGGGGATCTCGATCGAGGGGATCAGCTCCTGTTTCAAAGAGCTGAAGGAGAGCGTGCCGAATACCGCTGCAACGATCGTGATGAGCGCGATGAGTGCTCGGTTCTTCAGGCTCATCGTGGTGAGTTTATGCACGTGTCAATCCTTTACTGATCCGCGAAGCCGTGGCGGAGGTAGGTGAAAGCGTG
Source organism: Beutenbergiaceae bacterium (assembly GCA_035301585.1). Taxonomy (GTDB): domain Bacteria; phylum Actinomycetota; class Actinomycetes; order Actinomycetales; family Beutenbergiaceae; genus HY158. The sequence continues at coordinate 985 of DATGUB010000033.1, read as the reverse complement.
GTCGATGTGGGCGAGGATCTTCGTGATGTCCTCGGGCGTGAGGAGGGGCGTGGGGGCCGACTGTGATTCGGACTGCCCCTGCGCCGCAGCCATCCCGCGCAGAGGGGGTGTGTCCCGGTGGATCGCGTGCGGTCCGAGAACGAGCCGGAGGGTCGCGCCGAGAGTGCCGATGGCCGCGCCGATGAACAGAGATACTTTTACGGAGCCGAAACGTTCCGAGAGGATCCTGTGTGATTGTGAGTTCTGGAACTCCAAGAACACTGCGTGAATGTACGGTTCGAGCCCGGGGTTCTCCTTGACCATCTTCGCGAACTTTTGCATGTGTCCGCTTCGGCTACCTTCGGTGAACACTCCGGAAATGAAGGACTGGGCCGAATCTACAAGCTCGTCGAACGTCTCGGGCAGTGCGCCGGGATCCACGGGATCGTCCCGCCGGACGATGGGGATGCCGAGGTGTTGGATGAAGCCATCGACGACGGCGGCGTGCTTGTTCGCGTAATAATTTGCGAAGGTCCGCCTAGAAACACCCGCATTGGAGGCGATATCGTCGGTAGTGACCGACTCGAATCCGTGTAGGGTGGCTAGGGCATATGCGGCATCCGCAAGTCCCTGAGCAGTAGCCCGTTTTTTCTGGGCCCGTAACGAAGTCACCGGGCTACTCTAAGCGGGTGGTTGCCCAGTGAGCAAATCTGCTCACTGGGAAAGTTAGCAGTTTTCCACAATTCCGCTCAGCCCCTGCCGCTTTTGCTGATTGCTCGCTATGGTCTTTGGGCATGAGGCAGCGTGGCCAGCTGGGATTTTTGGTGTTTGCCGCCCTCTTCGGGCTTGCAGGCTGTGCTGATGCTGCTCCTGGACTCCCGCAGTCCGAGCCACCGGTTCCCGCTGATTCGCCCTCTGTCTCGCAACCAGAGGATCCGGAGGACCCCGAAGAGGAAGTGCCGACCCCGGAACCACTACCCCTACCGGACTATCCAGAGGATCTCAC
>DATGUB010000032.1:0-10561 GCA_035301585.1 Beutenbergiaceae bacterium | reverse complement strand
TTCCGCATTGCGCCTCGGTCGATCCGACCGAACTTGGCTACGGGTTGGCGCCCCATGAAGATGTTCTCGGTGACCGACAGGTCGGGAAAGAGCGTCGGCTCCTGGTAGATGACCGCGATTCCTGCGCTCTTAGATTCGGCTGTCGAGGTGAAATCCACCGGTTCGCCATCGAAGATGAAATCCCCGGAATCGCGCTGATAGAGCCCTGCGACGATCTTCACCAGAGTGGATTTGCCCGCGCCGTTCTCGCCGATGAGCGCGTGGATCGAACCGCGGTCGACAGAGAGTGACCCGGACCGTAGGGCTACGACGGAGCCAAAAGTCTTACGTATGTCACGCAACTGCAAGATCGGAGCGGGCTCGTCGCTCAAATCTGGAGACTTCCTCATTGACATCAGTTCCTCTTTTGCTTCGCTGCATCGAGCGTTTTGCTGAATCGTTTCAAGCTTGCTGGTAGCCTGACATGCGGTTTGTATTAGTGTCAAGTCGAAGAAATAATCAGGAACACGTCGGATGAAGGCTTCGAGTTGGCCGGCAGTGCTGCATAGACGTTGGTAAGGAAAGTAGGGAAACACGCGTGTCTGCGAGTGTGCGGGATGTTGCGAAACGAGCGGGAGTGTCGGTAGGCACTGTTTCGAACGTGCTCAATCATCCTGAGAAGGTCTCTGCGGCGACCGTTAAACGTGTCAAAACCGCCATCCAGGATCTCGGCTTCGTGCGCAACGACGCCGCACGGCAGCTGCGCGCCGGTAAGTCCCGCAGTATCGGGTTGGTCGTCCTCGACCTTGCCAACCCCTTCTTCACCGATCTGGGCCGCGGCGTCGAAGCCCGCGCGGACCTCGCCGGGCTCACGGTGCTCGTGGGAAATAGCGCGGAGGACGCCCAGCGCGAGCGGCGTTACTTGGACCAATTCGAGCAACAGCGGCTGCAAGGCATCCTGCTCACGCCTCGCGGCGAGGCGGTGGATAGGCTCGTGCACCTGCGCGAGCAAGGTATCGCCGTCGTCCTTGTCGACCGAGAGGCGGGGGAGTCCGGGTTTTCATCAGTGGCGGTTGACGATGAAGCGGGTGGGATGTTGGCGGCCAAGCATCTCTTAGAGATCGGCCGTCGCCGGATCGCCTACGTCGCGGGTCCGACGGCGATTCGCCAGGTTTCCGATCGTCTTCGGGGCTTGAATTCGGCGACGGCGAACAGCGGAGCGAGCGTGGAGGTAATCGAAGTCCCGGCCCTCTCGCTCGCGTGCGGCCGCCGGGCCGGTGACGAGATCGCAGCCCGCCCCGAAAGTGAACGTCCGGATGCCATTTTTGCCGCGAACGACCTACTCGCCATTGGGCTCCTGCAGGGCTTGATGAGTGGTCGTGTCGCCGTGCCGGAAGACATTGCGATTATCGGCTACGACGACATTGAATTCGCTTCCGCCGCAGTCATTCCGCTCTCCTCGATTCGGCAACCGGCCTACGCGATGGGGGAGTCCGCCTTCGATCTGCTTATCGACGAAGCAAACGCTCTCTCCCGTGGGGAAGTGCCGGTCCCGCGTCGCGTAGTGTTCGAGCCCGAGCTCGTGGTCCGTAACTCGACCCGCCCATGAGTCGCGAAGCGGTGCGGGGTGGTCCCCACCCGCATGGCTATCGGCTAGCGCTTCCGCTCGCCAACCCGTTGTCCTCGCGTCTTGAAACGTATCATGAAAACAAGTCAAAGGGGCGGCGCCGAACGCGACACTGTTCGTGGACGGTAAGCGCCACACTAGATGCCACTGGCGGCTGCGTGCTCTCCTCCGGGGAGGGAGATACCGGCTCAGTCTGGGACGATCAGCCGCGGGGCAGAGGACCTTCAATCCGGGCAACGGCGATTTTCACCTCGGTCAGTTCGTCCCTCACTCCAGCAATCTGAGTGCGAAGACTGCTCGTCTCCTTGGTCATATAACTCATCTGCGTATCCAGCGCGTCGAGTTTGTGCTCAACACGGTCATAGTGCGATTGATTCGCCTTCCGGTCTCTCGTCAATTGCTCGCCGAAATCGCTGCTGATGACCTCGGTCTGACGGTGGATATCGTCGCGTAGCTTCTCGGATTCACCCGTGACTTCGGCGCGGAAGATATCACCTCGATGTGCAATCTCTGCGCGAAGCTCTCTTCCTTGGTCGGCGATTTCTGCACGGAGGGTGTTGGTTAGGTCGGAGACTTCCTCTCGCAGGGTGTGACCTTGGTCGATGATTTCTGCGCGGAGAGTGTTGCCTTGGGCGGCGAGCTCTTCGCGGAAGATGTCGCCTTGGTTGGCGATTTCTGCGCGGAGGGTATTGGTTACATCGGAGATTTCTGCACGAAGGGCCTTGCCTTGGGCGGTGATTCTTTCGCCGAGGGTGTTGGCTACCTCAGAGACCTCCGCACGGAGAGTGTTGCCTAGTTCGGCGATTTCTACTCGGAGGGCTGTTCATTGCTCTATGTGGTCTTCTCTCAGTCTGACGTGCTCTTCTCGGAGGGAAGCAACGTGCTGCTCAATCTTTTCATCGAGGGAATTCGTCCGATTCTGGAACTCATGGCGAAGCGATCCGGTTTGAGCGCGTAGCTCGCGCATCCCCTCACCGGTTTTCAAACTCAACGCCACGATTGCTCCGTCCACTCGACTAACAACCCATGCAAAGCCACCGGCGATCGCGAACAGGAGCCCGACGCCGGTAAAGACTATCGTCAGTGTTTCCGGGGACACGTACACCCTCCTATTGTCGCGACCAACGCCCGTTTTGGCTATCGAAAACATAAGCGATACAGGACGTCGAGACCGTGCAACAGCATCGAGGATGGGGATAAGCAGGGCGGCTGGGGATAGTTGCGGTTCGTGTCGCACCTCGACCGTAAGATGTGCGGGGAGGAACAGGAGAACGAATGCGCTTTATTGCTACCGCTGACTGGCAGCTCGGGATGACCGCGCACTTTTTGGACGACGAGGCTCGGCCCCGGTTCCACCAGGCACGGTTCGACGCCGTCCGCCGAATTGGGGCGCTGACGAAGGAATTGGACGCGCAGTTCGTCGTCGTTGCCGGCGACGTCTTCGAATCCAACCAGCTGCACCGCGCGGTGGTTTCTCGCACGCTCGAGGCGCTCAGCGGATACGAGGTGCCGGTGGTCCTCCTGCCTGGGAACCACGACCCGCTCGACGCCGCATCGATCTACGATGACCCGGCGTTCCTCGACCGCGTACCCGAGCATGTCCACGTGATCCGCGAGGGCGGCGTCCACGAACTCATGCCCGGGGTGGAAATCGTGGGGGCACCGTGGTTCTCCAAACGGCCCCTCGGCGACCTCGTCGCCGAAGCGTGCGCGGAGCTCGAACCGAAATCCGACGGCACTGTCCGGGTCATCCTCGGTCACGGGGCGGTGAGCACCCTCAACCCCGACCGGGAAGACCCGGCGACGATCGACGTCCCTGCCATCCAAGAACTCCTCGCGAACGGAACGGTCGATGCAGCGATCCTCGGGGATCGGCACGGCACCTATGAAGTAGCTGAATCGATCTGGTACCCCGGCGCCCCAGAAGTGACCCACCGGCGCGAGGAAGATCCGGGCAATGTACTCCTCGTCGACGTCTCACCCGAGGGCACGACGTTCGAGAAACACGCCGTCGGCAACTGGTTGTTCCTCACGGTCGAGGCGTATCTCGGAAGTGAGGACGACGTCGCCGCCTTCTCCGATCGTCTCGCCAGCCTGCCGAACAAGGAACGCACCGCGCTGTGGCTTGCATTAACCGGAACGCTATCGACCAGAGCCCGGGCCGAGCTCGACCGAATCCTCGACGAACACCGCGACGTCTTCGCCCGCCTCGACTTCTGGGATCGCCACACCGACCTCGTGACGGTCGCTAATGATTCTGATTTCCACGACCTCGGGCTCTCGGGATTTGCCGCCGAGGCACTCGAAGAACTCAATGAGATCGCCGGTTCCGGCAGTGAGTCCGCTACCACGGCCCAGGACGCCCTCGCACTGTTGTACCGGTTCGCGGCAGGGGAGGCGGCAGCGAAATGAGAATTGAGAGAATCACGCTGCGAAACTTCCGGGGCGTGAAGGAATCGACGGTCGACCTTGCTCAAGGCGTCACCATCATCGCGGGGCCCAACGAGGTCGGGAAATCCTCGATCGCCGAGGCAATGCGCCTCCTACGCACGATGAAACACTCCTCCCGAGCGCGGTCGATCCTCGCGCTGCAGCCCGTGGGCCGGGACGTTGGGCCAGAAGTCGAGCTCGAGTTCTCCTCACGGGGCCACCACGTGTGGGTGCGTAAACAGTGGCTCCGGGAAGCAGCGACAGAATTGCGGATCAGCGGTGCGAGCAATGAACAGCACACCGGCGACGCCGCTCACGAACGGCTCAACACCTTCCTCGCTGAATCGATGGATGTGGAACTGTTCGACGCCCTCGAAGTGATTCAGGGCAGCTCCCTCAACGCCGCCGAACTCGTCGGATTGCGTTCCCTCACTCACGCCCTAGATGCCACGTCCGCTCCCGTTGCCGACCACGACGAACTCATCGACCGCATCGAAAGCGAATATAAGGACCACCTCACGGTCGGTGGTAAACCACGAGGCCGGTACCAACAGGTAGAAAAACAGGTCGAGGAGCTGCGCGCGGCGCTGGAGGGACTGCGTGAACGGAGCCGGGAAATGGACCGGTTGACCCTCGACACCGAACGGACGCAATCACAACTGACGGCCGACGAAGCCGACCTTCTGCGCGCTCAAGACAACCTCGCCACCTGTCAAGCCCGAGATGATGCGCTCACCGGTTTACGAGAGGCCGTCGCCGAAGCAAAGACCGCGGCGGAGAACGCTGCTGCTCGTGTTCGGGACGCGGCGACCGCCGCGAAGGCCCGTGAAGACCTCGTGGCCGAAGTGGCCCGGCGCGAGGAAACTCTACGGGAAGCCGGCGCAGCCGCAGGTGCGACGGAGGAAGAACTCGCAGCGCTTCAGGGGAGCGGAGCAACGCTCAGCAAGGCGAGAGATTCCGCCCGTAAGAAGGTTGATGTGGCCCGCAGCGACGCGGCGAAAGCGTCCCAGGCAGTCACGGCTGCTCTCGATGCGGAAGCGCTCGCACACCTCCAGGAGCGACTAGATACCGCGCTCGCCGCTGAGGAGCGCCGGCTCGCCGCCGCCAAGCTCATCGCCAACTCCCATGTGAGCGCGGAACTTCTGGAAAAGATCGCCGCACGCAGCACCGACGTCCACGTCGCCCGCAGCGCCCGGGAAGCCGCTTCCGCACGCGTGCGGATCCGCGCGGAAGGGGAGAGCGCGCTCGACGTCGACGGTGAAGAGCTCGAGGAGGAAGCCGAAATCCTCGTCACCGACCCCGTGGTAATCACGGCGCCCGGTGTGGCGCGCATAGAGGTGCATCCCGGCGCCCTGCCAGAAGACCTCGAACGCGCAGTCCAGGAAGCGGAGGACGCGCTCGCGGCCGCGCTCGAAAAGGGGCAGGTGGCCACAGTCGCGGCGGCGCGCGAAGCCGCCGCCCAGCGGGCGAAGGCCGAGGAGGAGCGTAACCTCGCCGACCAGGCCTTCCGGGCCGCGGTGGGAACTGAGTCCCTCGAGGAGCTCAGAGAGCAGCACGCCACTCTCGCCGCGCAGTGTGAGGCGACTACGCCGCAATCCGAGCAGGGACCGGAAGCGGAACGAGAAGACCCACGAGACCTCGCTGAACTACGCGAGAACGCCGCGCTCGCGGCCACAGCCGCAGAGGAAGCCGATGCCGCGCTCGAGGCGGCGCAGAAGGCACTCGAGGATCACCACAACGAAACTGCGCGCCGGCGTGAACAGCACATCCGCGCCGAATCGGCGCGCGAGAACCAGGCTGAGGAACTCACCCGCGTGACCGCGGCCCTTGAAGCGGCGCGTTCGGAATACAGCGACGAAGGGCTTGCTGCTGAGGTCGCTGCTGCGAAGGAGGTAGCAACGGCGACCGAAGCTGCCCGCCGCGAGGCGGAGGAGCAGCTCGCCGCTGCAAACCCTGAAGCCGTCGACATGGAACTTGCCAATGCCAAGGAGTGGATGGAGTCTGCTGTCGAACGGGTCGATGACACCCGCGGGCGCCTTCGCGCCGTCACTGCGCTGTTGGATGACCGCGCGAAGCTGGGAATCTATGACGAGCAGCAAGAGACCGAGAGCAGACTGCGCAGCGCCGAACGCGAGTACCACAGCCTGCGCCGGCGAGCTGCAGCGGTGCGGCTGCTGCGGGAAGTGATGATCCGCCACCGCGACGCCGCCCACGCCCGCTACGTCACCCCGTTCGCGGAGCAGATCGAGCGACTCGGCCGGATCGTGTTCGGCGCGGACTTCTCCGTCGAGATCTCCCCAGAACTCGCGATCCTCAGCCGCAACTTGAACGGCCAGACCGTGCCGTTCGAATCCCTCTCCGCGGGCGCGCGCGAACAGCTCGGCCTCCTGGGCCGGCTCGCCTGCGCGGCCCTCGTCGACCCGCTCGAGGGCGCGCCCGTCATCCTTGACGACACCCTCGGCTTCGCCGACGACACCCGCCTCAAGAGTCTCGGGGCGGTGCTCAATGATGTCGGAAAGGACGCCCAAATCATCGTGCTCACGTGCCAACCGGCGCGCTTCTCCCAGATCGGGGGAGCGAAGGTCGTTCACCTGCAGTCCGCCTAGCGCGGCGTGCTCTTCGCCGCGGAGCAGCCGGTGGCAGGTCCTGATTTCCCGCGCGATTCGGTATGGAGTTGCAAGAATGCCGTGGCGTTGACCGGACCTCGCCGGGGAGGGGCGGCGATGCAACCCAGCAAAAAGGTCTAGAATTGGCGACGAATCAATGAAATCGCGCGAGTTCCATACGCGAAGGGAGAGTCCTCAGCCCGCCGTCCGATCCCCGTCAAAACGAGAGGAACGGCTCCGCCACGATGCGAAACCTCTGCCCCTTGCAACCGAGTGAGTTACGCCGTCGGCGTCGGTAAGGCAACGTTCCTCACCAATGTTTCGGCCTCCGCCAGGAGAGGCAATGACTGTGAACGTCACACGTGAGAAAGGATCAGGATGCTCCAAGCGACATCCAGGAAGCGGGCGCTATCCGCATGTGCGTTCGCTGCGAGCCTCACGCTGCTGGCAGGGTGCGGCGGCGGATCAGACCCGGCGCCCAGGGCTGAAGAAACTGCGACAGGCGGAGAAGAAGGCGGCGAGGGGAGCGGCGAACCCCAAGGTGAACTCAGCATCTGGGCGGGAACTCAATCCCCCGTCAACGCCAACTTCAACCCGTTCTCGCCCGCAGCGCTACCCGGTGTCAACGGCCCGATCTTCGAGCCGCTCTTCGCCTACAACAAGGCCGATGACACCGAGCCTGAGCCGATGCTCGCTACGGAGGCGGAATTCAACGACGACGGCACCGAGATGACCCTGAAGATCCGCCCGGACGTGAGGTGGAACGACGGCGAAGACTTCACGGCCGACGACGTCATATTCACCTTCACCTACGACCTCTCCAAGCCCACTTACCTCGAGTCCGCGGAAAAGGTGGACGAGGAGACGGTTCTGCTGAAGTTCGACGGTCCGCAGTACACACAGGAAGCAACCATCCTGCAAAAACTCATGATCCCTGAGCACATCTGGGGCGAACTCGGCGATGAGGCCACGGAGACCGACGATGAGGGCGCACTGCTGTTCCTCAACGAGGACGACCCAGTAGGAACCGGACCGTACATGGTTGAGAACCTCACCGAATCCGCGTACACGATGGTGGCGAACGAGGACTACTGGCAGGAAGACAAGCCGCACCTCGAGCGACTGCAATACCTCGCCGTTGACGACAACCAGGCCGCCGAAGACCTCCTGCGCCAGGGCGAGATCGACTGGGCGGGGATGTTCATCCCCGACGCCGATGACGTGACCGCCAACGGCTACCTCGACATGATCAACACCCCGCAGGACCCGCTGGCGATCTACACCTGCGCGAACGAAGACCTCGGCTGTGAAGGTGCGCAGACCGACCCAGCTGTGCGCCAGGCGATGCATCTGGCGATCGACCGCGCCGCGATCAACGACAAGGCGTTCGCGGGCCACGCGGGCGTATCCAACCCGGCGTTCACGCTCCCCGAGCGAGACGATGCGTGGGTCGCTGACGGAGTTCCCGACCGCAACCCCGAGGGCGCCGACGTGGACGCTGCGAAGAAGGTGCTCGAAGACGAAGGATATGAGCTCAACGTTGAAGGCATCTATGAGAAGGATGGCCAAGCGGTCGAAATGACCCTCACCTCGGTGGATGGCTGGACCGATTATAACGACGCCGCCACCCTCATCGAGGAGCAGGTTGCCAAGGCCGGCATCAAAGCCACCGCCTCCACTATTTCATGGAACGAATTCGCTGACGGCCGCGAGACCGGTTCGTTCGAACTCCTCCTCGGCGGGGTCGTGGGCACCCAGATCGCCGACCCCTACCAGGTCTACGCCCGATGGTTCGGAGGCGAGGCGACCGCCCCCGTGGGGGACTCGCTCGAGCCCGGCACGTGGAACTTCTCGCGATACTCCAACCGCGAGGTGGATGAGGCGATCAAGGCCGCTGCCGCCACGATCGATGAGGACGAGAAGAAGGCCGCATATGCCACCATCCAGGAGAACATCGTTGACGATCTCCCCTACATCCCGATTCTCACGAACTCGACGATGACCTTCTTCAACGCAAACGACTTCACCGGCTGGCCGACCGAGGACGACCTATACATGTTCCCGCCACCCTGGGCCTCGATCTCTGCCGGGGTCATCCTCGGAAACCTCCAGGTCGCCAATTAGCGCACCGCTCCGATGGGGAGTTCGATGAGCAGCGGGGAACGCAGAAAGTGAAGTTCTACGCTCGCAAGATCGGGTTCGACCTGATCACCCTGGGGCGGGCATCTCCCGCAACTGGGGTCCGGGAGTATCCCTGGCCACGTTCGTACCCGTCGCCGATATGTTCGCCGGCGCCCTGCCCGCGCTCACCATCGTGCTCTCTTCCATAGGCCTGTGCTGCTGCGACTGCGATGCGCAGCGCCGCGATGCCTTCACCGCCTCGGAACGGCCGTATCATGGTCGTTGCTTTGGAACCGACTCTGGAGTGCACGTTGGGTGAAGAGATCCGGCAACATCCCATTCGGAACGGCATGGGCGGGCTGCTCTTTCTCGGCGCGACCACCCTGTTGCTGGTCAAGGGCGGGGCGCGATTCTTCGCCGATGTCGATTCGCGTACGGAGAACCTCTTCGCGCTCGGCGCTGCGGCACTCGTCATCGCCCTGCTCACGCTCCGGCTCCGGATGCGATTCCCCAACTTCGCCCTCACTCCCAGCGACCTGCAGGCGATCGAACGATCCGGGAAGGTCTACCGGCTCCACCTCGCCAGCGGTGAAATCCACCGCGTCTACCTCACCGGTGGCCCCGGACGTGAAGGCACCGCCCACCAACTGCTGCGCGTGCTTCCAGGCTCGATGCTCTCCTCGGCGAGCGTGAGCACTGCCGCCACCGGCGCGGCGCTCGCGGGCGCAACCGGGTCCTGGCAGCCCCTCGACCGCAGCCAGGCGTTCGCCGAACTCCGCGCCATCGCGGAGGGCACCCCGGCCCCCGAAACGCATGCCGACCGGGAGCCGGACCCCGGCCGATCACCGTCGACGCACACGATGAGTGCGCCATCGACTAGCGCTGCGACGGCGCCGGACCGCGGTTCCCCGGCACCCGTGGCAGCAACGGACACCGCCGAGCGGCCCGCCCGACGGCAGATCGAGCAGTGGGACAGGGACGACGAGTACGCCGAGGAGCTGCTGGCGCAACGTGGCGTGCGCCAGGGCAGCCTCGTGGGGCTCCGGCTCCTCACCTGGGCGTTGATGCTCGGTAGCTTCTATTTCTTGGCGAACGATGACGACGACGTCATGGGAACCGTGTTCGGCATCTGGGCCGTAGCGCTCGTCGTCGGGCTGATCCGCGGCGCCCTCGTCGACGCCCGCGCGGCGAACGGGCGCCAAGTAGTCCTCGACGCCATGGGCAACCATCCGCAGTTCGCCAGTCGCGGGATGCCGGCGCCGTGGGTGAAAGCGGCGCGCTACACCCCCTGCGGTATCGCGCGGATGTCCCGGGCGGCGCTGCGGCTGCTATTCGTCTTCTTCCTCATCGGCCTGTCCGCGGTGTGGGAAGAGTCCAACCTGACCGGAACGATCATCATTGCCATCATCCTCGCCGTCATCGCCGGGGTGTGGGGGTGGCTGAGCTGGTTCATCCGCCGACGCGAGAAGCGTAACCGCGATGCCGCCGACGCCTTCGCAGGCCCGCGCCTGTACTGGATCGACAACCCCGAGCGGCTACAACACATCGCCGACGGCCCCGCCGGAGTTGCATAGATCACCTGCAGGGGTGCCCCGGCGCCCCGTGCCGTGCTTTAGACTTGGGGATTGGTTAATAATCGGTCAACGCATGCTGCCCCGCGGCAACCGCGCCCGAACCCTCAAATCTGTCTGGAGTTCAAGCACGTGAAGAGCGCAGTCGAGAACCTCGACCCGACCCGGGTCAAACTCTCCGTCGAGGTCCCGATGGACGACCTCAAAGTCCACATGGATGCGGCGTA
>DATGUB010000031.1:0-32722 GCA_035301585.1 Beutenbergiaceae bacterium | reverse complement strand
GGCGCCGTCAGCGCATCTGGGGACCGTTTGCCGCAATAGTTCACGCGGTGGGGACCCAGCCCGCCCGCGCGCCGCCACGCGGGTCTCCGATGCGGTAATGGTTGCGGCGAACGGCACCCATCGCACGTGGGTCGCGGCTAGAAGAGGCCGACGATCTCACCGCGTTCGTCGATGTCGATGTGGGCGGCGGCGGGGTCGGAGCCGAGCCCGGGCATTGTTTGCATCGCGCCGCAGATGGGGTAGATGAACCCCGCGCCGACCGAGGCGCGCACTTCCCGCACCGGCAGGCGCCACCCCGTGGGGGCCCCGCGCAGGGACGGGTCGGAGGAGAGCGAGAGGTGGGTCTTGGCCATGCAGACGGGCAGGTCGGTCCAGCCATGGGCTTCGAAAGTGTCCAGGGCCCGGGCGGCGGCGGGAGCGTAGTCGACCCCGTCCGCGCCGTAGATCTTCGTTGCGATCGCCTCGATCTTCTCCCGCAGCGGCGCCTGGTCGGGGTAGAGGAACTCGAAGTTCACGGGGTCTTCCGCGGCCTCGACCACCGCTGCGGCGAGGTCGCTCGCCCCCGCCCCGCCGTCGGCGAAGTGGCTCGCGAGCGCGCACCGCACGCCCTCCTGCGCCGCGATCTCGAAGATCGCCTCGTGGTCTTCACGGTGATCATCGGCAAAGGCGTTGATCGCGACGACCGGGGTGACCCCGTGCGCCTTGATGTTCTGGATCTGTTTGCGCAGGTTCGCCCCGCCCGCGTGGACGTCGCGCGGGTTCGCGTCGAAGAGCTCGGGGGGCAGCGGGCGCCCGGCGACGATGCGGTAATTACCCGAATGCGCCTTGAGCGCGCGGACGGTCGTGACGAGCACGGCCGCGTCCGGGGTGAGCCCGGAGACCCGGCACTTGATGTTGAAGAACCGTTCGGCGCCCATGTCCGCCCCGAACCCCGCCTCCGTGATGAGGTACTCGCTCGCGCGGGCGCCGATGAGGTCGGCGACGACGGAGGAGTTTCCGGTGGCGATGTTTCCGAACGGGCCCGTGTGCACGAGCGCGGGAGTGTTCTCCAGGGTCTGCAGGAGGTTGGGTTTCACTGCGTCCTTGAGGATCACCGCCATCGCGCCGGCGCCGTTGACGTCCTCGGCCGTGATCGGTTCACCCGCGGCGGTGAAGGCGACGACGATCCGCGCGAGCCGGGCGCGCAGATCTGCGAGCGAGGTCGCGAGCGCGAGGGTGGCCATCACCTCGGAGGCGGCGGTGATGTCGAACCCGGTTTGGCGCACGCGGCCGTTGGTGCGGGGGCCGAGCCCGATGACGATGTCGCGCAGGGCGCGGTCGTTGATGTCCAGGACCCGGCGCCACGTGATCGATTCCGGGTCGATCCCGCGCGAGTTACCGTGCAGGAGGTGGGCGTCGAGCATCGCCGCGAGTTGGTTATGCGCGGCGGTGACGGCGTGGATATCGCCGGTGAGGTGGAGGTTGAGCCGTTCCATCGGCACCACCTGGCTGTATCCGCCCCCGGCGGCGCCGCCCTTGATCCCCAGCGTCGGGCCCATCGAGGCCTCCCGGATCGCGATCGTCGCGCGTTTACCGATCCGCCGTAGCCCGTCTCCCAGGCCGATCGTCGTCGTAGTCTTCCCCTCTCCCAGTGGCGTGGGGGTGATCGCGGAGACGACGACGTATTTCGCCCGCGGGCGCCCCGCGAGCCGGTCGATCGCCGCGAGGTCGATCTTCGCGACGTCTCGGCCGTAGGGCTCGAGCAGGTCAGCGCCCAGGCCCATCTCCTCGGCGACGGCCTCGATGGGTTCGCGGTGGGCGCGCCGCCCGATCTCCAGGCTCGTGGGCATCGTGGTGGTCATTCGGGTTCTCCTCCTGGGTGCCACTGGTAAGCGGCAGCGACGTCGTTGAAGCTGTACACGTGGATCCCGGCGAACCGGGAGCCGGAGTCGCGGGCCGCGCCCAGCAACTCGCGAACGAGTTCGGTGGGTTCCCACGTGGGCGAAGCGAGGTGGGTGAGCCCACGGTGGGACTTCAGCACCCGCAGGGACTCTCCCACCCCCACCTTGGCAGAGATGCGCAGGAGTTTCATCGCCCCGATCGGCCCGGGCACTCCCGCGTAGACCGGGAGGTCGACTCCTCGGCCGCGCACGTGGCGGAGCCAGGCCTGGATCGCCCGGGGATCGAAGCACATCTGGGTGACGAGGTAATCCGCGCGGGGCGCTTTCTCTTCCAGCGCGCGGTCGAGTTCGGCCGCGTCGATGAGGGGGTGCCCCTCGGGGTAGCCGGGGATGCCGATGCGCAGGCGGTGACCGATCGCGTCTGCGGCGGTGAGCAGTTCGTTCCCGCTGCTGAATTCGCCCACCGGGGCCTCGGCGTCGCCCCCGACGATGAACGCCTCGGTGATTCCGGCCCGCTCGAGGCGGGTGAGGATCTCCTGGAGCTGCCCGCTATCGCGGATGAGCCGGGCGGACAGGTGCGGCACCGCAGTGTGCCCGAGTTCGGCGATGTCCTCCGCGACCCCGATCGTCGCCTCGATGCCCTGCCGGGGCGAGGCGGTGACCGTGATCGTCACCGGCTCGGGCACGTTCTCGCGCACGTTAGCCACGATGTTGCCGATCGGCAGCACCTCGATCCGGCTGGCCACGACGGCCTCATTCGGCGCCAATTAGCTCGCTCACGTCAGTCTTGGGTTGGTCCTTCTTCGGGTCGATGAACGGCTTCGGGACGACGACGGCCTCCGCCCGTTCCTCTCCAGTATCGACGAGGAAGCGCCGGCCGAGCTCGAAATATTCGGCGGGAACCATCGCGTACCCGATGTTCTTCTCCAGCCGGGGCGAGAAGCAGGCGGAGGTGACCTCCCCGATCCGCTCCTCGCCGTCGTAAACGCCGAAGACGTCGATCATCGAGCCGTCGTTGAAGGAACCGAGCGGCCGGCCGCCGATCTCGACGCCGGCGAGGCCGCGGGTGGTGCCCTGCTCCTTCACCCGGGCGAGGGCGGCCTTGCCGATGAAGTCGGGGCCGTCGAAGTTGACCATCCAGTCGTACCCCATCCCGATTTCGAACGGGTTGGTGGTGAACGTGATGTCGCAGCCGTGGGCGAGGATCCCGCCCTCGATGCGCCGGATGTGGCAGGGGCCGGTGACGCGCAACCCGTGCGGCTTGCCCGCCTCGACGATCATGTCCCACACGGCCGGGGCGTCCCGGCTCGCGTTCTTCACGTACACCTCATACCCCACCTCCGCGGTATATCCGGTGCGGGAGACGACGACGTCGACCCCACCCAGGTTGTACTCGCGCAAGTAGTAGTACGGAACGGTGAGAACGTCGTCGCCGAATAGATCCCGCATCACCGCTACCGAGAGCGGCCCCTGGATCTGCACGGGGGCGACGTCGATCTCCTCGATCGTCACGTTGAAGTTGTTGCCGTAGGCCACGCCGCGGGCCCATAGCTCGATGTCGCTGTCGGCCAGTGAGAGCCAGAAGCGGTTCTCTTCGAGCCGCAGAAGCACGGGGTCGTTGAGGATGCCGCCCGCTTCGTTGGTGAGGAAGACGTACTTGCACTGCCCGACGTGGCATTTGCTCAGGTCGCGCGTGACGAGCATGTTGGTGAATTCGAATGCATCAGGCCCGGAGATTTCGATTTGTTTCTCTACTCCGACATCCCACAGGGTGACCCCGCTCAGCAGCGCCCAGTATTCGGCGACGGGGTCGCCGTAATGGCGCGGGTGGTAGGTGCGGTTGTACACGCTGTATTGCGCTACGCCGTGCTCCCGCGAGGAGTAGAAGAACGGCGACTTGCGGATCCGCGGGTAGAGAAGAATTCCAGGATGCTGGTTGACAGACATTGGGTGCCTCCAGATCGGACCACATGGATCAGTGGTGGTCTGTCTCACACTGCCATAGTGTTGCGCATAGCACAAGAGTTTGCGGATGGCGCAATCCTGGCGGGTTCGCCGCTATGCTGGGGCCATGAGTGTTTCCCCTGTGCAGTCGGTCGATCGGGCGGTCACGATCCTCAAACTCCTCGCCGAAGACGAGGGGCTGACGGTGAGCGAGGTGGCCGAGCAGTTGGACGTGCACGTGTCCACCGCTTCCCGCCTCGTGAGCGGCCTGCGGGCGCACGATCTCGTGGAGCGCTCGGAGAACTCGGGGGGCCTGCGGCTGGGCGTGGGACTGCTGCGCCTCGCGGGCGTCATGGTCTCCCGGCTCGATATCGCCACCTACGCCCAACCCGTGTGCGACGCCCTCGCCGCGCAGGTGGGGGAAACGACGAACGTGGCGATCCTCGATGGGGAGGCGGCGATCAACGTGTGCCAGGCGCAGGGCCCGGGCACCGTGGCGATGCAGAACTGGGTGGGCCAGCAGACCCAGCTGCACGCGACCTCCTCGGGCAAGGCGCTCCTCGCCTTCCTCCCGGCTGAGCGCCGCGCCGAGATCCTCGCCGGGCCGCTGGCGGCCTTCACCGGTGCAACGCACACCGATGATGCTGCCCTCGAACGCGAGCTTGCGCAGGTGCGTGAGGCCGGCTGGGCGCGTGCGGTGGAGGAGCTCGAGGAGGGTCTCAACGCGGTCGCCGCGCCGATCCGGGATCACTCCGGGCGGGTGGTCGCCGCGCTCAGTGCCGCCGGTCCGGCCTACCGTCTCGGCGAGGAGCGGCTCGCGGCGGTGGCGCAGGTGGTGATGGGTTCCGCGGCGGAAATCTCCCGGCTGCTCGGCGGGCCTGCGCGGGCTTGAGGCGCCCTTGGACCCGAACCGCGCGCCGAGAACTGCCTTGTGCCGGTGGAATCGCGAAACGACCGGCATCCGGCAGTTCTCGGCCCGGAATTAGGCGTTGCTGCGAAGGATCGCGCGCACCATCGCCCCGCCGGCCTCGGCGAGATGGCGCGCACCGGCAGCGTCAGCGAGCAGAGCGGGTTTGCCGGAAGCCTCCAGCTCGACGGCGACCTCGCGCACCTGCGCCGCGAGCTCGCCGATCTCCCTCGGTACATCGATGGCTGCGGCCCCCGGCGTGCCGCGGGCGAGCATGTTCCTCACCGCCGCCGCGTCAGCTTCAGCAAGTTCCAGGGCACGGCGGCGGGCGAGATCCATCCCTGCCGCGAACTCCCGGGCACTGCCCTCGCTCCGCTCGGCGACCTTCTGCGCGAGCGCCGCGGCCATGGCAACGGCCACCGCGGCCGCCGATCCGCTCGCGGGCGCCGACTCGCGGGCGACCGCGCGGGTGAAGACCGAAATCGTTGGATCCATGCTGGCAGTCTCCCACGTGCATCGCCTGCCTTCCGCAACGAGCGTTTCGCTGCGGACTAACTCTTCACCCGCTCCATCTCGGGGTCGAACGGCGCCGCTCGCCCCACTTCGATCACCGATACCGGGTAGCGCCGCCCGAAGTATTCCACGAGCAACTCCGTGCCCACGTGAGCGTATTCACCCGGGAGGTAGGCGAGGGCGAGGTAGCGCCCGAGGCTCGGCGCGGGCCCTTCCGAGGTGGTGTAGGAGCGGCGCCCGCGCGCATCGGTGATCGGCTCGCCCTCGCTCGTGAGCACCGGGCAGGTGCCGGTGAGGAAGCGGGGCTCCGTCCCACCAGCGAGATGGTCCTCGACGGTGAGGGTACATAACCGGGTGGCCGGCTCCCCGTCGCGGGCAGCGAGGTAGGCCTCCTTGCCGATGAAGTCTTGGGGTTTCACCTTCGGAAGGGCGAGGCCGGCTTCGACGACGTCGTACTCGCTAGTGAGTTCCGCACCCATGAGGCGGTGGGCCTTCTCCAACCGGCCCGTCGTTCCGTACACGCCGATCCCGGCGGGTACGATGCCGAATTCTTCCCCTGCTGCGGCGATCGCGTCCCAGAGTCGTAGGCCCTGATCGGTGGGGGCGTGGATCTCCCATCCCAGATCGCCCACGTAAGAGATGCGCACCATGAGCGTGGGCACGCCTGCGAGCGTCACGTGTTGGGCGGTGCCGAAGGGGAACGCCTCATTGGACACATCCGTCGTCGTCACGGCGGTGACGACGTCGCGCGCGTGCGGGCCCCACAGCCCGATCGTGCACCAGGCGGAGGTCGCATCGTGGATGCTCACGGAGCCGTCGTTCGGTTGGTGGGCCTGGAGCCACGCGAGGTCACGGCCGGCATCGGCGCCTCCGGTGATGACCCGGAACCGGTCCTCGGCGAGGCGCACGATCGTGAGGTCGGAGCGGAAACCGCCACGGGGGGTGAGGAAGGGCGTGTAGATGACCCTGCCCACGGGCCGGTCCACCTGGGCGAGCGAAACGCGCTGGAGGAAATCCAGCGCGCCGGAACCTACGACGTCGAAAATCGTGAATGCGGACAGGTCGAACATCGCCACGGCCTCGCGCATCGCGAGGTGTTCGGCCTCGATGATCGGGGACCACCAGCGCGCATCCCACTCGCTCGGGCGCTCGGTGACCTGCCCCTCGTACTTCGCAAGGAGATGGGCGTTCGATTCATACCACTGCGGCCGCTCCCACCCGGCCGTCTCGAAGTACTCCGCCCCGAGCGCGTCCGTGCGCGGGCGGAACGGGCTCGTGCGCAGGTCCCGATTCGATTCCCATTGCTCCCTGGGGTGGACGATCCCGTACAGTTTCGGGAACCCTTCGGCCGTGCGCGCCTTGACGTGCGCCCGGGTCCGAGTGGGCGGGGTGAACCGGGCGATATCGAGGGCGTGGGTGTCGATATCCGTATCGCCCTCGGTGATCCATTGGGCGACGAGCCGCCCCATGCCCGGGGCTTCCTTGATCCAGACCGCGGCCGCCGACCACAACCCGCCCACTTCCGTCTCCCCCACAAGCGGCATCGCGTCGGGGGTGAGAGAAAGCAGCCCGTTGATCGCGAGCGCCGTCGGCAGGTCCCGGCCGAGGATGCCCGGAAACAGTTCCCGGGCCTGGAGTAGTTGCGCGGAGAAGTCTTCGGGCGTGAACGGGAAGCTCGTCGGGGACGCCTGCTCGCTCTCGCCCACGCGAGGAATCTCGTCCGGCTCGTGCAGGATCGGCCGGTGAGCGTACGAGCCGATCTCGAGGTTGGGCCCCCGCTGGCGCTCGTACATCTTATTGTCCATGTCTCGCACGAGTGGGAAACTGATCCACTCGCTGCCCTCGAATTCCGGAATCGGACCGACGTCGATCATCTGGTGCACGGCGGGCGTGAGGGGAATTGTGGCGCCACCTAGCGCGGCGACCTTCGGGCTCCACACACCGCACGCGAGGACCACGACGTCCGCGGCGATCTCCCCGGCGCTCGTGCGCACCGACTGCACCCGGCCACCCCTGACGTCGAACCCGGTCACCTCCACGTTCTCGCAGGTCGTGAGTGCACCCAGCTCCTCGGCGCGTTCACGCATGATGCGGCCCGCTTCGACCGGGTTCACGATCGCTCCCGAGGGCGTGTAGAAGCCGCCGACGAGGAGGCCCGCGTCGATGTAGGGCACGAGCTCACCGATCTCCTTCGGCGAGACCAGATGCGCCTCGATGCCCCAGGATCTTGCCGACATCATTCGCCGCTGGAACTCCGCGTACCGCTCCTGGGTGCGCGCCACCTCGAGTCCCCCGCAGTCGTGCAGCACCCCGAGTTCGGTGTATTGGCGCACGGAGTCGAGCGTGAGATCGGTGAGCCCCTTGGAGTGATCGACGGGGAAGACGAAGTTCGAGGCGTGGCCCGTGGAGCCGCCCGGATCGGGCAAAGGCCCCTTCTCGAGCAGCACGATGTTGCGCCAGCCCATATCCGCGAGATGCCACGCGATCGAATTACCCGCGATGCCCGCCCCGACGATGACCACATCCGCCTGCGTGGGTACCTTTGCCATGACATCCTCCATTAGCTGCCACAGAGATACTGTTCGTCCACGGTAGCCCTCGGCCGCTGGTTTGACCATGATGAATCCTCGCGCTCGCCTTAGAGTTGGAGCGTGAGTACTCTGCCTGAAAAAGTTTCCGAGACCTTCGATCCCGCCAGATGGCGCCTCATCGAGGGATTTGAATTCACCGATATCACCTACCACCGCGGTGTTGATCGCACCGGCGCAGATGAGCAGGACCTGCCCGTGGTGCGTATCGCATTCGACCGCCCGGAGGTGCGCAACGCCTTCCGCCCCCACACCGTGGATGAACTCTACCGAGCCCTTGACCACGCCCGGATGAGCTCCGACGTCGCCGCCGTCATCCTCACGGGGAACGGCCCGAGCCCCAAGGATTCCGGATGGGCCTTCTGCTCCGGCGGCGATCAGCGGATCCGCGGGCGCGATGGTTACCGCTACGCCGAGGGTGAGACGGCCGCCGACATCGACCCGGCACGGGCGGGGCGCCTGCACATCCTGGAGGTGCAGCGCCTCATGCGCACGATGCCCAAACCGATCATCGCGGCCGTGTCCGGGTGGGCCGCCGGGGGCGGGCACTCGCTCAACGTCGTCGCCGACCTCTCGATCGCCTCGCTCGAGCACGCGAAGTTCATGCAGACCGACGCGAACGTCGGTTCGTTCGACGCCGGTTACGGCTCCGGGCTACTCACGCGGCAGGTCGGGGATAAGCGGGCCCGGGAAATCTTCTTCCTCGCCCGCGAATACTCCGCGCAGGAGGCCGAGCGCTGGGGAGTGGTCAACGAGGCGGTTCCGCACGCGGAGCTCGAGGACGCCGCACTGGAGTACGCCCGCATCATCGCGACGAAGTCGCCGCAAGCGATTCGAATGCTGAAGTTCGCGTTCAACCTTGTTGACGACGGCCTCGCCGGGCAGCAGGTGTTCGCCGGGGAGGCTACTCGTCTCGCGTATATGACGGACGAGGCGGTCGAGGGGCGAGACGCGTTCCTTGAGCGCCGCGAACCGGATTGGTCTCAGTTCCCGCGGTACTTCTAGGACTGTCACTGCTTCTGCTGCGCCGGCTCGGTCTTCCCAGCGAGGCGGAAACGGACTGAACCGCGCATTTCCGAACATTTGTTCACACACCCTAGACATCGTACGCGCGTTCGATATAATGGTGTTATGTACACCGACGCCAGCCCCGCGATAACCAATGTTGAGGATGTCCTCGACGGCGTTGCCGGGGTGCGCGAACAGCTCCGGCTCCTCGACCGCGGCCTCGTAGTCCTCGCGGTGGAGTGGGCGAAGCATCATCCCACTGACCCCTACCCGCCCGATCACCCCGGATTCGAGGGAATGGAAGACCAGTGGGTTTTCGATCAGCTCAGCGCCAAAGGGTGTCTGGCGTTCGACGACGATTCCATCACCGAGTTCGCGATCGCGGCCGGTTTGACGGAACACACGGCGCGGAAACTCGTTCGTGAATCCCTCATGCTCGTGCACCTCCTTCCCCGCGTGTGGTCCCGCGTACTCGCCGGTGGGCTCGACGTGTGGCGCGCCCGCCTCCTCGCCGGGGACTGTTTCGACCTCACCCCGGCGGCCGTCGATTTCATCGACCGGCACATGTCTGAACGCACCGCGCGCATCACGCAGACCTCCAGGGATCGGATAGTCGCCGAAGCTCGGAAACGCTTCATGGCGGAAGCCGAAGAGACCGAAGATGACCAGGCCAAGAGCATGCGCGCCGTCGAGGTCTACACGAATGAACACCACCGGGGCATTGTTCCGGTGCTCGGCCACATGGACCTCCCCGACGCCCTCGCGCTGGATGCCGCACTCACCGCGGGCGCTCAAGCGCTCAAGGACGCAGGCTCCGACGCGCCCCTGGGCACCCGCCGTGCCTGGGCGTTGGGCGACCTCGCACGCAGCGCGACGGGGCACGGCACTCTGTTCTCGGATTCGTTCGCTGACGGCGGCGCCGTCCTCTCTCCCGAGCCCGCGGATCTGCCCAAGGGCACGTGGGTCCCGGCGGACCTCGCCGACACCGTCCCGCCCACGGAACCCGCGCCCCGTCCATTCTGGAACGGCAAAGGTGCGAGCCCTCCCGGCGTCAAACTCTTCATCCACCTGCCCCATTCGGCTGTTTCTGAGCCGTCCCGCGGCGTCGCGGCGGTAGAGGGCAAGGGAGTTCCGGGGCCGATCGTCTGCGACCCACGAACGATTCGCGAATGGTTCACCCGCCCCACGCTCACAGGAGCTTTCGCGCCGGAGGTCAACGTCCGCCCCGTGCTCGACCTCGAGGAATCCATCAACTCCGATGCGTATCAGCCTCCCCGACGTGCCCGCGAGCACGTTCAACTCTCGCACGACACGTGCGCATTCCCGTTCTGCACCCGCCGAGCACATCAGTGCGACACCGACCATACTGAACCGTGGAAACCCGATGGCACCGGCGGTGCAACCTGCACCTGCAACCTCGCTCCCCTGTGCCGCACTCACCACCGGCTGAAGACCCACGCCGACAATTCCCCGGTGACGAGCGGGAAGCACAGCGCATGGTCCTACGTGCACCTGGGTGATGCGGAGTATTACTGGACCGGGCCGCGCGGGATGCAATTCATCCGCACGAATGCGGGCACCTACAGCGCCCGAACGGAACGCAATGACGGCGCGCCGGCTCACCCTGGCGCACAGCTCGCGAACGCACCCGCAGCGCCGGTCGATCTCGGTGACAATGAGGACCGCGAGCGCGCGGAAGACCTCATCGAAGCGCTCCTCGCTAAATCTGCCAGCACCCGCGCGGTCCATGGCCGCGACTACCCGCCGTCGTGGACCGTTCCTGAGCCATCGCCCTTCAGCCTCCCGCCAGAGGCCGATCCCTTCATCGACGAGGAGGATCCAGGGTGCTCCATCGCCTTCTTCATCCCCTACCATCCACCTCCCGGCACTCCCGAATGGAAACTCGCGAACCGGGGCGCTGCCGCCTAGCTCACCTTCACACTGCCGCCCTGGTTCGGCACGAGTTCAACCCAGGTTTTCCCCGGCGCCAAGGTGAGCTCCTCGCCGTCAGCGCCGACGAGTCGAAGGGGATCAGCATCGCCGTCCTTCTCCCACGTCCCGTCGACCACGTGTCCGCCACTGAACACCATCGCCTCGCCCGAACCGGTGAGAACCGTCTCCGGGACCATCGATCCCGCGGCATCGCGGTTCCCGGTGTCCCGCACCTCAACGCGAATCACCACGACGTTGGCCGCCTCCAAGGGGGCTCCCGATTCCGCATGTGCCGCTTGGCCAGACTCCATCCGCTGCCAGACCTCCCCGTTCCACTGCCAGGAGGGTTTTGACGCGGGGAAGCTCGTCTCCACGGTATTCGCCTCACTCCCTGCACGCACAGCGGCGGGGTCCTCGCCCTCATCTGGGTACGAAAACAGTTCCGGGGGTGCTTCGGCCTCGCTCACCTCGCCGAGCAGCTGCTCGGTGTCGCCGAATAACCGGTGGTCACCTTGTCGGTTCGGATCGCGGTAGAACCCAGCGTTCCCACCGTCGTGAGAGATGAGGCTCACGCCCGCCGCGGAGATCTTCGCCTGGTACTCGGCTTGGCCACCAGAAAACGCTAATCCACCCCCGACCTGTCCCGCGATCGCAGCGTCCATCGGCCGCACCGAGCGAACCGGACCGATCGCCTCCGGAAGGTCGGAGTGGAACATCGCTACGAACCGGGTCATGCCACCTTCAACAAGCTGCTCCCACACGATGTCCGCGCGGTCCAACCCGCCCTGCGGGCGCGCGCCCGGAGAGTTCTCAATCTTCACGCTGAGCGCGGGCCCGAACTCGGCCTCCTCTGCGCTCACGCCGGTGAGCGGCCACGAGTGGGTCTGCTGCGGATCTGGAGTGTCCTCCACGACCGGTTCCGGACGCTCGATGGACGCGGAGTCCTTTCCCGCTCCGGCCCCGCACCCGGCAACCGTAACGAAGAGGACCGCAGAGAGGGCCGCGAGCAGGTGAGAAGGTTTACCCTTGAACAGTGGCATGAGCCAACTTTATATCCTGAGGAAAACCCGTGAAACCGTTCCTTACCCACCTTCGCGCCGCGCTCGACGGCGCGGGTGAATTAGTGCTCGGAACCGACCGGAGCCTGCTCCCCGCCCCCCTCCCCGAGGAGGTGAGCATCGTCGTCACCACCTCCGGGTCCAGCAGCGGGGTCGGCCGCCCCGTCGGGCTCACCCCCGCCGCGATCCGGGCATCGGCCCGCGCTACCCACGAACGGCTCGGCGGGCCGGGGCAATGGCTCCTCACCCTTCCCCACGAGCACATCGCGGGGCTGCAGGTCTGCGCCCGCTCCCTCCTCGCCGGGTTCGAGCCCGTCATCCGCGGCGACGCTTCCCTCGCAGAGGCGATTTCCCGGATGGATCCGACCACACGCCGCTACACCTCGCTCGTGCCGACCCAACTCGTCCGTGTTCTCAGCGGCCCCGCCGCTGACCTCGAGGCCCTCGCCACGCTCGACGCTATCCTTCTCGGCGGTTCCGCGATCGACCCGGCCCTCCTGAGAGAAGCGCGCCGCGCCGGGCTCACCATTCACACCACCTATGGATCCACCGAAACCTCCGGCGGCTGCGTATACGACGGCACTGCCCTACCCGGCGTCGAGGTGAAGATTGGCGACGACGGTCGGATCTGGCTCGGTGGCGACACGCTCGCCTGGGGGTATCTCGACGACGCTCCTTCGGATTTCGTCACCCTCGGCGGCACGCGGTGGTTTCGCACGAACGATCTCGGCAGCATCTCGGCGGACACTCACGGGCGGCTGGTGGTGTTCGGGCGCGCGGACGATGTGATCATCACCGGCGGCGTGAACGTCCACCCCGCGGCGGTAGAAGCGACGATGAGGGAGCTCCCCGAGGTCGGTGACTGCGTGGTCGTAGGGCTCCCCTCGCCCGAATGGGGCGCCGAGGTCGCCGCTGTCGTCGTGCCCCGAGAGCCGTCAGCGTTGCGCGGGGAGGATCACCTCCAACGCCGCCGCGAGCTTCTCGACGCGATCCGTGCGAACGCTCGTTCCGCGCTTAGCACCGCCGCCGCACCTCGCACACTCGTCATTACGATGCGTCTTCCCACGCGCGGGCCGGGGAAAGTTGACCGGCGCGCGGCCGCGGACCTCGCGTTGACGGTCCTCGCCGCGGGTGAGGGCGTCCGGCACGAATGAGAACTGGCAGAATCGAACCTGTGACCACCCCGAACCTGCGCCCTGGATTTTCCGACTGGTTGGAAGGTGCGCGCCTGCGCACCCTTCCGGCGGCTCTCGCTCCGGTTCTTGCTGGGACCGGCGCCGCGGGCGCCGAGGCGAAGCTCGGTCGAGCCCTGCTGGCCGCGGCGGTGGCGCTCGCCCTGCAGATCGGGGTGAACTTCGCCAACGACTACTCCGACGGCGTGCGGGGAACCGACGAGCACCGGGTGGGGCCCACTCGCCTGACGGCCTCGGGGATCGTCGCCCCGGCTACGGTCAAGCGGATCGCTTTCGCCTGGTTCGGCGCGGCCGCAGTGGCGGGCCTTGTTCTCGTGTGGCTCGCCCAGGCGTGGTTGCTCATCGCTGCGGGGGCGCTCGCCATCGTCGCGGCGTGGTTCTATACCGGGGGCAAGAAGCCCTATGGTTACCGGGGCCTGGGCGAGGTGGCAGTATTCGTCTTCTTCGGCCTCGTGGCGACCTGGGGAACGACCTACACCCAGATCCTCACCCTCAATCTCGCGAGCACGTTCGCGGGGATCTCGATGGGATTCATCGCGTGCGCCCTGCTGATGATCAACAACATCCGCGACATCCCCACCGACACCGTGAGCGGCAAACGCACCCTCGCCGTCCGCCTCGGTGACACCCGAGCACGCCGCGTCTACGGAGCGTTCATCGCCCTCACGCTCGGCTTCGCCGTCGCTGCATTCATCGCGCTTGGAAACTTCGCGGGCGGCGCGACGCTCGGCGCCGGTGCGGGGCTGCTCGGCCTGCTGTTCGGGGCCTGGGCGCTGGTCCTTGCGACTCGGGTGCTGCGCTCCCGCGCGGAGATGATCCCGACGCTGCGCGATACCGGCCTAGTTCAGCTCGGTATCGGAGTCGCCCTCCTGCTCGCCGGACTCCTCTGAGCCGGCATCCGCATCCTCGACCACGGACTCCTCGACCACGGCATCCTCCGCGGCCATGTCTTCATCGCGCTCACGCGGCTTTTCCTCCCGGTGCGCGATCTGCTCGAGCCGCTGCGCGGCCTGATTTCGTTGGGTGGGGAAGAAGATGTATGCGAGCAACGCGGCGATGATGATGCTCGATCCTGCGAGGAGCACCCCACGCATTCCCGCGAGGAACAACAGGGCGCCGACGACCACGAGTAGACTGATACGAAGTGCGGCATACCGGAACATAAACTCAAGCGTAGGCTGAATTCATGCGAATTATTTTCACCCTGCTCATAATCGGACTCACCACGTATGCGGTGATCGACTGTGTGCGTACGGAAAACGAACGCCGCCCGGGCGTTCCCACGTGGGCCTGGGTGGTCATGATCCTGCTTCTACAACCCCTCGTGGGATCGTTGCTCTGGCTGTTCATCTCGCGATTCTACGCCGGCGGACAGGGCCCGGACCACGAACACCGCACCCCGGTCGCACCCGACGACGACCCGGACTTCCTGCGCTACCTCCAGGAGCGGAACCTGCGTGACCAACGCAACAAAGACGAGCCCAACGACGGCCCCGCTACCGAGAGTTAGAACGCGTAGGAGTGGTTCCCGGGGATGAACAGGTTCACGAGGTAGAAGTTCGCGAGTAGGGCGAGGAACCCGACGAGAAGGAAGTAGGCGAACTTCTCTGCGGTCCACCCCACCGTCGCGCGAGCGTGCAGGTACGCCGCATAGATGATCCACACGACGAAGGACCACGTCTCCTTCGGGTCCCATCCCCAGGGGCGCCCCCACGCGTGCTCGGCCCAGATCGCGCCTGCGATGATGGTGAACGTCCACGTCACGAACCCGACCCCGACGATCCGGTACGCCCAGATCTCCAGTTTCGCGGCGGAGGGAAGAGACCCCATGATCCGTAGGAATGGGGAGGTCTTCTCACGAGAGTCAAAGGGTGCGTCGGTGTCGGCGTCGGTGTCAGCGTCGAGCACCGCCGTCGTCGAGCCGGCGCCCGCCGAGCCGCCCCCACCGGCGGACGCGATGGTTGTTTCCTCGGTGAGGTTGCGCACTCGGGAGGACTGTTTGCGGCTGCGCAGGTTCACCACCTGCTGCGGCGCGGCGCCCACCGTCTTCTTCTCCGCGGCGTGTTGGAAGAGTTGAAGAATGGCGAACGCGGCGCCGATGTACAGCAGCGCGGTGGAGATTGTTGCCACCGACACGTGGATGATGAGCCAGTAGTTGTCGAGGATCGGCTCCACCCCCTCGGCGTTGACGTAGAGCACCGAGGTCGCGAGGCCGAGCCCGAGCACGATGAGGAGGTTCACCAGCGAACCGAGGAAGCGCATGTCGCGCGCGAAGTTCAGGCCGAGGAAGGTCGCGACGACGAAGAACGTGAACATCAGGGTGAACTCGTACATGTTCGCCCAGGGCACTCGGCCGGCAGCCATGGTTCGGGTGATCAGCGCACCGAGGTGGAGGACCGCAGCGAGCCACGTGGTGCTCATCCCGATCCCCGCGGCGCGGCGCTTGTGGGCCACGGTGCGGCTACCGAGTCCGAACAGGTCGATCGCGAAGCCGAGCATCGCCACGGTATAGGCCGCCATCGCCCCGTATACGAGAACGATGCTTAGGTTTTCCAGACTCATCATTTTCCTTCAGTATCGTCGCTGGCGTCGGACTGCTGCTCTTCCACGTCGGGGAGTTCGGCGAGCACTCGTTCGAGCGCCCTTTCGAGCCCCGGATCGTCGCCTCGGGCGAGTGCCGCTGCGGTGACGAGGGTTTCCTCACCGTGCGGTTCCAGTTTCACCCAGATCCGGCGGCGCCTGAGGAACAGCGACCCGCTGAGCCCGAGCATCGCGAGCACCGCGAATCCACCCATCCATATGATAGACGGGTCGTAGCGCAGGTCGAGGGCGACGAAGCGGGGGAGGGAGTCGAACGATACGGTTCCCCGCCCGTCCGGGAGTTCCACTTCCTCACCCGGGCGCAGCACGGCTCGGTAGGGCACTTCGTCCCCGCCTTCGCCGTCATCGCCGGGGATCATCACCTGGGTCATGTTCTCCGTGTCGAGAACGAGGAGCGACTTCGGAATTCCCGCGTCGAGGCCGAGGTCGCCCTCCCATAACTGCAGGATGAGCACGGGATCGATCGGGGCGGGGTGGGCGGAGCCCACGAACGCGCCGTCATCGGAGGGGATCGCCGAGGGGAGGAACGTGCCCTGGAAACCGAGCTGGTTCTCCCCCATATTCGCGTCGGGAACGGTGACGACGCCGGTGGAGGCGTACACCTCGTCCT
This sequence comes from Beutenbergiaceae bacterium, assembly GCA_035301585.1. GTDB lineage: Bacteria > Actinomycetota > Actinomycetes > Actinomycetales > Beutenbergiaceae > HY158. The sequence continues at coordinate 16,488 of DATGUB010000031.1, read as the reverse complement.
GGGGAAGGAAGGGCACGGGACCGCTGAAGGCGATCTCGCCCCCGGTATCTCGAACAGTGATCGACGGCGCGAAACCGTTGCCCTGGAGGTAGACCCGGGCACCGTCGATGTCGAGGGGGTCGTTCACCCAGATCGATTCCGGCCGGGATTCCCCGCCGGGAGTATGTACGGTGACGTCGGCGCGGAAGTCCAACGCCCGGGAGTCCATCGTGAATTCTGAGAAGAACTCCTCCAGGGTGAACCGGAACGGCTGCAACGATTCGTCGTCGAACAGCGGCCCGGCATCGAAGGAGTCATAGTCCAACGGCGCGTTGACGAAGGAGTTGCCCTCGACCACGAGCGCTTGTCCGCGGTAGTGGATCATGTGGCCCCACGCCATCGCGATGAGGAGCCCGACGAGCGCGAGGTGGAACACGATGTTACCCGTCTCGCGGCCGTAGCCGGTTTCCGCGGAAAGGTGAGCCCCGCCGTCGCCGGAGACACGCTCGACCTTGTGCAGCCGCCCGACCTTGAGCTTCCCGAGCGCCTCCTCGGGGGCCAGAGGGGTGAGGAATTCCGCTTGGACCGGGAAGCGTTTGAGGCTCCGGGGTAACCGCGCCGGCCCCGAGCGCATCGCCCGGAGGTGGACCCACACTCGCGGGAGGATGCAGCCGATGAGGGAGATGAACAGCAGGATGTACACCGCGGAGAACCATGGCGAACCGTAGACGTTGAACAGGCCCGCCCGTTCCAACCACGGCGCGAGGTCCGGGTGGTCGCTGTAATAGGCGGCGACGGCGGCGGGGTCTGCGGGGCGCTGTGGGAAGAACGATCCGGGCAGGGCGGCGACGGCGAGGAGCAGCAACAGCATGAGCGCCACGCGCATCGACGTGAGTTGACGCCACATCCAGCGCCCCCATCCGCGCAGGCCCAGCGACCCGGCGGGTTTGGGCCGTCGCGGGGTGTTCTCTGTGCCCTTGAGACCTTCGGGGGTGTAGGTCATCGGTTCACCTCCGCCATCAGATCACGAGGTCCCAGGTATCGATGAGGCCCTGCAGCAGCAGGGTGAGCCGCGCCCACACGCCGGTGACGAGCAGCAGCCCGATGAGGACGAGCAGGCCGCCGCCGAAACGCATGATTGCCACGCGGCGGCGCTTCATCCAGTCGATCATGCGCTGGGATGATCGCAGTCCGAACGCGACGCCGAGGAAGGGCAGCCCGAGCCCGAGGCAGTAGGCGATCGTCAGGATGATCGCTCGGCTGGGATCCGCCTCGTCCAGGGCGAGGGCCATGACGGCGGCGAGCGTGGGGCCGATGCACGGGGCCCAGCCCAGCCCGAAGGTGATCCCCAGCAGCGGCGCGCCCACGAGCCCCGCCCGCGGGGAGACGTTCAGGCGCCGTTCGCGCAGGAGGAACGGGAACGCCCCGATGAACGCGAGCCCCATGAGGATGACGACGACGCCCAGCAGCCTGGTGATGAGGTCCTGGTAGCGCAGCAACAGGATCCCGACGCTGCTCAGCGCCGCCGTCATCGCGACGAACACGGCGGTGAAGCCGGCGATGAACAGCGCGACCCCGGCAACGACTTTGCCCCGTTTGCCGTCGTCGGCCCCCGCCATCCCACCGACGTAACCGAGGTATCCGGGAACGAGCGGGAGCACGCACGGGGAGGCGAAGGAGACGATGCCGGCCAGAAGTGCGACGGGGATGGCGAGCAGCATCGAGCCGGTGAACACGACTTCGGCGAAGGTGGCGCCCACGATCAGCTCTCGGCCAGGGTGTCGGTGATGAGGGCTTTGAGTGTGGCCTTTTCCGCCAACCCAAGGATCCGCGCGGCTACCCGCCCCTCGGCGTCGAGCACGACCGTGGAGGGCATCGCCTGCAGTGGCACGACGTTCTGCATGCTCGCGACCCCGGCGGCGTCCTTATCGTGCAGGCTCGGGTACGGCAGCTCGAAGCGGCGCTCGAAGGCGAGGGCGGTCTCGGGTTCGTTGATGTGGTTCACGCCCATGAACTGGACCTCGCCCTCGAATTCCTTGGCGAGGGCGACGAGGTCGGGGGCCTCCTTGCGGCACGGCGGGCATTCGGCGTACCAAAAATTCACGACGACGACGCTGCCGCGCCAGTCCTCCAGGTCGAGAGGGTCTCCGGTCATCGACTCCCCGGCGAGCTCGACGGGCTCCTCGCGTTCTTCCGGGGACCATTGCTGGACGGAGCCATCCCCGCTGACGTAGCCGGAGTCGGTGTCGTTCGTCGAGGTGGGCGCGGGCGTGGCGGTGCCCGTGCAGGCCGCGAGCCCGAGCGCAGCGAAAGCGGTGGCCGCGACCGTGAGGATACGGCGAATTCGTTCGTTCATCATGTAATCGCAGTGGCGCGGGGCAGCAGCTCACCGGCGGGTTCGCGGTAGCCCAGCCCCACGAGGGTGGTGCCGTCGAAGATCAACGTGGTGAGGGAGGCGAGGGTACATTGGCGCTTGCGCGGGTCGTGCAGGTACGCGCGCCCCTCGAGGAACAGCCGGGTCGTCCAGATGGGGCTCTGGTGAGAAACGAGCACGGCCTCGCTCCCTTCAGCGGCGGCGCGGGCGCTCTTGATCGCCTCGATCATGCGCGCGACCTGCGCGTCGTAGGGTTCTCCCCAGGAGGGCAGGAACGGGTTGAGCAGCCTCCGTAGATTCTTGGGCTTGAGGAGCAGCCCCGGCCGCACGGAGACGGGCTGACCCTGCAATTTGGATTCCGCCTCCAGGACCCGCTCATCGGTGACGATCGGCAATCCGTAGGCCTCGGCGATGGGCGCTGCGGTTTGTTGCGCGCGTTCGAGGGGGGAGGCGACCACGTGGGTGACGTTCGCCCCGCGGGCGACGAGGTCGTCGGCGGCCATCCGGGCCATTTCGTTGCCCAGATCGGAGAGGTTGTAGCCAGCGAGCCGTCCGTAAAGAATCGAATCGGGGTTGTGCACCTCACCGTGTCGCAGGAGGTGTACCAGGGTACGGGCCATAAGAGTCAGTGTCTCAGAATTGGCAGCAGAACTCACGTTGACGTGGGCGATCTCCCACCCCGGGGTCCTCAGTTCCCCGCGACCTCGGAGACCGTGAGCACGTCCGGGGCCTGCGGGTGCAGCCGGGCGGCGACGGTAGTGAAAATCTCCCCGAGCGCGGCCATCTGTTCCGGAGTGAGGACGTCGACGAGGTGGCGGCGCACCGAGGCGACGTGGCCCGGCGCCGCCGCGACGAGGGTCTCGTAACCGCGGTCGGTGAGCACCGCCTCCACCCCGCGCCCATCCTCCGCGCAGGGAGCGCGGTCGACCCAGCCCTGGCGCTGCATGCGGGCGATCGTGTGCGTGAGCCGGGACCGGGAATGCACGAGGTGCTCAGCGAGCACCGACATCCGCACGCGCCGCTCCGGTGCCTCCGAGAGCCGAACGAGGATCTCATACTCGTTCATCGACAGGTCGTTCTCTTCTTCCAGATCGTTGTTCAGCGCCTCCTGCAGCCACGCCGATCCGGTCAGGAACGCGCGCCAGGCCCGCTGCTCGGCTGCGGACAGCCACTTCGGTTCGCTCATCTTCTCCCCAACTCTCCGCCCGTCCCGCCATTCCGCGGCCGAGCGCACCTTGACATGATGCTACATCCCCAGGATAGTAGGTAGTGCAACTTTCAACTAGATCTGATTGGCGGTTTCCATGACCACGCTTCCCACGGGCACATTCGACATCGACACGGCCCACTCCGTGCTCGGTTTCTCCGTACGCCACGCCGGCGTCGCCCGAGTCCGCGGCACATTCACGGCCTTCTCCGGCACCCTCGAGGTCGCCGAGGACTTCGCCCAGTCCACCGTCAGCGTGGACATCGAATCGGCGAGTGTCGACACCGGACAGCCGGGTCGCGACGAACACCTTCGCTCCGCCGACTTCTGGCACGCGGAGGAGAACCCGGAGTGGACCTTCCGCACCACCTCGGTGGAAGGCAGCGGGGAGGAGTTCGTCGTCAACGGGGACTTCACCGCGAACGGGGTGACCCGGCCGGTCGCCCTCGAGGCGGCCTACCACGGCTCGACCACGGGCCCGGATGGGAAACTGCGCCTCGGATTCTCGGCGGAGACCTCCATTTCACGCAAAGACTTCGAGCTCACGTGGAACGTCGCCATGGAGGGCGGCGGCGCGCTCGTGGGTGACAAAGTGAAGATCGAACTCGACGTCGCTGCCGTGGCTCAGGACTAACGGCGCGGGCGGGTCCTTCAGTTCCGCGCTTCTCGCCGGCGAAACCACCGGCGGGGGGCGCGTTTTTTGTTCCCCTCGATCGCCGCGCGCAGGCGGGTCTCATCGATGTGCCACTGCCCCACCCGCTCGCCGTCGACTTCCACGACAGGTACGAATTCGCCATATTCGGCCCGAAGGCCCGGATCGGAATCGACGTCGATCTCCGACCACTCGCGGCCCACGCACACGCGCTGGAGCAGGCGCCGGGCGTCGTCGCACAACGTGCACCCGGGGCGGGTGTAGAGCTCGATGCGCATCGTCTTACTTCCGGTCAGGCGTTCAGAGGGGGAAAGCGAAAGGACCGGAAATCTCCCCGGCCCTTTCGATGGCTACTTCTTGTTGCGACGCTGGTGGCGCGTCTTGCGAAGGAGCTTGCGGTGCTTCTTCTTCGACATACGCTTGCGGCGCTTCTTAACTACGGAACCCACACGGACCTCACTTACCAACTGGACACGGATAGGCGCGGACTCCCGAGCCCACACACTGCCGACGATTCTACTCCCTGCGCCGGCGGTTTTTCACGGGTGTAACAGCCCTCACCGCTGTGACGCTCGTCGCTCACCGCGGCCGAACCCCAGGGACGGAATCGTTAGGAGCCGGAATCGTACTCGACGTCGATGACTTCGCTGAAGAGTTTTTCAACCTCTTCGTAGGGCACCCGGAACGATTTGCCGACCCGGATCGCGGGAAGCTCCCCGGAGTGAACCATCCGGTACACCGTCATCTTCGAAACCCGCGCCATCTCAGCAACCTCAGCCACGGTCAGGAAACGGGGCCCAGGGGGCTGTGCCATCGGGAGTCTCCTTTCCGTTCAGAACGCCGATCGTGCGAGCGGGGCTACCGGCAAACTCTAGCGGTGAGACTATCCCACCGGCAAAGCCCGCGGGTCGGCTTCCCCAGAACGGCACCGATTCTTTCAGGTACTGAGATCAATCTAGCATCGGGTCGAGCCCGTGCTCAGGGAACACCGCGCGGCGGGTCGCCATGATCACCCGATCGATCGGATCAGCCGGGTCGTAGCCCTCGGCGAAATACCCGTGCTGGGGCTGGCGCTCGTCGCTCATCGTTTCTGCCACCTCGAACCCGGCCGCCACGAGGTCGCTCCGCCACCGGCGGGGCAACGGTGTTGCGGGATCGAGGTCCTGCTCGGAGGCGATCGCCACGAGGTTCGCCCACACCCGCGGGACGGTCGAGGCGATGTCATATCCACCGCCCCCGACCGCGAGCCATCGCCCACCCGCGTATTCACTCGCCCACGCGCGGATCATCTCCGCCGCGATACGCTGGGCATCCACCGAGATCTCCAACTGCGTGAGCGGGTCGCGGTAGTGGGAGTCACATCCGTGTTGGGAGACGAGTACCTGGGCGTCGAACTGTCGCAGCAGCGGATCCGCTACGGAGACCAGCGCCCGCAGCCACCCCTCGTCGCGGGTGCGGGCGGGCAGGGCGACGTTGACCGCGGTCCCCCGCGCCCGGGGGCCACCGACGTCCTGGGCGAAGCCGGTTCCGGGGAACAGCGACATCCCGGTCTGGTGGATCGAGATCGTCAGCACCCGTGGGTCGTCCCAGAACGCCCGCTCGACCCCGTCCCCGTGGTGGGCGTCGATATCGAGGTAGGCGACCCGCTCGGCGCCGTGGTCCAGCAGCCACTGAATCGCGATCGCGGCGTCGTTGTACACACAGAACCCCGCCGCCTTGCCCGGCATCGCGTGGTGCATCCCACCGGCGAAGTTCACTGCCCGCGACGGCGCTCCCTCCCACACGTGCTTCGCCGCACGTACGGTGCCACCCGCGATCCGGGCGGCGGCCTCGTGCATCCCGGCGAACACCGGGTCATCCTCGGTGCCCAGACCGTAGGGGAGGTCGGCCTCCTCGGCCTCCACCCGGGAGATGAATTCCGGGTCGTGAACGAGTTCCAGCTCCGCGCGGGGGGCGACCGGGGCGTCGGCGACCTCCACGCTTTTGAGCAGCTCCAACGCGCCGATGAGACTGCGCGTGAACCCCAATCGCACGGGAGCCATGGGGTGGGTCGGCCCGAAATTGTACTGTAGGAGCTCATCTGACCACACCAGGAGCGTCTTTGCAGGCATATGCTCAACCTATCCGGAAAACGCGGAAGCAACCAATGCTGAAGGAGGCAGTGTGAGGAGTGAGCGAGTCGCGTTCCTCGCCCGCCCACGGGATTGGCTCGACGACGTCGCCCGCCGCTCCCCCGCCCGGCTCACCCTCGCGGTGTTCGCCGGGGTGATCGCCGTCGTGACCGCGTTGCTGCAGCTCCCCATCGCCACTGCCACGGGCGCGCGCGCACCGTTCGTGGATTCGTTGTTCACCGCGACCTCGGCGGTATGCGTCACCGGGCTCGTGACGGTCGACTCCGCGACCTATTGGTCGACCTTCGGGCACGGGGTCATCATGGTCGGGATCATGGTCGGCGGGCTCGGCGTCATGACCCTCGCCTCCATCCTCGCCCTCGCGGTCTCCCGGCACATCGGCCTCACCCAACGCCTCCTTGCCCAGGTGGAGACGAAGACCGAAGCGCTCGGGGAGGTGGGGACCCTCGTCCGCGCGGTGATCATCGCGTCGCTCGCGATCACCACGACCCTGTCCTTCGCCTTCATCCCCCGCTTCCTCACGCTCGGGTTCGGAGTCGGTGAGTCGATCTGGCACGGCTGGTTCATGGCGGTCTCCACGTTCAATAACGCGGGTTTCGTCATTCTGCCCGGCGGGCTGGGTGGACACGCGGGGGACGCGTGGATGAGCCTGCCGATCCTCATCGGCACGTTCATCGGTGCGATCGGGTTCCCCGTCATCCTCTCCATCTCCTCCCGCCTGCGCGAACCCCGCCGCTGGAGCCTGCATGCGAAGCTCACGATCAGCACCTCGCTGCTGCTGTGGGGCGTCGGCGCAGTCGGCGTCGCCGCGTTCGAATGGTCCAACTCGCGCACGCTGGGACCGCTGAGCGTCGGTGAAAAACTCGTCGCCTCCCTCACCGCGGGGATGACCCCCCGGTCCTCGGGAATCGACACCGTGGGCGTGCCCGACATGACCGAGGCCTCGTGGTTCCTACAGGATGCGCTGATGTTCGTCGGCGGCGGATCGGCCTCCACCGCCGGCGGGATCAAAGTGACGACGCTTGCCGTCATGGTGCTCGCGATCATCGCCGAGGCCCGCGGGGATACCGATATCGAGGCGTTCGGACGGCGATTGGACCCTTCCGTCGTCCGGCTCGCCATCGCGGTGGCGTTCATCGGCGCGACCATGGTCGGCATCGCGACCCTCGCCCTGCTCCTCACCACGGACCTGCACCTCAACGTCGTGCTCTTCGAGGTGATCTCCGCCTTCGCCACCAGCGGGCTGTCCACCGGGATCACCGCGGGGCTGCCCGCGTCGGCGAAGTACATCCTCCTCGGGCTGATGTTCGCCGGGCGGGTGGGCACCATTACGCTCGCGGCTGCGTTAGCGTTACGTCATCGCCGCCGAATCATCCGACTTCCGAAAGAAAGGCCGATCGTTGGCTAAACTGACGCCCACAGATCTGGGGCCGGACGCCGCCGTACTCGTGATCGGAATGGGCCGCTTCGGGGCGGCCATCGCCACGACGTTGGACGAGGCAGGCACGGACGTGCTCGCCGTCGAGAAGGATCCCCACCTCATCCAGACCTGGTCCGGGCGGCTCCCCATCGTCGAGGCGGATACGACCAACCCCGAAGCGCTCGAGCAGCTCGGGGCGCGGGAGTTTCCCATCGCCGTCGTCGGGATCGGCTCCTCCCTCGAGGCGAGCGTGCTGACGACCGGCAACCTCGTGGATATCGGAACGCAGCTCATCTGGGCGAAGGCGATCTCCGCCGAGCACGGCCGGATCCTCAAGCGGATCGGCGCCCACCACGTGGTGTACCCCGAACACGACGCGGGCACCCGGGTAGCGCACCTCGTATCGGGTAGGATGCTCGATTTCATCGAGATGGAAGACGACTTCACGATCGTGAAGATGCGCGCCCCGAAGTCGATTCAGGGGGCAACGATCGGCCACTCCCAGATTCGTTCGAAGTTCGGCGTAACCGTGCTGGGGATGAAGCGGGCGGGTCAGCCGTTCGTGTACACGACCGATACGACCCGGATCGAGGAGGACGACATGCTCATCCTGTCCGGGGATACCACTCACCTGGAGGAATTCGCCCGCCGTGCGTGACCGGAACTATCCGGCACCGAGTTCTTTGGAACGCTCCCACGCCTTGCGCGCCCCGGCGATGATCCCCGCCGCCACCCCGCGTTCCTCGAACTCCTCCAGGGCCGCCGCGGTCGTTCCCCCCGGGGAGGTGACCCGGGCACGGAGTTCGGCCGGCTCCTGCTCGCTCGTGGCGGCCATCGCGGCCGCGCCGGCGACGGTCTGGGTCGCCAGCCGCAGCGCGACATCCGGCTCCAGCCCGCCCTCGACTCCCGCAGCGGCCATCGCTTCGATGAGGTAGAACACGTAGGCGGGCCCGCTCCCGGAGATCGCCGTGACCGTGTCTTGCAGTTCCTCGGCCACCACCTCCACCCGGCCCGTGTTCGCCAGGAGCTCCGCCACGAGGTCGAGTTCGCGCTCCCCCGTGCCGGCACCCGGGCTCAGGGCGCACACCCCGCGCCCGATCGTCGCGGGGGTGTTGGGCATCACCCGCACCGTGTGCACGTGCGTGCCGAGGTGGCGGATCATCCTCGCCGTCGTCACCCCGGCCGCGACGGACACGACGAGCGCGCCCTCGCGCAGCTGCGGGCCGATCTCATCGGCGAGCACGTCGAAATCCTGGGGTTTGACAGCGACGACGACGACGTCGCAGCCGGCGACCGCCGCCAGGTTGCTCTCCACCCACTGAACCTGGTGCCGCGCAGCCACCTCCCGCCCGTGGCTCGGCCGACCGTCGCTCACCCGCACATTGGAGCGGCCCACGGCGGCGATGAGCGAGGTGAGGATCGCTTCCCCCATGACCCCCACGCCGATGAGCGAGAGGGTGGGAACGGATTCCTGATGGGTCATAGCGCCTCCAAACCTGGTCGTCCTCCTACGCTACCCCCAGCCCCATAGGGCTCACCTACTACACTCGGGGCCGTGACTTCCACCTCCTCGTTGCGCCCTGCCCCGTTGACCCTGCCGACCAGTGACCCCGGCGGGTGGCTCGCGCGCCGCACCCGGGCGGCGTTGGATCGGGCCCGGGAGTGCCGCACCGCGCTCAAGGAAGGTCCCGGGGACACCGAGGAGCTCCTCGACCTCTGGAACGACCTCGAACTCGCGCTCGGGGGTGTCGCAGCGATCGGGAGCACGTTCACCGAACTGCACACCGACCCCGCCGCGCGCCGCGAGGGGGAGGCGACCTTGCAGGAGGTCGACCGGTTCGTCACCGAGATCTCCCTCGACCCGGAGCTGTATGACGTGTTCCGCGCCGCGGACGCCGATGGCCTGTCGGAGGACTCCGCCCGGCTGCTGCGGGACGTGCTGAGGGATTTCCGCCGCGCGGGCGTCGATAAGGACGAGGCGACCCGCGCCCGGATCGCGGAGATAGCCGACCGGATGGTCCTCCTCGGCCAGGACTTCGCCCGCAACATCCGAAACGACGTGCGCTCGATCGACCTCAGCCCGGACCGCTTGGCGGGGATGCCCGAGGACTGGATCGCCGAGCACCCGGCCCGTGGCGGCGTCGTCACCGTCACTACTGATTACCCCGACGCGGTCCCGTTCTTCACCTTCGCCCGCGATCACGAGGCCCGGCACGCGCTGCGCACGGAGTTCCTCAACCGGGCCTGGCCCGAGAACGATGAGGTACTGCGCGAACTCTTCGCGCTGCGCCGGGAGCACGCCGAACTCGTGGGGTACGAGAACTGGGCGGATTACGACGCCGAGGTGAAGATGATCGGCAGTGGGGCCGCGATCAAGGAGTTCATCGACGACGTCGCTGACATGGCCCGCGAGAGCGCCGAGCGTGACTACGCGATCGTGCTGGAGCGGTTGCGGGAGGATCATCCCGACGCGCGGGCGGTATCGCTGGCGGATAAGGACTACTACGCCGAACTCGTGCGGAAGGAACGGCTGGGGGTGGACGCGGGGAAAGTCCGCGAGTACTTCTCCTTCGATCGCGTGGTGCGGGGAATGCTCGACCTCACCGAGCGGCTGTTCGGGATCCAGTTCACCCGCGTGCAGGTACCCGTGTGGCATGAGGATGTGCAGGCCTACGACGTCACGCTCGTCTCGGGTGACGAGGCCGACATCCCGCTCGGGCGGGCCTACCTGGATCTGCACCCCCGGGAGGGGAAGTTCGGGCACGCGGCGCAGTTCTCCCTCGTGGACGGGATCGCCGGAGTGCAGCTCGCCGAGGGGGTCCTCGGCTGCAACTTCGGCCGCGGGCTCCTCGATCACGATGACGTCGTCACCCTGTTCCACGAATTCGGCCACCTTCTGCATCACCTACTCGCCGGCCGGGGCCGCTACGCCCGGTTCTCCGGCGTCGCCACGGAATGGGATTTCGTCGAGGCTCCTAGTCAGATGCTCGAGGAGTGGGCGTGGGATCCGGACGTCCTCGCGACCTTCGCGATCAACGCCGACGGTGAGCCGCTACCGGCGGATCTCGCCGTGAAGATGCGCGCCGCGGAGGATTTCGGGAAGGGTTTCGATGCCCTCACGCAGATGTTCTACGCCGCGCTCTCCTACACCTACCACGTGGAGCCGGTCGCCGACCTCACCGGGCGGCTCGTGGAACTGCAGGAACAGTATTCGTTGTTCGAGTACATCCCCGGCACGCACATGATGGCGAATTTCGGGCACCTCGATGGCTACTCCTCGGGCTACTACACCTACATGTGGTCCCTCGTCATCGCCAAAGACATGTTCTCCGCCTTCGAAGGCGACCTGTTCAACCCCGACCTCGCCGCTCGATACCGCGACGAGGTGCTCGCTCCCGGCGGGAGGCGGGACGCGGCGGAGCTCGTGACGCAGTTCCTCGGCCGCCCGTACTCGCTCACCGCCTTCCGCAGGTGGCTCTCGGCCTAGCCTCGGGGGCTGGTTGTTCTGTGCATCGAGGTCACGCCCGGGCCTTCGTCAGTTATTGAACTCCCGGTGGTGCTCGGCAACGACGAACGGCTGGATGGGAATGACGCTGCGCGTGCCCGTCTCCGGGTTCTTCGGGAAGGCGATCTCCAACGCCTCGAGGAGCGTTCGGGCGCCGCGCACCCTCATCCCTTCGGGCGATTTCAGACCGTCGGTGCGTTCGGGCACGATCGCCTTGGTGAACCCGAGCCGGCGCGCCTCCGCGAGCCGCTGGCCGGTTCCCACCACCGGGCGGAGCTCCCCGGTGAGGCTCACCTCGCCGATGACGACGAGTTTGTCCGTCAACGGTTGGTTGATGGTCGAACTCGTGAGCGCGAGCGCGATCGCGAGGTCGGCGGCCGGTTCGTTCGCTTTCGCTCCCCCGACGCACGAGACGTACACATCGGCGTTCCCGCCAGCATTCACCCCGGCCTGGGCGAGGAGGACCGCCTGCACCATCGCCACCCGGGAGGAGTCGACGCCTTGGGTGGTGCGGCGCGGGGAGCCGGAGGCCGATTCGGCCACGAGGGCTTGGATCTCGGTGGTCAAGGGCCGCCGGCCATCCAAGGTGACGGTCACGCAGCTGCCGGTCACCCCGGCCCGGGTGGTGGAGAGGAACAGCCCGGAGGGGTCGGCGAGGGAGTGGATGCCGTCATCGTCGAGGGAGAAACAGCCCACTTCGTCGGTCGCGCCGTAGCGGTTCTTCACCGCCCGCACCATCCGCAACTGGGCGTGTTTGTCCCCTTCGAACTGGCAGACGACGTCGACGAGATGCTCGAGCACCCGGGGGCCGGCGATCGAGCCGTCCTTCGTCACGTGCCCGACGAGGATCGTGGGGAGGTTACGGGATTTCGCGGCGCTGATGACCGTGCCCGCCACCGCCCGGACCTGCGAGACCCCGCCCGCGCCGCCGTCAACCTTCTCCGAGGCGATCGTCTGCACCGAGTCGAGGATGAAGAGCCCGGGCTTGATCGCGTCGAGTTGCCCGAGCACCCGGCCGAGGTCGGTCTCTGAGGCGAGGTACAGGTTCTTGTGTAACGCGCCGATCCGTTCGGCCCGCAAGCGCACCTGCGCCGCGCTCTCCTCCCCGGAGATATACAGCACGGTCGTGCCGGACTCGGCGGTTTTCGCGGCGACGTCGAGCAGGAGCGTGGATTTGCCGACTCCGGGCTCACCGGCGAGGAGGACCACCGCGCCCGGCACCATTCCCCCGCCGAGCACCCGGTCGAACTCCCCGACTCCGGTGGGGTAGAAGCTAGCTGCGTTCGCGGGGACTTGACCGATGGGCACCGCCGGGGCGGTGACGGTCGTGGCCGCCAACACGCCCGAGGTGGCGGCCGTTTCAACCACGCTCCCCCACGCCTGGCACTCCCCGCACCGACCGACCCACTTCATCGTGGTCCATCCGCATTCCTCACACACGTACTGCGCCCGAGACTTCATGCCCTCAGCGTAGACCTCGCCTGTGACCTTCGCCCCCGGGCCCGCCGCTCGTCCCGCTCCGAACCGCGCGGGCGCACCATAGACTAGGGGGGAAGCGCGCGGAAGAAAGGTGGCGGGTTTGAGCGAACTGCCTAATCAGCTTCGGGAAGCGTTGGCCTCGGTAGCTCCCGGCACGGAGCTGCGCGACGGGCTGGAGCGGATCCTGCGGGGGCGCACCGGTGCGCTCATCGTTCTCGGTCACAACGACACCGTCGACACGATCGCGTCCGGGGGATTCCACCTCGACGTGGAATTCTCTGCCACGCGCTTGCGGGAACTGGCGAAGATGGACGGCGCGATCGTCATCGACCCCGAACGCAACCGGATCATGCGCGCGGCCGCCCAACTCCTTCCCGACGCGCGGATCGAAACCAGCGAATCGGGCACCCGGCACCGCACGGCCGAACGGGCGGCGAAGCAGACCGGCCTGCCGGTCATCTCCGTCTCGGCGTCGATGCGGATCGTCGCGCTGTACGTCGCTGGTCAACGCCACGAGCTCGAGGATTCGGACATCATCCTTTCCCGAGCGAACCAGGCGCTCGCGACGTTGGAGCGTTACAAGACCCGGTTGGACGAGGTTTCCGGTACCCTATCGGCGCTCGAGATCGAAGACCTCGTCACGGTGCGTGACGTCGTCACGGTTGCTCAACGGTTGGAAATGGTGCGCCGGATCTCTGAGGAGATCGACGACTATTTTCTCGAACTGGGAACCAACGGGCGCCTCCTGGCGCTGCAGTTCGACGAGATGCTCTCCGGCATCGGCCCCGACCTCACCGTCCTCATCCGCGACTACGTGGAATTGGATGAGAAGGTCACCGAAACCCGTGTCCTGGGCGGGCTCGCCGCACTGAGTTCTATCGAGCTGCTCGACCTCACGAAGGTCGCGCGGGTGCTCCGCCTCGGCGGGCGCCAGGGCGAAGCATTGGATTCTGGGGTGAGCCCGCGCGGGTACCGGATGCTCAAGCGGATTCCCCGGCTGCCGGCGGCCGTGGTCAATTCCGTCGTCCTGCATTTCGGGACCCTGCAGCGAATGCTCGCCGCCTCGATCGAAGATCTGGAAACTGTTGATGGGGTCGGCGCTACCCGCGCTCGCGCGGTGCGCGAAGGGCTCAGCCGGCAAGCAGAATCCAGCTTGTTGGAACGGTTCGTCTGACCGGGACCTCAGTGCAGGCCGAAGACCTGTTCCTCGTCCAGTTCCGCTGAGCCCGACTCCAGGCTCACCTTCACCCGGTAGGTGCCCGGTTTCGCCGATTCCTGATCCTCCGGGCAGCCCTTCTCGCTCCGCTCACCGCCCCAGGCGAGGACGGTGGTGTCCTTCGCGTCGACGTCGAGCAACAACTCCCGTTCCTCGGCCAGGGCGCCGCTGCAGTGGCTCGTGGACCACACGGTGTCGTCCCCGGAACTGATCGTCAGCGTGAGCGCGTCCCTGCCGACGTCGACGAGGCAGGGGATCTCGCCGGTGTTCTCGACCGTTATCGGGATGTTCGCGGGTTGGCCGGCGGGGAGGGAATCCGCCGCCAGGTCGACGCTGAGCGCGAGCGATTCCACCGCGCAGTCCGTCGGGTTGGCAAGATCCTCCTCACTCGGCCCGCTCGACTGCGACGGCGAGGGGTCGGGCTCGGAGGCCGCGGAGGGGAAGAAGCGGTTCTTCAACGCCCACGCCCCGGCAATGACCCCGCCGAGGAGGATAACAACGATGAGCAGGGCGACGATCCGGCGGCGCCGGAAGGTCCGGGGATCGGGACGGGGAGCTTGCGCCGGGGGCTGCCGCCGCTGCCCGGGTTGCCCAGTGGAACCGCGATTACTCACATTTCGAAATCTAACGCATGAGGCCGACCATTTCGCGGTGCCACACCCTGGGCGAGAACGTGGTTGACTGGGAGTTCATGGCCCCTTCCGCGTCGCACCTCGTTGCCCAGGTGAGCGAATGGTTCGTTGCCAACGGCCGTCCCCTGCCCTGGCGGGAGGAGAATCCGGGCCCGTGGGGCATCCTCGTCGTTGAGGTGATGAGTCAGCAGACCCCGATCCAACGGGTCCTGCCCGTCTGGCAGGCGTGGATGCAGCGCTGGCCCGCGCCGGGCGACCTCGCTGCCGCCTCCCCCGCCGAGGTGATCCGCGCGTGGGGCCGGATGGGCTACCCGCGCCGGGCGCTGCAGTTACAGGAAGCGGCCCGCATCATCGACTCGGAGTACGGCGGGGAAGTGCCGGTCGCGGAAGCCGACCTCCTCCACCTGCCCGGGGTGGGCCCCTACACGGCAGCCGCGGTGCGGTCCTTCGCCCACGGCGAGCGCGCCGTCGTCCTCGATACAAACATCCGCCGGGTACTCACCCGGACCCTCGACGGCGTCGCCCTGCCTCCCACGCATGTGCGGGCGAGCGAGCGCGCCCGGGCAGAGGAACTCGTGCCCGGCGACCGGGTGGCCGCGGCGTTGTGGAACGCCGCGGTGATGGAGTTCGGCGCCCTCGTCTGTACCGCGCGCCGGCCCGCGTGCAGCCAGTGTCCGTTGACATCGTGCGCCTGGCGGGAGGCGGGATACCCCGAGAATGCGCCGCTGCGACGCGCCCAACCGTGGATCGGCAGCGACCGGCAGATCCGCGGGGCGATCATGGCGCAGTTGCGCGAGAGCGATACGGGTCTCGCCCACGAGACGCTCACCTCCCACGTCCGAGCAGCGCATCCGGATGCACCCGCGTCCCAGGTGGAGCGGGCCGTCGCCGGCCTCATCGAGGATTCCCTCGTCGAGGAATCCGCCGGCATCTACCACCTCCCGCGCTAGGGCCTACACTTACCCCTGTGTCAGAAGAACCTGAGCCGATCCCCGCTGACGTCATCTGGGCCCGGGGCGTTCGTTTTCATTTGCAGGCGGTATACGCCTGCGCCGGAGCGGTCGCTGTTCTATGCATCCTCGGGGTCGCGGCGGTGCTCATGGCGGGTCCGCTCGCGCACGACCCGCCAGTCACGGCGGGAATCCTCGCGCTGTGCATCGGGGGCGTCGCCGCGGTCGCGGGGGCGTTCCTCGCCGGTCTCGGGCAGATCCGGGTGCTTCGGGAGGCAGGCGGATCTGCGACGGAGCCCACTGACGTGGTCTCGAACATCCTCGGGCGCACCCGCCGCGCGTTCTCCCACCTGCCGCGCCTCGCCTTAGCGGGGTGCGTGGCGCTGCTCGCGGCCTACACGTTGTGGCTACCGGCGGGAATCTGGGGCGCGATCGTCGGTACGTTCGTCGTCATCCAGGTCGCGCTCATCCTCACGCTCGTGCGCCGCTCGATACTTGCGGAAACACGCCTGCTGCGCCGTGAGTGACCGGGGGTCACAGGTCGCGGATCATGCGGGTGTTGCCGAGCGTATTCGGTTTCACGCGCGCGAGGTCCAAGAACTCCGCGACCCCGTCGTCCTTCGATAGGAGCAGTTCCGAGTACACGTCCCGGTCGACGACCTCGCCGACGATCTCGGTGAATCCGTGCCGGACGAAGAAGTCCACTTCGAAGGTGAGGCAGAAGAGCTGCGTGAGATCGAGGTCGCGAGCGCGATCCATCAGCGAGACGAGCAGCCGGTGGCCCACGCCGCGACCGAGCACCTTCGTGGAGACGGCGAGCGTGCGCACCTCAGCGAGGTGCTCCCACATCACGTGCAATGCCCCGCAGCCCACGATCTCGCCTTCCAGATCGGCAACGAGGAATTCCTGCACCGCTTCGTAAAAGTCCACGAGGTCCTTGCC
>DATGUB010000030.1:0-18039 GCA_035301585.1 Beutenbergiaceae bacterium | reverse complement strand
GGGCGGGATCGTGCGGACCGTGATGGAGGAGTATTCCCGCAAGCGTCACATCGAGGCGGGGTACCAGTTCGTCAACACCCCCCACATCACCAAGAGCACCCTGTTCGAAACCTCGGGGCACTTGGACTGGTACGCCGAGGGCATGTATCCGCCCATGCACCTGGATGAGGAGCGCGACGCGGACGGCAACGTCCGCCGTCAGGGCCAGGATTACTACCTCAAGCCGATGAACTGCCCGATGCACATCCTCATCTACCGGTCCTCGGGGCGTTCCTACCGCGAACTGCCGCTGCGGATGTTCGAATTCGGCACCGTCTACCGGTACGAGAAGTCCGGGGTCGTGCACGGCCTCACCCGGGCCCGCGGGTTCACCCAGGACGACGCGCACATCTTCGCCACCCGGGAGCAGATGAAGGAGGAGATCGCCGGAGCGCTGCAGTTCGTGCTCGACCTGCTCAAAGACTACGGCCTCGACGACTTCTACCTGGAGATCTCCTCCAAGGACCCGGAGAAGTTCGTCGGCAGTGATGAACTCTGGGAAGAGTCCACCGACACCCTTCGCGCGGTGGCTGAGGAATCCGGCTTGGAACTCGTGGAGGATCCGGGCGGGGCGGCGTTCTACGGCCCGAAGATCTCCGTGCAGGCCCGAGATGCGATCGGGCGCACCTGGCAGATGTCGACGGTCCAGCTCGACCTCAACCTCCCGGAGCTGTTCGACCTGGAGTACCAGGCGGCCGACGGCGAACGCAAACGCCCGGTGATGATCCACCGCGCCCTGTTCGGTTCGATCGAGCGGTTCTTCGGGGTGCTCGTGGAGCACTATGCCGGGGCTTTCCCGCCGTGGCTCGCACCGGTGCAAGTCACCTGCGTGCCCGTCGCGGACGTGTTCAACGACTACCTGTTCGACGTCGCCGAGAGGCTCAAGGCCCACGGCGTGCGGGTCGAGGTGGATACCTCCGATGACCGGTTCAACAAGAAGATCCGCACCGCCACGAAATCCAAGGTGCCCTTCACGCTCATCGCGGGCGGGGAGGACGCCGAAGCCGGGGCCGTCTCCTTCCGATACCGCAACGGCGAGCAACGCAACGGGGTGCCCGTCGAGGAAGCGATCGAGATCATCACCGCTGCGATCAACACCAGGGCCCAAGTGTGAAGGACGAACCTGCGCAGAGCTTTCCCCGCGCGGAAGACTCCTACGACCGGCTCTGGACCCCGCATCGGATGGCCTACATCCACGGGGAGTCCAAGCCCGTATCGAACCGGTCCGCGGATTGCCCGTTCTGCGCGGCCCCGAGGCGCAGCGATGACGACGGCCTCATCGTCCACCGCGGGAAGACGTGTTACGTCGTCCTCAACCTGTACCCCTACAACCCGGGCCACCTGCTCGTGTGCCCGTACCGGCACGTCGCCGATTTCACCGACCTCACGGACACCGAACGGCACGAATCGGCCGATCTCGTCGCCACGAGTATGCAGGTGCTTCGCGGCGCTAAAGGTCCGACGGGGTTCAACCTGGGAATGAACCAGGGCGCGGGGGCAGGCGCCGGGGTCGCTGCGCATGCCCACCAGCACGTCGTGCCCCGCTGGGACGGGGACGCGAACTTCCTTCCGATCATCGGCCAGACCAAAGCGCTGCCCGAGCTGCTCGCGACCACCCGCGAAGAGCTCGCCTCGGAATGGGAAACGAATGGTTCTCGGTAGCGGGGCCCGGGGTGTCCAACACACCCTGTTCACGCCGATCGCCCGCGCGTTCCTTCGGATCGGGCTCACCCCGAACGTCGTCACGATCATCGGAACGGCGGGGACGACGATCACGGCACTGGTGCTGCTGCCCATGGGGCACCTCGTCGTGGGGTCATTGGTCCTCGGCGTGCTCGTGCTGACTGATTCGATCGACGGGATCATGGCGCGGGAGACGAAAACCTCGAGCACCTACGGCGCGTTCCTCGATTCCACGCTCGATCGGGTGAGCGACGCTGCCATTTTTTCCGGCGTGCTGCTGTGGTTCCTCTTCCAGTCCGACGGCGCGTGGCAACTCACCGGAATATTCACCACCCTGGCGTGTCTCATCTTCGGCGCGTTGGTCCCCTACGTGCGCGCGAAGGCGGAATCGGTCGGGGTGGATGCTTCGGTGGGCATCGCGGAACGGGCGGACCGGATCGTCGTCGTCCTCGTTGCGGCGCTCCTCACCGGGCTCGGCGTGCCCGCCCCGGTGATGGCGGTGCTCCTCGGGCTCCTCGCGGTTCTTTCCCTCGTGACGGTGCTTCAACGCATCCTCGCGACCCGGGCCGCGTTGAAGGGTACAGATGGTTGATCCGGGGCGATTGTTCACGTGGGCGTGGAAGATCCTGCCGAAATTGCCCAGCCCACTCGTGCGGGCAGCCTTCGACCTCGCCGCCCGGATCGCGCATCTCGCCCGGATCGGCGGGGTGAATCAACTCGAACGCAACCTCGCCCGGATCACTGGTGCAACACCGCGGGAATTGCGCTCCCAATCCCGCGAAGGGATGCGCCGGTACATGCGTTATTACGCGGAAGTCTTTCAGCTTCCGCGGCTCACGCCCGCCCAGATCGCCGCGCGGGTGCGCACCGTCGGCAGCGAACCCACTCGCCGGGCGCTGCAACGCGGCACGGTCGTCGCCGGGCTCGGGCACGTCGGGAACTGGGATCTCGCCGGGGCCTGGAGCGAGCTCAACTTCGCGCATGTCATCACCGTCGCCGAAAAACTCCAACCCGAGGAACTGTTCACCCAATTCCTCTCCTTCCGCGAGAATTTGGGGATGCGGATCCTCGCCTATGAGAAGGGCCACGGGGTGTTCCGGGAACTCGTCCGCGCCGCGCGCTCGGACTCCGCGCTCATGCCCCTCCTCGCCGATCGAGACCTGAGCCGCGACGGCGTCGTCGTCACCGTGTGCGATGACGAGATGCGAGTAGCGCCGGGGCCCGCCGCGGTCGCCGTTGCGGCTGGGGTTCCCTTCGTGGGCGTGTTCATCCGCCACGAACGGCTCCGCGGGCAGCGCAGGAGAGCGGCGGGCAGCCCGTGGGGAATAGTGATCGAGTTCACGGACTTCATCGCCGCGCCGGAGGCGATCCCGGCAGAAGAGCGTGCCGCCCATATGATGCAGACGTGGGCTGACCGTTTCGGCGCGTTCCTACGCGCCTACCCGCAAGATTGGCATATGTTGCAGAAGTGTTTCGTCGCGGATCTGGATGAGACCCGCCTTGCGCGGGCCTCCAGTGGGGCCTTCGGTGAGGGCCCATGAGAATAGGGATCGTCTGCCCGTACTCCTTCGAGACTCCCGGCGGTGTGCAGTTCCACGTGCGGGATCTCGCTGAGATCCTGCGCGGACGGGGCCACGACGTCTCCGTGCTCGCCCCAGCCGATCCCAAGCAGGCGCTGCCGGAGTACGTCACCTCGGTTGGGCGGGCGCTCCCGGTGAAATACAACGGGTCGGTCGCTCGGCTCGCGTTCGGCCCCCGGGTCACGCGCATCACTCAAGGGTGGCTCACGGAGGGCGACTTCGACGTCGTCCACATCCACGAACCGTTCGTGCCCTCCTGTTCCCTCATCGCCCTGCTCCGCGCCAAGGCGCCGATCGTGGGAACCTTCCACTCGGCGCAGGAACGATCGAAGGTGCTCACCCTCGCCGAACCCTTCACCCGGCCGGGATTCGAACGGATCAGCGCGAGGATCGCCGTCTCCGAGGACGCCCGGCGGACGATCATTGAACATTTCGACACCGACGCCGTCGTCATCCCGAACGGCGTGTACGTGGACCGATACGCGAGCGCCACGCCTCGCCCGGAGTGGCAAGGGGACCCGCAGTCACCGACGATCGTGTTCCTCGGCCGGATCGAGGAGCCACGCAAGGGGCTGCCGGTTCTCCTCAACGCGGTGCCCGCGATCCGGCGGGAGTTTCCCGGCGCGCGGTTCCTCATCGCCGGTTCCGGCACCCTGGACTACTCCGGCCCGGATGCGGATGCGATCGTCCCGCTCGGGGGGATCAGCGAGGAGGACAAGGCGAGTCTGCTCGCCTCCGCCGACATCTACGTCGCGCCGCAGACCGGCGGGGAATCCTTCGGGATCGTGCTCGTCGAGGCGATGAGCGCGGGCGCAAACATCGTCGCAAGCAACCTGCACGCCTTCGAGGCGGTGCTCGACGGTGGCCGGGCAGGTTACCTGTTCGACGTCGGCGATTCGGAGCACCTCGCGAGCGTGGTCTCCCGCGTTCTTTCCAACAGCGCCGAGGCCCGCCGCCGCAAAGACCACGCGCGCCGGTGGGTACGCAAGTATGATTGGCCGACGGTAGCGACGGAGATTTCCGAGGTGTATGCGATGGTGGCATCCGGGCCCGAGATTCCGATGCCGCAGACCCCCGGCATCGCCCGCCGGCTCATGGGAAGCCTTCGGAGGGGCCGATGAGCGGAGCAGAGATTGCCCTGTTGGTCATCGTCATCGTCGGCGTTATCGTCGCGATCCTCAGCCGTCTCGCCCGGCGGCTGGACGCGTTGCACAAGCGCGTGGTCAACTCCCTCGCGGTCCTGGATGCCCAGCTCGTCCGCCGCGCCCAATTAGCGATGGACCTCGCCTCCAGCGGGGCGCTGGATGAAGCATCGGAGCTCATCGTTGCCGAGGCCGCCTGGGGCGCGGGTATCCAGGGGGAACGGCTCGTGGGCGCCGACCCGAGCCGCGAAGCGCCGAACCTTGGTGAACTTGCTGCGATGAGCACGAGCGGCGGGATCGACCGGAGCGTCGCCGAGAGCCAACTCACCGTTGCCCTGCGCACCGCGCTCGGGGATGGCGAGGATCGGCGTGCTATCGCGGGACACCCGCAGGGCGAGCAGATCCTTAGCGACCTGGAGGTCACGTGTAACCGGGTGCAGCTCGCGCGACGCTTCCACAACGACGCCGTGGAATCGGTGCACAAGCTCCGCGGCAGGTGGATCGTCAAGACGGCGCGGCTCGCCGGCCGGGCCGCGCTGCCGCATACGTTCGAGATGGACGATGGCGTGTTCAACGAGGTGAAGGCCCAATGACGCAACCTCCCGCACGGATCCCCGAACAACCCTGGCACTACCCTGCGGCGCACGCGCCCGCGGGCGCTGCAGGGGCGGCTCGGGTCGGCGGCTACTACACGCGCGGCAACGCGCCCACCGTCCCCTCGAGCAGGTCCGCACCCGCCCCGATCTGGCACGGCCAACGGACGAAACGTAACGGCAAGGCGATCGCCGCGTTCGTTCTCGCCGCCCTGGGCGTGTGCATCGTGTTGTTCTTCACCATGCTCGAAGCCGGCTTCTCCGAGACCCTCGTTGGTGCGTTCATCGCGCTCATCCCATTGAGCGTGGTCCTCACCGCGGTGTGGTGGTTGGACCGATGGGAGCCCGAGCCCCGGCTATACCTGTTCCTTTCCTTCGCGTGGGGCGCGGGGGTGGCGACGGCGACGGCGATGTACCTCAACACCAAAGCATTCCAGTGGCTGACGATGGCGGTCGGCGACCCGGCGGTGGTGGAACTCCTGGGCGTGGGCATGGTCGCGCCGGTGATCGAAGAAGTGCTCAAGGGCGGGGCGTTGCTCGCGATCGTGCTGTGGCGTTCCCGGCTCGTCAACAGCGCCGTCGATCTCGTCGTCTACGCCGCGACGATCGCAAGTGGGTTCGCGTTCACCGAGAACATCCTGTATTTCGCCCGTGGATCGAGCGCGGGAGTGCTCGGCACGGTGTTCTTCGGCCGGGCGATCATGTCTCCGTTCGCCCACATCATGTTCACCAGCGCAACGGCCCTGGTGATAGCGATCGTGCTGTACTCACGGCGGGTCCACCTGCTGTGGGCGTTCCCGCTCGGCACCGCGGTCGCGATCGGCCTGCACAGCGTGTGGAACATCTCTGCGGCGGTTGCGGGCCAAGGCTTCCTCGCCGTCTTCATGTGGCTGCACGTGCCCCTGTTCGGGGCCTTCGTCACCATCGTGCTCCTGCTGAGGCGGCGAGAACGGCGCAACATCATCACCCACCTGCGCGAATATTCGGCGGCCGGATGGTTCGCTCCGCACGAGGTCGACATGCTCGGTTCGCTGCCCCAACGGTCCCGGGCGCGCTCGTGGGCGAAGAATTACGGCGTGCGTGCGAGCAGCGCGATGGCCCGATTCCAGACCGATGCGACCCAGTTGGCACTCAACCGGCAACGAATGGCGCACGCGGTGCGCAAGAACGAGGCGGAGATCCCCCGCCTGGTCCACGCCGAACAGCGGCTCCTGGCCCGGGTGCAAGCCGACCGGGAGCAGTTCCTCTACGCCGCCGGGCCCAGCGCGAGAGCGGTATGACCTTCCTCGGCGCAGACTGGCAGCCCGGCGCGGATGGCCTCCGCTACCGCCACGCCGCCCGGGTGTTGGTCTTCGACGTCGATGACCGGCTCCTCCTCGCCCGCGGGCATGACCTGGATAACCCAACGCGTCATTGGTGGTTCACGATCGGAGGCGGCCGTGAGCCGGGGGAGAGTGCCCGCAACGCCGCGGTGCGGGAGTTGCAGGAGGAAACCGGGATTCGGGTGGAACCTTCCACGCTCGTGGGCCCCGTCCTCACGCGGTCGGCGGTCTTCGACTTCGCCGCCGAAACGGTCCGCCAATACGAACAGTTCTTTCTCCTGCACCTGCCCGAGCGGGTTGATCTCGACGCGACCGGCTGGACCCCGGGGGAGCGGGAAATGATCGACGAACTGCGATGGTGGGCCCTTGCCGACCTGTTCGCGCTGGAGGAGCAGGTATACCCGCAAGGGTTGGCCCAGATCGCCCACGACCTGCTCCAGGGGTGGGGCGGAACCACGATTCACCTCGGCGACGTCTACGACGAGAAATAGAACCAGGTAGAATCTGGCGGTGGATCCGTCAGCGCGCCACGACCTGGCGCGCTGACCACGCGCGTAAGAAGGAGAG
This sequence comes from Beutenbergiaceae bacterium, assembly GCA_035301585.1. Lineage (GTDB taxonomy): Bacteria > Actinomycetota > Actinomycetes > Actinomycetales > Beutenbergiaceae > HY158. Next base: position 11,113 of record DATGUB010000030.1, on the reverse strand, counting down.
CTGCTCATGGCTGGACACTCGAAATGGGCGACGACCAAGCACAAGAAGGCTGCCAACGATGCGAAGCGGAGCAAACTCTTCGCCAAAATGGTGAAGGACATCGAAGTAGCCGCCCGCATCGGCGGAGGCGACCCTGCCGGCAACCCGACTCTCTTCGACGCCATCCAAAAAGCAAAGCGCGCCTCGGTTCCCAACGACAACATCGACCGCGCCGTCAAGCGCGGGTCCGGGGCTGAAGCCGGAGGTGCCGACTGGGAGACAGTGCTCTACGAAGGCTATGCACCCGGGGGAGTGGCGGTACTCGTGGAGTGCCTGACCGACAACCGCAACCGGGCCGCCTCCGACGTCCGGGTCGCCTTCACCCGCAACGGTGGAAACCTCGCCGATCCGGGATCGGTGAGCTACCTGTTCAGCCGCAAGGGCCGGGTCATCGTTCCCAAGGTCGATACCGACGAAGACTCCGTCATGATGGCGGTGCTCGACGCGGGCGCCGAGGAAGTCAACGATGAGGAGGAATATTTCGAGATCCTCACCGACGCCTCCGACGTCGTTCCCGTGCGCCAGGCGCTGCAGGCGGCGGAGATCGAGTACGACTCGGCCGAGGTGGTCTTCCATCCGTCGATGCACGTCGAGGTCGACGAGGACGGCGCCCGCAGCGTCCTGCGCCTACTCGATGCGCTCGACGACTCCGACGACGTCCAGAACGTCTACGCCAACTTCGACGCCCCGGACGACGTGATGGAGGCTCTCGCTGCCGAGTAGGTGCAGTTTTCCACCGCGGGGGTGTTGTTGAGCCCGAACCGTAGGCTCCCGTGACACACTCGAAGGCGTGCGCATCCTAGGAGTAGATCCCGGCCTCACCCGTTGCGGGTTAGGCCTCATCCGCGTCGGCGCCGGGCGCCAGCTCCGGCTCGTCGACGTCGGCGTCGCGCGCACGTACGCGGGGGAACCGATCGAGCAGCGCCTGCTATCGATCTCCCGGGAGATCGATAGCTGGCTCGAACGTTTCACGCCTGACGCCGTCGCTGTCGAGCGTGTCTACGTGGGAACGAATATCTCCACGGTGACGGCCACCGCGCAGGTCGCGGGGCTCGCCATGGTCGGCGCGGCCCGCGCGGAGATTCCGGTCACGCTGCACACCCCCACGGAGATGAAGGCCACCGTCACCGGCTACGGCAACGCCCCCAAGACCCAGGTGCAGGAGATGGTGCGCCGGATCCTCACCCTCACCGAGGCCCCGTCTCCGGCGGACGCCGCTGACGCCCTCGCGTTAGCGATCACCGGAGCGTGGCGCAGCGCTGCCGCCGTCGACGCCGGCGGGCGCACGTCGACCGCGAGCTCGTCGGGTTCGACGATGACTGCGGCGCAGCGACAGTGGGCGAATGCGCGGCAGCGCGCCCAGACCCGGGAGCAACGCGCACTGGCGCGATTGCGGCGAGGTTAAATGCCGCTACACTGGAACTCGCACATACGTTCGGGAGTGTTGTGATGATTGCGTTATTGCGCGGCAAGGTTGCGCACCTGGGCCTCGACAGCCTCATCCTCGAGGTCGGCGGGATCGGGTATCGAGTCTTCACGACCCCGGCGGCGCTCGCCGAGTTGCGCCATGGCATGGACGTCGAGCTCGCGACCTCGCTCGTCGTACGCGAGGACTCCCTCACTCTGTTCGGTTTCCCGAGCGCGGAGGAGCGTGACACCTACGAGACGCTCCAGACGGTCTCGGGCGTCGGCCCGAAACTCGCCTTGGCGATGCTCGCGGTGCACAGCCCCGAGGACCTGCGCCGCGCCGTGGAGGCGGAAGATCTTAAAACCTTGCAGCGCGTGCCGGGCGTGGGGCCCAAGAGCGCCAAACGCCTCGCCCTGGAGCTCGGCGGAAAACTCGGCGCACCCACACCCGAGCCGGAATCTACGGCGCCCACGCCGAGCGCTGCGCGCGGCGACGTGCTCGACGCCCTCGTCGGGTTAGGCTGGAACCTCAAAGTAGCCGAAGGCGCGCTTGACGCCGTGCTCGCCGCACCGCAGGCGCCAACGGATTCCGCCCCGTTGCTCCGGGCGGTGCTCGTAGAGTTGGGTGGCAAGAACCGTGGATGAAGATGACCTCATGACGGCGGAGGCCGACGAACTAGAACGCGCAGCGGAATCCGCGCTTCGACCCCGGCGGCTAGCGGAGTTCATCGGCCAACCCGTCGTGCGCGACCAGCTCGGGTTGGTGCTGCATGCCGCGGTGGGGCGGGGACGAACGCCCGACCATGTGCTCCTCGCCGGCCCTCCCGGACTCGGCAAGACCACCCTTTCGATGATCATCGCCGCAGAGGTGGGCGGCTCCTTGCGGCTCACCTCCGGGCCCGCCATCACCCACGCGGGTGACCTCGCCGCCATCCTCTCCGCGATCGAGGAGGGCGACGTGCTGTTCATCGACGAGATCCACCGCCTAGCCCGGCCCGCGGAGGAGATGCTCTACCTGGCGATGGAAGACTTCCGGGTCGATATCGTAGTCGGAAAGGGCCCCGGCGCGACCGCGATCCCGCTCTCCTTGCCGCACTTCACGGTCGTGGGCGCGACGACCCGGGCGGGTCTGTTACCCGCCCCGTTGCGCGACCGATTCGGGTTCACCGCCCACCTGGATTTCTACTCCGAGGAGGACCTCGAGAAGGTGCTCGTGCGGTCAGCTGGCTTGCTCGGTGTGGAGCTCGAGGGGGCAGCAGCGGTGGAGATCTCCAAGCGTTCGCGCGGTACTCCGCGGATCGCGAACCGCCTCCTGCGCCGCGTCCAAGACTGGGCGCAAGTGCGCGGCAGCGGCGAACTCGACCTCCACGCCGCCAAATCCGCCCTCGAGGTGTTCGAGGTGGACGAGCGCGGCCTCGACCGGCTCGACCGCGGGGTGTTGACCGCCCTCATCGACCGGTTCGGCGGCGGACCCGTAGGCCTGAGCACGCTCGCGGTAGCGGTCGGGGAGGAACCCGAAACCGTCGAAGCGGTCGCGGAGCCCTTCCTCGTCCGGGAGGGCCTCATGGCGCGCACGGCTCGCGGCCGGGTGGCCACGCCCACCGCCTACACGCATCTCGGCCGCACGCCGCCGGAGCAGTCCGGCACGCTGTTCACCTGAAAGGTCAAACGTGAGCAATTCCACCCGCTACCGCGGCGGGACGGAGTGGGATCCACGGGCGGATCTGGCGTAGACTCGGGCAGTCCCTGTGTTCTTGTGATGGAGTTAACCCCATGGGTGTAGATGTTCTTGCCGCCGCCGGCTCAATCCTCAGCGACGCCGAGCCAGCGCAACCGCAGGGAGGGTTCGGCTTCCTTCCCCTCCTCGTCATCGGTGCGCTGTTCATCGGTTTCATGATGTGGTCGAACCGGCGCCGTCAGAAGCAGGCTCAGGAGTTCCGGAGCCGGTTGCGTCCGGGGCAGCGCGTGCAGCTGTATGCGGGCCTGCTCGGCAACATCGTCACGATCGGGGAGCGGGAGGTCTTCATCGAACTTGCCCCCGGCGTCGTCGTCTCTGCGGTGCCCCAGGCAGTTCAGGGGATCGTGGAGGATCCCGAACTGGAAGCCGACGCGGAGATCGCCGAGTCCGCCGACGGCGATGACGATGCCTCGGATGAGACCGACCGCTGATCTAGCCTGAAAGGTCCTGGCGTGGAAGTTTCACGACGACAATCTGATCCTGCCCATTTGCAATCGGAGCGCAAGAAGACCCCCGGGCGCGCCCGGCCCCGACTCATCGCCCTCGGTGTTCTCCTCGCGGCGATCTTCGGCACCGTCTTCGCAGGGACGCAGTCGTCCAACGCTTCCTGGATGCCCAATCTTGCCCTCGACCTCGAGGGAGGCACCCAGATCATCCTCACCCCGCACACCTCCGATGGATCGGAAATCACCCAGGGGGACGTGCAACAGGCGATCGAGATCATCCGCCAGCGCGTGGACGCCTCGGGCGTGTCCGAGGCGGAGATCACTTCCCAGGGTGGGCAGAACATCGTCGTCGCGCTCCCCGGCGAGCCGAGCCGCGAAACCCTCGACCTCGTCCGGCAGAGCGCGCAGATGCGCTTCCGCGCGTTCCTCTTCCAGGGAGAAGCCGGCCCGATCGACCCGCAGGCCCTCGCTGAGTTCGAGGAACAGCAGGAAGAAGCGGGAGAGGATCCTGAAGCGGAGCCGGACCCAGAAGGCCAAGCCGAGGAGCTCGAGGAAGGCGAAGCCGATGGCGAAGACGCCCCGGCGGAGGTGACGCCCGAGGACATCGAGGATGCCGCGCGCCGCGCCGCGGACCTTGACGGGGACGGGGAGATCTCCGACGAACCGGAAAGCGAACCGACCAACGGCTCCGACCCGGCCTGGATCACCGAACAGGTCTGGTACGACTTCTACACGCTCGATTGCACGGATTCGGCGAACCTCATCGGCGGGGGAGGAGACGACCCCGATGCGCCCCTGGTCGCCTGCGATAAGGACGGCACCTCCAAGTACATCCTCGGCCCGATGGAAATCCCCGGAACGGATATCGCTACCGCGACCTCCGGGTTGGCGGTCAACTCCGCCGGCGCCCCGACCGGGGACTACTCCGTCAGCATCACCTTCAACAAGGACGGAACCGAGAAGTTCCGCGACGTGACCACGCGCTTGTACAACGAGCACCGAGCGGATGGGACGAACCGCTTCGCCGCGGTGCTCGATGGGCTCGTAACGATCGCCCCCGCTATCGACAATGGTCCGATCCCCAACGGCGAGGCCCAGATCACCGGGAACTTCACTCGCGAAGAAGCCTCGAACATGGCCCAGCAGCTCAGTTTCGGTGCCCTGCCGATCACGTTCGAAGTGCAGTCGGAGGAACAGATCTCCGCGACCCTGGGCTCCGAGCAGCTCCAGCGCGGGCTGCTCGCGGGGATCATCGGCCTCATCCTCGTCGTCGGATACTCCGTATGGCAGTACCGCGGGCTGGCGATCGTCACCGTCACGTCACTCACCGTGGCGGCCACGCTCACCTTCGGGGTGATCGCGTTGCTCTCCTGGATCCAGGGATACCGGCTCTCCCTGCCGGGAGTCGCGGGACTGATCATCGCGATCGGGATCACGGCGGACTCCTTCATCGTCTACTTCGAAAGAATCAGGGATGAGGTCCGCGAAGGGCGCACCCTGTCCTCGGCCGTGGAGTACGGGTGGGAACGGGCCCGACGAACGATCCTCGCCTCCGACGCGGTCAACCTGCTCGCGGCGACGGTGCTGTACTTCCTCGCCGTGGGGGGCGTGCGTGGATTCGCCTTCACCCTCGGGCTCACGACGATCATTGACCTCATCGTGGTGTTCGGGTTCACCCACCCGATCATGCAGATCCTCATCCGCACGAAATTCTACGGCGGCGGCCACAAACTTTCCGGGCTCGACCCCGAGCACCTGGGAGCCAACGTATCGGCCTATAGGGGCCGCGGGTCGTTCCGCGCACCAGGTGAACACGCCCCGAAATCGCTCGCGGAACGCAAACGCGACGCGCAGCGGGAACAACTGGTGGCGAATTCCTCCGGGGAAGGTGACAACTAATGGCGACGAGTTTTGCCCAGTTCGGAAACGAGCTCTACACCGGCAAGCGTTCCTACAACATCGTCGGCAATCGCAAACGCTGGTTCGCGTTCGCCGGCGGGCTCGTGGTGCTGTCGATCCTCCTGCTCACATTCGTCCGGCTCAATCCGGGCATCGAGTTCCGCGGCGGCTCGGAGTTCCAAGTTGCCAACGTCGCCAGCGTCGACCAGAACCTCGCCTACGAGGCAGTAGAGACTGTGGCAACCGATCACGTCGCCCGCGTCTCGCAGGTCGGTAATGACACGATCCGGGTCCAGACGGAGGAACTCAGCGACGAGGAGACGACGGAACTCGCCGAAGCATTAGCCGACGCCTACGACGTCTCGGTCAGCGACGTCACCGCGTCGTTCGTCGGCCCCGCCTGGGGCAAGGACGTCACCGGAAAGGCCCTTCGGGGTCTGGTCATATTCCTCGCGCTCGTCACGATCGTGATGGCGGGCTACTTCCGACACTGGAAGATGTCGATCGCGGCGCTCATCGCGCTTCTGCACGACCTCGTCATCACCGTGGGGATGTACGCGGGAGTGGGTTTCGAGGTGACGCCCGCAACCGTCATCGGGTTCCTCACCATCATGGGGTACTCCCTCTATGACACGGTCGTCGTGTTCGATAAGGTCCGAGAGAACACCGCAGGCGTGCTCGAACAGACGAAGTACACCTACGCCGAGGCGGCCAACCTCGCCGTGAATCAGACTCTGGTGCGCTCGATCAACACCTCCGTCGTCGGTCTCCTGCCGGTGGGGTCGATCCTGTTCGTCGGCTCCTTCCTCATGGGCGCGGGCACGCTTCGAGATATCGCGTTGGCGCTGTTCATCGGACTCATCTTCTCCACTCTCTCCTCGATCTTCGTCGCAACCCCGATCGAGGTGTGGTTGCGGGAGCGGGATCCTGCCATAGCGGAGCACACCGCGAAGGTGATCGCCAGCCGCACCACGGTCGACGACGAGGGGGAAGTGACGGTCGCCCAGCCGGTCGTCGGCGGGCTCGTCGCCGGGCAGCACCGCGGGCAGTCAGCTCAACCGGTACGGAAGAAAGGGCGCCGGAAATGACGCATTCCCTCTCCAACCGAGTTCGAGAGCGGATACGTGACGTCCCAGATTTCCCCAGCCCCGGGATCCTCTTCCGCGATATCACTCCGCTGCTCGCCGACGCCGAGACGTTCACCGACGTCATCAACCACCTGGCCGAGCGCTATCGGGGCGAAGTGGATATGGTCGCGGGTGTGGAAGCCCGCGGCTTCCTGCTGTCGGCGCCGCTGGCGGTCAGCCTCGGAGTGGGTTCGCTCGTGGTACGCAAGGCGGGCAAGTTACCCCCGCCGGTGATCTCCGCCTCCTACGACCTCGAGTACGGGACGGCCGAGGTCGAAGTCTCCAAGACCGTGGTGCACCCCGGGCAGCGGGTGCTGCTCCTCGACGACGTGCTCGCCACCGGCGGCACGGCGGGTGCCGCGGCCGCCCTGCTGGAAGAGGCGGGGTTGAAGGTCACCGGGATGGCGTTCCTCATGGAACTCGGGACGCTCGGGGGCCGGCAGGTGCTCGCTGACCGTGACCCGTACTCCATCCTTACGTTCTAGGCCCCTAAGCGTTCTATCATGGAAGGATGAGCGAGAAACCGACAGTTCAGAACGGTTCGGATCCGGTGGTGCCCGGTTCCCGGGTGCGTTCTGCGCTGTTGTGGTTCGGCTCCCGCGGCGCCCATTCCACGCCGCTCATCCTCGAGCCGCTCATCTCCGCACTCAAGGCGAATCACCCGAAGGCGGACACGAGCCTCATCGAACGGGCCTACGCCGTCGCCTCCCGGTCCCATCAGGGCCAGATGCGCAAGAGTGGCGATCCGTACATCACCCACCCCGTGGCCGTCGCGACGATCCTTGCCGAACTCGGCCTGACGCCGTCGACACTCGCGGCAGCTCTGCTCCACGACACGGTTGAAGACACCGACTATTCCCTAGAACAACTCACCGAAGAGTTCGGTGAGGAGATCGGGTTGCTCGTCGACGGGGTCACGAAGCTCGACAAAGTCACCTACGGTGACGCCGCGCAGGCGGAGACCGTGCGCAAGATGGTCATCGCGATGGCCCGCGACATTCGAGTGCTCGTGATCAAGCTCGCCGACCGCCTCCATAACGCGCGTACGTGGCGGTACGTCTCGGCCGATTCTGCATCCCGGAAGGCTCGGGAGACGCTGGAGATCTATGCCCCGCTCGCGCACCGACTGGGCATGAACACCCTGAAGTGGGAGCTCGAGGACCTCTCGTTCGCTGCGCTCTATCCCAAGGTGTATGAGGAGATCGTGCAGCTCGTCTCCGAACGCGCACCGGCCCGCGAGGAATACCTCGGGGTAGTGCGGGACCAGATCGTGGGGGACATGAAGGCGGCGAAGATCAAGGTCACCGTCACCGGCCGCCCCAAGCACTACTACTCGATCTACCAGAAGATGATCGTCCGCGGGCGGGACTTCGCAGACATCTACGACCTGCTCGGCGTGCGGGTACTCGTGGACAGCGTTCGGGATTGTTACGCCGTGCTCGGCGAGGTGCATAACCGGTGGAATCCTATTCCTGGCCGGTTCAAAGACTACATCGCAATGCCGAAGTTCAACATGTACCAGTCCCTGCACACGACGGTCATCGGCCCGGAGGGGAAGCCGGTGGAGATCCAGATCCGGTCCCATGAGATGCACCGCCGGGCAGAGTACGGCGTGGCGGCACACTGGAAATATAAGGAAGAGACCCGCGGGCAGCGAAGCAGCGGGGATTCCGGCGATATGCCGTGGCTGCAACAGCTGGTTGACTGGCAGCGGGAAACGGTTGATCCCAGCGAGTTCCTCGATTCCCTCCGGTATGAGATGTCCGGGACACAGGTGTACGTGTTCACACCCAAGGGCGACGTCATCGCGCTACCCGCGGATGCGACCCCGGTGGACTTCGCGTACGCCGTGCACACCGAGGTCGGCCATCGCACCGTGGGCGCGCGCGTGAATGGGCGCCTCGTTCCTCTGGATTCCACGCTGGAGACCGGGGATACGGTCGAAGTGTTCACGTCCAAGGCGCAAAGCGCCGGCCCGAGTCGCGATTGGCTCAATTTCGTGCGGAGCCCGCGGGCGCGGAACAAGATCCGCCAGTGGTTCACCAAGGAACGCCGCGAAGAGGCGATCGAATCGGGCAAGAACCTCATCGCCCGCGCGATCCGGAAGAAGAACCTGCCGATCCAGCGGCTGCTGTCGCCGGAGAACATGCTCGCGCTCATCCACGATCTGCCCTATAAGGACATCTCCGCCCTCTACGCCGCGGTGGGCGAGGGGCACATGTCACCGGAGAACGTCGTCGATCGGCTCCTGAGAGCCGTGGGCGGGGAGGAAGGCGCGCAGGAGGACCTCGCCGAGGCGACACGCCCCAGCCGGGCGCGCCCCGCGACCCGGGATTCCAGCCCGGCGATCATCGTCGGCGGCATGGCCGATACGAGTATGCTCACGAAGCTCGCCCGCTGCTGCACGCCGGTGCCCGGCGATGAGATCAAGGGCTTCATCACCCGCGGGCAGGGAGTCTCCGTCCACCGGGCAGATTGCACGAACTTGAAGAACCTCGGCACCCAGGAGGGCCGGCTCATCGACGTCGAATGGGCCTCTGGGCAGGACGATGCGGTGTTCCTCGTCCAGATCCAGGTCGAAGCACTCGACCGCAATGGCCTGCTCTCGGACGTGACGAAGGTGCTCAGCGATAACCACGTGAACATCCTCTCCGCGAACGTGGGCACGACGACCGATCGGGTGGCCGTGCTGAGGTTCCTGTTCGAAATGGCCGAACCCTCCCACCTCGGGCACGTGCTCAGCCAGGTGCGGTCGATCGAGAGCGTCTTCGACGCCTTCCGGGTCACCGGCAGCCGCAGTGACGCTGAGAACGGGGAGAACCCCGCGGTCCACGCGCGCTACAACGTGGAGTGACGTGCGCCCCCGCGCCCACGGCGTGGCCGCGGGGGTCGAGCCGATTCAGCTCACGTCTTGGGCGGCCTTGAGCACCTGCTCCAGCCACGCCTTGCGCGCATCGAGAGCCTCTTGGGCCTTGCGGACCTTCTGCTCGTCTCCACTGCGCTCGGCCGCGGCGAGGTCATCCTCGAGGGATGCGATCGCGGCGTGAAGTTGGGCCGCCGCCCCCTCCGCCCGTTCCTGCAGTTGGGGGTCGGAACGCTTCCATTCCGCCTCCTCGGCATCGCGCACCGCTTGTTCGACGGCGCGGAGGCGGCCTTCCACCGATCGAAGTTGGCTGCGGGGCACTTTACCCGCCTCTTCCCAGCGATCCTGGATACCACGCAGTGTTGTTTTGGTGCGTTCCAGATCTTTCACGGGAACGAGTCTCTCGGCCTCCTCCAGGAGGGCGAGTTTCACCTTGAGATTCTCCTCGAACTCCGCGTCGAGCGCCTCGTTGTGGCCTTGGCGAGCCCCGAAGAACACGTCCTGAGCTGCCCGAAAGCGGGCCCACAGCGCGTCGTCGTCCTTGCGTGAGGCGCGGCCCGCCGCCTTCCACTCATCCATGAGCTGCCGGTACGCCCCGGAGGTGGGGCCCCAGTCCGTGGAGTTCTGCAGCGCCTCTGCGCGCTCGATGAGTTTCTCTTTGGTCGCTTTCGCTTCCGCGTGCTTGCGGTCGAGTTCGGCGAAGAATTGGCGCCGTCCCCGATCAAAGGTGGAGCGGGCAGCTGAGAACCGCTTCCACAAGCCATCCTCGGTCGGTTTGTCGATCCGAGCTCCGGTGCGTTGCGCATGCTTCCATTCGTCGAGGAGACTACGGAGCCGGTCTCCCTGCTGGCGCCACTGCATGGAGGCGGGGTCGGTCGCGGCGATCGCCTCGGCCCGCTCAACGATCTTCGTGCGTTTGCTCAGCGCCTCGGCTTTCGCCGCCTCCCGTTCCGCCGCGAGGGTCTCCTTGCGCTCGGCAACTTTGCCGCGTAGTTCGTCAACCTTGCCTCGGAGCGTATCGAGATCCCCAACCGCAGCCGGTTCCTTGAGAGAGTCATCCAACGCGGCGAGCCCGGTATCAAGGTCGCGCGCGGAAAGCCCCGGAAGCCGGGTTTCGAACAGCGCCACCTGGGCCTTCAGGTCGAGGTAGCGGCGCACGTACAAGGAGAGCGCCTCCTCCTCCGAGACGCCCGGGTATTGGCCGACCACCCGCTCGCCAGCGGCTTCGACGACGCTGACGTTTCCCTCGCTGTCCACTTGGCCGAACTGCCTCGCTTCGGCGACGTCGACCGGGTCGAGCGCGGGTTCGGCGGCATCCGTGGTGCTCGGCGGCGCCGCGGGCACCGGCACGCTGGGCTTGGGAAGTGCCGAGGGGGGAGGGATGGTTGCGGGTGTGGGCCGCGGCGTGGGGGCAGGGACGCCAGCCCCGGGCGCAGATGGTCGAGTTTCTGGCGTTGGCGCTGATTCTGGTTGCTGGTTCTGTTGCTCGGTCATTTGACCTCCACACTTTCGATGATGACGCGTGTCAATGGACGCCCATCCATTGAGCCGTCGACGGTTCCCGCTTCTCCGATGTCGTGCAATAACTCTAGTC
>DATGUB010000029.1:0-22069 GCA_035301585.1 Beutenbergiaceae bacterium | reverse complement strand
ACCGTCGCGGTGCGCGGTCGCATCGACCCAGTAGTAGTTGAACCGCTGCTCCTCGCCCAGGGCGAAGGCCGGGGCGACCGACATGATGATCAGCGCGAGCACGGCGATGATCGCGACGATGCTCGCGATGAGTTTGCGCCGCCGCTCCGCCCGGGTGGGGCGCCGTTCGTCGTCGTACATATTCACCACCGTCCCCCTCCGCCGCCGCCGACCCCGCCACTGCTACTACTTGAGGAGAACCCGGATCCGCCGCTGGATCCGGTGCTCGCCGGCGCTGCGGACCTCACGCTGCGGGACGTCGAGCGGGCGAGGCTGCGCATCTCCGACCGCATCCCGTGCTTCGTGCCCAGGCGCATCCTGCCATCGGAAATGGTCGACCCGCGGTGCCACGAGGGGGTGATGGTCCACTCCCCGCGGGCGATGAGATCGTCGAAGAGGTCCTTCCACCGCTCCTCCACCCCGAAGGCGATCGCGTAGGGCAGGTATTCGGAGAAGATGTCGCGCCCGGCCTCGAATTTGAGTTGGTTCGCCTCCGCGGTGGCGAGGTAGGTGCGAAAGCCCATCGCCTGGACGTAGAGGGCGTGCCCTTTCGCGGTGCGCACGGGCACGTGCTTGCGGGTGACCAGCAGTCCGAGTCCGATCCCGACGGGCGCGAGTCCGAGCCAGCCCAGCCCCACCCGGAAGCCGAGGGTCACGGTGAACAACGAGAGCCCCATGAATCCGAACGCGGCAGCGCCCCGGCGTGCCTGGGCCTTCGAGGCCCCCTTCACGAACAGCCCCGTGGAGGTGGCATCCCGCAGGACCTTGCGTTGTTCGTTGTACAGTTTCCGCCGCGCCGATTTCGGCAGGTCCGTGATCTTGGTCGGTTGGTTCCCGCGCACGGTGATCGCGGCGAGCACCTGCTTCTCGTGGCGGTCTCGGACCGTCGCCTCGGTGGCGGCGGGCTGGAACGTCCAGTTGCCCTTCTTATCCACGTCGATAGTGACGAAGCCCCGCACGGCGAGATCGATGATCGTGATGGGCAGGTCCGCGGGTGTGAACGTCTTATTCACGAGCACCGCAGTGGTGGCGGGGCTGATCTTCTCCGGTGGTTCGAAGCGGACGGGGAAGTTCTCCTTCCGCGGCGCGGTCGTCGTCGGCGCCGCGCCCGGCTCATCGGGGATCACCCCCGGAGGTACGCCCTCGTAGGCCTGGTCACGTTTCTTCTGCCGTCCGAGCACGGCAACGACGACCGTGAGCACGAGGACGATCGCCCCTGCCGCCTTGGCGACCTCCGGTCCGCCCATCGATGGGGCGCGGGTGGTGAGGATCTCGGCGGCCGGGAAGGTGCTGGGTTCGTACTCCACGGCGACGGTGAGGAGGCGGCCGGGGTCCACGGCGTCTTGCGTGAAGATGGCGGTGTCGCCCTCAACCTTCGCGGCGTCGCACTCCTCGTCACTTGCGGAGATGCCGGTGTGGCACGTGGCCTGCTGGGGAGCGTTGGGGGCGGTGATCTCAACTCGGATGTCTTCGACCCGCTCGTTGAATTCCGAACCGATGACGTTCCAGTAGATCTCGTCTTCGCCGTCCTCGCCCACGCCGGGGTTGGGGATCCCTTCGACCGTGAAGGACACGTGGTAGGAGTGCAGCCCCGTGAGGTCCGCCTTATCCTCATCGCCGATCCGGATGATGAAGTTGCTCTGCTCCTCCTTGGCTTCCACGGTCGTTGAGGCTCCGGTGCTCGAGGAGACCTCGACGTCGCGGTACCGGAACACCCGCAGGTGGTCGGGGTCGCCCTCGATCTCTTGGCGGCTGTAATAGGTGAGGAAGATCCCGCGGCTCTCTTCGTCCTGGAAGTCGTAATCAATGTCGATCTCGACCTCCATCGTGCCATCGGGGCGCACGTTGGCGCTCAGGGAGTACTGCTCGAAGTGCGGATCGCTCGCGGCGTTCGCTGCGGATGCGCCCATGGGGAGGGCTGCGGCGGCGATGAGGACTGCGAGGAGCACGCCTAACCCTCGGCCCGCTGGTCGGGGTGGGTTATTGGTGCCCCCGCTCAGGTGCGCGCTCGGCGCGCTGTGAGGTGGCTGGGGCTCATGCGAGTTGAGGAGCTCCGGTTGATTCATGCAAGGTTCCGCCGCAGGCTCATCGCCCGCTGGGCCTCCCGTTGATCTTGTTTCTCACGCAGCGCTTGGCGCTTATCCCACTCCTGCTTGCCTCGACCCACGGCGATCTCGATCTTCGCTCGGCCGTCGATGAAATAGAGTTCGAGGGGGACGATCGTGTGCCCCTTCTCCCGGGCGGCCTGTTCGAGTTTGAGGATCTCTGCCTTGTGGAGGAGGAGTTTGCGTTTGCGGCGGGAGGAGTGGTTCGTCCACGAACCCTGCATGTATTCGGGGATGTGCACGTTCTCGAGCCACGCTTCCCCGCGGTCGATGTGCACCCATCCGTCCACGATGCTCGCGCGCCCCTCGCGCAGGCTCTTCACCTCGGTTCCGGCGAGGACGATCCCTGCTTCGATCGGGCGCTCCAGGTGGTAGTCGTGGCGGGCACGGCGATTACGAGCAACCACGTGTTTTGCTTTCGGGTCGGGTTGCTTCGATTGTTTTCTGGCGCGCTTACTCATCTGTTCACTCCTTGGTGCCTACGCCACTTTAGGGCAGCCCGCAGTTCCTCGCGAATCAATTCCTTCCTGGAGGCATCCCACTCATGGTAGGCGCTGATCGCCAGCGACTGCGCTTCTGGACCCGTACGCCCCGAGCGCCTCGTGACCGAACGGCTTCGAGCCAGCGAAGGGCTCTACCGGAACGCGGGCAGGGTCATCGGGTCGATCGTCGAGCCGTTGCGCCACACCTCGAAGTGCACGTGGCAACCGGTCACCCTCCCGGTCGCCCCGGTGTAGCCGATGGTCTGCCCCTGGGAGACCTTCTGCCCCTGGGAGACCGCGAAACTCGACAGGTGGTTGTACACGGTCGTGTACGTCGCGCCGTCGATGGTGCCGTGGTTGATCATCACCTGGTTGCCGTGGGTGCCGTTGCCGTACGCCCCGCGCACGGCGGTGACTTTGCCGCCCGCGGAGGCGAACTGGCGTTCCCCGCAGCCCGAGCGCAGGTCGACGCCGTTGTGCATGAACCAGCCCCCGGTGATCGGGTACACCCGGTATCCGTAGGGGGAGGTCACGTGCAGGGCACGGGAGATCGGCGGGATGAGCGCGCCGGTGCGTCCACCGCCGCCACTGCCGCTGGGCGCGGGCGGGTTCGAGGGGCTCGAGGAGCCTCCGCCCGATCCGGACCCGCTGGAGTTCCCCTTCTTCCTCGCCTCCTCCTCCGCGGCGGCCTCGGCCGCCTTGCGCTCGCGCTCTTCCTTCTCCTTGCGCTTGCGTTCGGCTTCGTGGATCGCGGCGATATCGGCGGCGAGCTTGGAATCGTCTTCCTTCAATTTCTCGAGCCGCTTCTCGCCGTCCTTGATCATCTTCTCGAACTTCTCGGCCTGCGATTCCTGCTGCGCCTCGAGCGAGGTGACCTCAGCGACGAGTTGTTCCGCCGCGGCGCGCTTCTCCTCAGCCACGGCGACGAGTTCCTCGGCCTCCGCCTCGAGTTCGGTGATGCGCTCCTCCACCGCCTCCAACCGGGCGGCTCGGTTCTCGTTGACGACGTTGCCGTCCTGCAGTTCGCCCAGCAGGAGCCCCTGGTTGCGCAGGGCGTTGTTCATCACGGAGTAGGAGTCGGCGAATTCCTGCAGAGAGCCGGCGTTCATCACCACGGCGAGGGAGGAGACGTTGCCGCTGCCGCGGTAGGCCGAGCGGGCGACGTCGCCGATCGCGGAACTGGCCCGTTCCATCTCCTCGGCGTCCTCCTTCATCTCCGCGGTGAGTTCTTCCTTCTGCGCCTGGGCGACGGCGAGCCGGTCGCGCACCGATTGCAGTTCGCGTTCGGCCGCGGCGAGTTCCTCGTTGCGCAGGTCGAGCTCCGTGCGGGCCTCCGAGAGCCGGCGCCGGGTCTCATCGAGGGCGAGGTAGAGGTCGGAGAGTTCCGCGTCCGTGCCCTCCAGCGAGGCCTTGACCTCTTCGCGTTCCTTGCGGTTCTTCGCGCGTTCGTCTTCGAGATCCTTCACCGATCGCGCCTCGGCGGGCGCGGGCTGGGGCACGACCACCGCGCCGACGGCGAGCAGCGCGGAGAGCAGCCCCGCGAGGAGAATAAATAGGGTTCGCGACCTTCGAGCCATGTTCATCACACCTTCGTGTACCGCGACAGGCTCACGAGGGAACTGATCCCCGCGAGCACGATCCCAACCCCGATGAGGATTGGACTGATGAGCCATACGTCCGACGTGGAGACGACGTTCACCCAGGCGAGGGAATCACCCATCCAGCCGCTGAGGTACTGCACGCTCCCCCACAGCCCGGCGACGGCGAGGCCGGCGCCGACGAGGGCGGCGATCGTCCCCTCGAGGATGAACGGCATCTGGATGAAGAGGTTGGAGGCGCCGACGAGGCGCATGATCGACACTTCCCGCGAGCGGCTCATCGCCGAGAGGCGGATCGTCGTCGTGATGAGCAGCACCGCGGCAACCGTCATCGTGACCGCGAGCGCGGCGGCGGCGACCGTGCCCCGGTTGAGCACGAGGAACAGCGGTTCGAGCAACTGGCGGCGGTCGAGGACCTCCTGCACCCCGGAGCGGCCGGTGAGCTCGTCGACGATCACCTCGTATTCCTCCGGGTTCACGAGTTTCACCCGGAAGGAGTACTGCATCTGCTCGACCGTGATCGCCTGCGCCCAGTCCTCATCGCCGAACTGTTCCTGGAAGTTCTCGTAGGCCTCTTCCTTGGTTTCCAGGTAGACCTTCTCCACGAATGTGCTCAGCGCATCCGATTCGAGGATCTCCTGCACCTCGTCCAGCTGCGCCTGGGTGGCCTCCCCACCCGCGCACGAGGCTTGCAGGGAATCGCTCGGGCACATGAACACTGAGATCTCGACCTTGTCGTACCAGTCGTCTTTGAGTTTCCCGATCTGCATCTGCAGCAGGATCCCCGCCCCGACGAACGTGAGGGAGACGAAGGTGACGAGGACGACCGAGATCGCCATCGCGAGGTTGGCGCGCAGCCCCGCGGCGATCTGGGAGAGAATAAACCGCGCTCTCATTGCTTACCCCCATAGACGCCTCGAGCTTGGTCACGAACGATGCGGCCCTCGTCGAGTTCCACGACCCGTTTGCGCATCTGGTTGACGACCTCGTCGTCGTGGGTCGCCATGACGACGGTCGTGCCCTGCCGGTTGATCCGGTCGAGCAGGCGCATGATGCCGACGGCGGTGGTCGGGTCGAGGTTCCCGGTGGGTTCGTCGGCGAGGAGGATCGGGGGGCGCCCGGCCATCGCGCGGGCGATCGCCACGCGTTGCTGCTCCCCGCCCGACAGTTCGTGGGGGAGCCGTTTCTCTTTGCCCGCGAGCCCGACCATCTCGACCATCTCCGGCACCGTGGACAGGATGTGGTGGCGCGGTTTGCCCGTCACTTGAAGCGCGATCGCGACGTTGTCGAACACGTTCTTCTTCTGTAGCAGGCGGAAGTCTTGGAACACGGTGCCGATGTTGCGGCGCAGGTACGGAACGCGCCACTTGCTCACCTTCGCGAGGTTGCGGCCGGCGACGAACACCTCCCCCTCGGTCGGGCGTTCCTCGCGAAGGACGAGCCGGAGGAAGGTGGACTTACCGGACCCGGATTCGCCGACGAGGAATACGAACTCTTCTCTCTCGACGTCCAGGGTGATCTCATCCAGGGCCGGCCGCGCGCCGCGCATGTAGACCTTGGAGACATTTTCAAAACGAATCACGATGCATTACCGGCCGGTCTCGAGGACAGGGGGAAGTTCAATCCGGCCACGTTCAGCGTAAGTTGCTCCCCACACGTGTCCACGGAGACACGCCGGGAGATCCGCCGCTTCAGTCGCGTGCCCGCGCGCGCCGCCGGGCCCGGCTGATCGGGCAACCCCTGGTGCTAGATTGAAACTCGATCCGCACCGCGGGGCGAGCGAGGGACGCGAGAAGAACAACCGAAAGGGTCAGCGCGTGAGCGAAACCGGTGGCGAGCGCAACGGAACCGTCCGGGCCGTCGACCGCGCCGTGTCCCTCCTGCAGCTGATCAGCCAACAGGGCCACGCGCGCGTGAGCGAACTCGCGGCGGAACTCGGTATTCACAAGTCGACCGCCTCGCGGCTGCTCACCACCCTCGCTCGCCGGGGGATGGTCGAACAGACTCCTCCCGACGGTTCATACCGGCTCGGGCCCGGGGTAGCACAGCTCGCCCACACCGCGCCGGGTGAGGTCGACCTGAGAACGGCGAGCCGGCCCGTGAGCGAGCGGCTGGCGGAGGCGACCGGGGAGACCGTCAACCTCGCCATTCACGACGGGGAGGGGATCATCAGCATCGACCAGGTGGTGGGCTCTTCCGCGGTCGTCATCGCGAACTGGGTCGATCAACGCACCCCCACCCACGCGACGGCCGCCGGTAAATTGCTCCTCGCATTCATGCAAGAACCCGAACGCGAACAGATCCTCGCCGGTCCGCTGGAGGCCTGCACCTCCCGCACGATCACCGACGCCGGTGAGCTGCGCGCCCAGCTGCAGGAGACCCGGGAGCGGGGTTACGCCGTCTCGCTCGAAGAACAAGAGCTCGGGCTGAGCGCAGTGAGCGCACCGGTCTACACCCGCAGCGGCGCCGTTGCTGCCGCGCTGACCCTCTCGGGCCCGAGCGTGCGCCTGCAGCCGGACACCATGGATGAGCTCACCACCAGAACGGTCGAGGCGGCCGAAGAGATCAGCCGGCTCAGCGGGTACGCCGCGCGCGCCTGATTGCTCCCGGGCGGGCCGCCCGCGGGGCCTATTGACAGTTCCGAGCGCGCCCGTGAGAATAATAGCCCCCATCGTTGCGCACTGCGCTCCTCGTTGCGCCTAGCGCAACCTCAACCGCTCAATGAGGCTCGGTAAGAAGGAGGCAAGAAAATGACGATCCAACCAGAGATCGTGTTGTACCCCCGCGTGCGGAAGTCGCCGTACTTCCACGCCGCGGCGCGCCACGGGGTGGCAGCCTACAGCGTGACGAACCGCCAGTACCATCCCCGGCGCTACGGCGATCCGTTCGAGGAATACCAGGCGCTGGTCAACGACGTCACGCTGTGGGACGTCGGCGCGGAACGGCAGGTGGAGATCACCGGCCCGGACGCGCTCGCGTTCGTGGACATGTTGACGTTCCGGGATTTCACCACGTGCGCGGTCGGCCAGTGCAAGTACGCGCTCATCACGTTGCCCGACGGGGGAATCCTTTCCGACCCGATCGTGCTGCGACTGGATGAGGACAGGTTCTGGCTCTCGACGGCGGAGTCCCCGCTGCTGTCCTGGTGCCAGGCGCTGGCCTACTGGTCGAAGATGGACGTGCAGGTGAAGGAGGCCGACGTCGGGCCCGTCCAGGTACAAGGCCCGAGGTCGCTGGAGGTGATGGTCGACCTGTTCGGAGAGTCCATGCGGGACCTGAAACGTTACTGGCTCACGAGCCGGGAACTCGAGGGGATGAGCGTGGTGATCTCCCGGACCGGTTTCACCAACGAACTCGGGTATGAAATCTATCTCGAGAATGCCAGTGCGCACGCCGATCGCCTCTGGGAGACGGTGTGGCAGGCGGGCCAGCCCTACGGGATGCGGGTGACCGGGCCGGTGCACGTGCGCCGGATCGAGGCGGGCATCCTTTCCTACGATGCGGACATGGGCACCCACACCAACCCGTTCGAGGTCGCCCACACCTACCCGTGGCTCGCGGACGTCGACAAGTCCGCCTTCTACATGGGCAAGGACGCGCTCCAGCGCATTCGCGAGGCCGGGGTCGAGCAGAAATTGGTCGGCGTCAGGATCGAGGGGGCCTCCCTCGGGGCGTATATCGACGGATCGATGCCCGAACCCTTCCCCGTCATCCACGAGGGGCGGGAGGTCGGCGAGGTCACCTCGGCGTGCTATTCACCCCAGCTGGAGACGAATATCGGCCTCGCCATGCTGCCGGTCGCCCTGACCGAGGTCGATACACCGATCGATATATCGACGCCGTACGGCCACCGGGCCGCGGCGGTGACGACGGTGCCCTTCGTCCCCTCCCGGGCGAGCGCCGTCTGAGCGCGTGAGCACCCGGTTGAAGGAGCGTGCCGATGTCGCCCTATCCGCACCTGTTTGCCCCGTTCACGCTCGGCACCCGCACGCTGAGCAACCGCATCGTCTCCACGGCCCACGGCACCGGGTTCGCCCCTGATGGCCGGTTGACCGAGGACTATCTCGAGTACCACCTGCACAAAGCCGCCGGCGGGGTCGGGTTGACGATGGCGTTCGGTTCCGCGAGCGTGCACCACCGGTCCACGGCCTCCTACGGCTCGGTCAGCCTGTGGGATCCGCGGAACGAGGCGATGCTCGCCCGGCTCGCCGACGGCGTCCACGCCCGCGGGGGCCTGGTGATGGCGCAGGCCTCGCACCTGGGGCGGCGCGGGAACTCCTTGAGCAGCGGGATCCCGATCGGCGCGCCGTCGGAGGTGCCCGAGCCGGTTCACGGAGAAATCCCGCACGTGCTCAGCACCGGTGAGATCGCCGATATCGTCGCGGGGTTCGCCGGCGCCGCCGAGCGCTTAGCGCGCTGCGGGTGGGACGGGATCGAGATCACCAGTTACGGCGGGCACCTCATCGAGCAGTTCTGGAGCCCCGTCACCAACCGCCGCGAGGATCACTACGGCGGCACCTTCGACAATCGCATGCGGTTCGCCGAGGAGATCCTCGCCGCGGTCGCCGGCGCCGTGCCGGCGGATTTCCTCATCGGCATCCGGCTCTCTGGCGATCCGGGGCGAGGCGTCGTGGGCCTCGGGCCGGAGGAGATGCGCGAGATCGCCGCCCGGCTGGAGGCGCGCGGCCGGGTCGATGTGTTCAATGTCTCGGGGTCCACCGGAGCGACACTGACCTCGCAGGCGGGCACCGTTCCGCCCGACACCTACCCCTCCCCCGCCTATGAGGATCTGGCCGCGGGCATCCGGGAGGTCGTGTCCGCGCCGGTGATCGCCGCCGGCCGGTACCTCGATCTCGCGACCGCCGATGCCGCCATCGAGCGCGGCGCGGCAGACCTGGTGGCGATGACCCGAGCCCTGATCGCCGACCCCGATCTGCCCCGCCACGGCCGGGCGGGGACGGCCCGGCGCGCCCGGCCCTGCATCGCCATCAACGACGCGTGCATCGGCCGGCTCTACACCGGCCTGCCGATCCGGTGCGCCGTCAACCCCACCGTGGGGCACGCGGGCCTCAGCCGCCGGCAATCGCAACCGGCCGAGCAGGTGCGCACCGTTGCCGTCGTCGGTGGCGGCCCGGCCGGGTTAGAGGCCGCGCGGACCGCCGCGACCCGCGGCCATCGCGTCGTCCTCTTCGAAGCCGGCCGCGACCTGGGCGGGCAGATGCTCGCGGCGCGCCAGGCTCCCTCCCGGCCCCACCTCGGTGGCCATATCGAGTGGCTCGCCGGGGAGCTCGATCGCCTGCGCGTCGAGGTCCGCCTGCACACCGAGGCGCGGGTGGAGCACATCGTTGCGTTGGCGCCCGAGGAGGTGATTATTGCCACCGGTGCGGCAACGGTTCTCCCCGCGGCGCTGCGGGAGTTGCCGGCCGTGACCGACGAGGACGTCTTGTTGGGCAGGGCCGGGTGCGCGGGCTCCCGAGTGCTCGTCTACGACCGCGAGGGGGAGATTCGCGGCGGCAGCATCGCCGTGTTCGCCGCCCAGAGCGGCGCCGCCGAGGTCGAACTCGTGACCCCGCTCGCGAGTGTGTGCGCCGGGCTGGACCCGACCCAGCTGCCATCGATGCGCCGTGACCTCGCCGCCCACGGCGTCAGGTGCACGCCCGACGAAGAACTCGAATCAACCAGCGACGGGCCCGTCCTACGGAACATCTGGTCGGACCGGACGCGCGGCCTGGACTCCTTCGATCTCATCGTGAGCGTGGGGTTTCGCAGCGCCCGCACCCACCTCGGGACCGCGTTGGAATCAGAACTCGGGGCAGATCACATCACCTGGGCGGGCGATTGCGTGGCCCCTCGCCGTCTCTACGATGCCGTCTACGAAGGGGCCGCCGCCGGGACGGTGTAGCCCCGGGCCCGCTCGCCGCACCGTTTCGGGCATAGGCGCCATCGGCGGGTTTGCCCACCCGTTCCCATCCGGGCCGCGCGGGCCTACCCTAGAGCCTCACCGCGGGAAGGGAGGAGGCGCACATGTGGGAATGGCTCGGCACGGGGTTCCTCAGCGAGGACTTCACCTTCGCCCGGGAGGTACTCCAGCGCGGGACGGGCGCGGTCTACGTCGTCGCCTTCATCGCCGCGCTCCGCCAGTTCCCCGCCCTCCTCGGTGAGCGTGGCCTCCTGCCGGCGCCCCGGTTCCTCGGGCTCGTGAGCGTGCGGCAGGCGCCGAGCTTGTTCCATTGGCGCTACAGTGACCGGCTGTTGCGCACCGTGGCGTGGCTCGGGCTGATTCTTTCGGCGGCCGTGATCGCGGGCCTGCCCCAGGCCGGTCCCTGGTGGGTGCCCATGCTCGTCTTCCTCGCGCTGTACGGTCTGTACCTCTCGATCGTCAACGTCGGGCAGGTCTTCTACGGGTTCGGCTGGGAGTCGCTGCTGTTGGAAGCGGGGTTCCTCGCCGCGTTCCTCGGTTCGCACCAGACGGGAGTGCCGCTCGTGACGCTCTTCGCCTTCCGGTGGTTGCTGTTCCGGGTCGAGTTCGGGGCGGGGCTGATCAAGCTGCGCGGGGATACGGTCTGGCGCGACCTCACCGCGTTGGACTACCACCACGAGACCCAGCCGATGCCCGGCCCCTTGAGCTGGTTCTTCCACCACCTGCCCCGCCCGCTGCACCGGATCGAGGTGCTCGCCAACCACGTGGTCCAACTCCTCGTTCCGGTGTTGCTCTTCTTCCCTCAGCCGATCGCGACGTGGGCAGCGGGCGCCGTCGTCATCACCCAATTGTGGCTCGTGCTCTCGGGGAACTTCGCGTGGCTGAACTGGGTGACGATCCTCCTCGCGTTCGCCGCCGTGAGTGACGGCGTGCTCGGGTTCGCGCCCGCACAGTTCGGTCCCGCCGAGGGCGCCTCGGCGCCCGTGCTCGGCCTCGTCGCGGCCGGGCTCGGCGTGTTCATCCTCGCGCTCAGCGGGCGCCCCGCCCTCAACCTCCTCAGCCGCCGCCAGCGGATGAACTTCTCCAACCCGTGGCACCTCGTGGGTTCCTACGGCGCCTTCGGCTCGATCACTCGCCGCCGGCAGGAGGTGATCATCGAGGGCACGCTGGATGTCGATCCCCAGGATGCGACGTGGGCGGAATACGAGTTCCCCGGCAAACCCGGTTCGCCCGGGCGGTGGCCGCGGCAGATCGCGCCCTACCACCTGCGATTGGATTGGGGGATGTGGTTCCTCGCGCTCGGCTCCTCGGCGCAGTTCCGGTGGTTCGAACGCCTGCTCCTGCGCCTCCTCGAGGCCGATCCCGCCGTCCTCGCGCTGCTCTCCCGCGACCCGTTCCACGGCGAGGCGCCCCGGTGGATCCGGGCGCGGCTCTTCGACTACCGCTACACCACGCCGCGGGAACTGCGCGAGCGCCGCGAGTGGTGGCACCGGGAGGAGGCCGCCACCCTCATCGGGCCGGTGCGCCGGTGAGCGTGCTCAGAGTTCCGGGGTGGGCGCGGTGCGGGTGATCCCCGCGGCGGCATACACCTCTGCTTCGTCGAGCGTTTCGTGTTCGAGCAGCTCCGAGGTGATCGACTCGAGCCGGTCCCGGTTCTCCTCAAGGAGGCGCTTCGCGTTCGCGTACGCCTCGTCGATGAGCCGGCGCACCTCGGTGTCGACGGCGCTGAGGAGCCCTTCGGAGATCCCCGCCATCCGCGGGTCACCCTCCTGGGGCAGCACGGTGACGGGGCCGATCTTCTCCGACATCCCCCACCGGCCGACCATTTGCCGCGCGATCGAGGTGGCGGTCTCCAGGTCACTTTCGGCGCCGGAAGTGACGACGTCGAACACGATCGATTCCGCGGCCATCCCGCCCAGGGCCCCGGTGATCCGCCCGATCAGGTAGTTCCGGTCGTACCCGTACCGGTCGACCTCCGGGGTGGAGACGGTCACCCCGAGCGCGCGGCCCCGCGGGATGATCGACACCCGGCGCACCGGGTCGGCGCCGGGGGCGAGCATGCCGAGCAGCGCGTGCCCGGCCTCGTGGTAGGCGGTGCGGCGGCGTTCATCCTCGGGCATGACGATGTGGCGTTCGGTGCCGAGCAGGATCTTCTCCAGCGCGTCGCTGAACTCCGCGGCGCCGACGTGGGTGAGCCCGCGCTGGGCGGCGAGCATCGCCGCTTCGTTGACGAGGTTCGCGAGTTCGGCCCCCGTCATTCCCGGGGTGACCCGGGAGACCTGCTCGAGATCGGCGTCCGGGGCCAGGGGCACGGAGCGGGTGTGGACCTTGAGGATCGCTTCCCGCCCGGGCTGGTCGGGGGCGTTGACGTGGACGTTGCGGTCGAAGCGGCCGGGCCGGGTGAGGGCGGGGTCGAGGATGTCGGGGCGGTTCGTCGCGGCGAGCACCACGACCCCTTCGGAACCGGTGAAGCCGTCCATCTCGGTGAGGATCTGGTTGAGGGTCTGCTCGCGTTCGTCGTGCCCGCCGACCGACCGGGCGCCGCCGCGGGCCCGCCCGATCGTGTCGATCTCGTCGATGAAGATGATCGCGGGCGCGACCTTGCGGGCCTCTTCGAAGAGTTCCCGGACCCGGCTCGCCCCGACCCCGACGATCATTTCGATGAACTCCGAGCCGCTCGCGGAGAAGAACGGTACACCCGCCTCCCCCGCGGTCGCGCGCGCGAGCAGGGTCTTCCCGGTGCCGGGCGCCCCGGAGAGCAGCACGCCTTTGGGGACCTTCGCGCCCAGCGCCTGGTATTTCTCGGGGTTCCTCAGGAAGTCGACGACCTCGTAGATCTCCGCCTTGACCTCATCGATCCCGGCGACATCGTCGAAGTTCACCCGGATCTCATCGGCGCTCACGGGTTTCTGCTTCTTGCCCCCGCCCATCCCGCCGAACATTCCACCGCCGGATTTGCGGGCACGGCGGATCATCCACGCGTACAGCCCGACGAGCAGGAGGATCGGCCCGAAGGAGATGAGGAGGTTGGCGAGGAAACCGCGTTCGGTCACGAGCGGGGTCGCGCGGACGGTGACGTCGTTGCTGAGGAGTTCGGCGAGCAGGTCGTCCTGGGCGAAGGTGGGCCGCTCGGTGGTGAAGCGTTGGTAGGTCGAATCGGAGGATTCCGGGTCGGCGGCAGGCTTCTTGAGCTCCCCTTCGATCGTGTCCCCCTTGGAGAACACTTCGGCGATGTTGTTCGCCTGGACCTGGTCGGCGAACTCGGTGTAGGAGACCGCGACCGGTGCCCCCATCGAGTCCTGCACGGAGACGATCCCGAACAGCACGAAGTAGCCGAGCACGAACCAGATCGCCGCGAGCCACCAGCGGGGCCGGGGCGGTTTGTTGCCGTGATCCTCCGGCAGTCCCTCGGTGCGCCACGGGCGGGGCCGCGGGGAATCGCCGTTCTGCGACCGCGGAGAGACCGCCGGCCCGCTGTGTTCCCGATCCTTCTCTGGGTCCGTTTCGCTCACGCCGCTCCCTGGATAGTCGCGATTTCACCCCCGTGGGTTCCAGTTCTGAGGATACAACGCGGGGAGCGGGCGGAGCAGAAGAACGGCGCTAGTGGTTCTCCGCCTGCTTTTCTCCATAGGAAATCGTGGCCATCGAGGCGAGGTTGCCCGCGATGAGGGCGGCGATGGCCCACGTCGTGCCCCACTTCCGGCCCCGGATCCGCCGGTCGATCGAACACTTCCCGGGATTCTCCGCGAGCGCGAGGGCGGCAGCGATCATGACGGCGTTGAACTCCCACCCGCCGTTGGCGTTCCACACCCCGTTCGGGGCATGCACCTTGCGGATCGCCGTCATCATCACCCCGATGACGCCCGCCGACGCAAGCGGCGTGAGCGTCCCCGTGGCGAGCATCGCCCCCGCGGCGGTCTCCGTCACGCCCGCGGCGAGCGCTTGGGTCTTGGGCGGGTGCAGTTTCAGCGACTTCATCATCTCCTCCGTGCCCTCCGGCCCGGGGCCGCCGAACCAGCCTTTGAGTTTCTGCAGTCCGTGGCCGATGAACAGGCCCCCGACCGTTGCCCTCAAGACGAACCTTCCCATACTCATGGTGCCCTCCGTACACTGTCGCTGACCTTGCTGGTCCCTGACCTTTGACTGTGCAGTCACGTTAAGTCAGCACAGGCGACGGGGAACAGGGCTTGCATTTCTGCGCCCATGGTCTTTCAATCAGCGGGCGCTATCGCAATCCTCGATACGCGCGGCTCCGATGGGAAATCCGGACAACCAAAATGTACAGTTCCTGATTCTTTATGGAATAGATGACGCGGTAGTCCCCCACTCGTAGCCGCCACAAGTGCTCATGACCAACTAATGGACGGGCGCTTTGAGGGCGAGGTTCGTCTTCGAGCCCGTGAATGGCTTGCTCGACCCGCCTCGCCGCTCGTCGGTCGAGCTTGCCCAGTTCCTTCTCCGCCCGGGGGTCGAACAGGATGCGATAGCTCACCGATTATCCTTTGAGGGACCTCAAGACTTCCTCAGCGGGCACAGGTTCGACCTCGCCCTCGGCAATCTCGCGCAGTCGCTCGTCAGCAATCCGGGCATCCTGCTCATCGACCAGTTCGATGTACTCCTCAACGAGCCCAATAGGAACGATCGCAGCAGCGCGAGATCTATTTCTGCCCCGCGTGACGTAGGTGACGTCGCCAGCGAACGCAGCCCGATTTATTGCGTCGGAGAATTTGTCTCGCGCCTCGCTGACCGTGAGCTCGGCAAAATGTCTAGCCATACACCAAACGTACCTCAACTACGCCAGGTTCGCCAGGTTGGCCAGATTGACGAGCTCGGCGGCGCGCTATTCGCCGCCTTCTTTACGCCAGCGGATGCCGGCCTCGATGAAACCGTCGATGTCGCCGTCGAGGATCGCGGACGTGTTGCCCGACTCGTACTCGGTGCGCAGGTCTTTGACCATCTGATAGGGCTGCATGACGTACGAGCGGATCTGATCGCCCCAGGAGGCCTTGATGTCGCCCGCGAGTTCCTTCTTCTGCGCGTCCTCCTCCTGCTGGCGCAGCAGGAGCAGCCGGGATTGCAGCACCCGCAGCGCGGCGGCGCGGTTCTGGATCTGCGATTTTTCGTCCTGCATCGACACGACGATGCCGGTGGGGATGTGGGTCATGCGCACCGCGGAGTCGGTGGTGTTCACGCTCTGCCCGCCGGGGCCCGAGGAGCGGAACACGTCGACCTTGATCTCCGCCTCGGGGATCTCGATGTGGTCGGTCTTCTCGATGAGGGGAACCACTTCTACCGCGGCGAAGGAGGTGTGGCGCCGCCCCTGGTTGTCGAACGGTGAGATCCGCACGAGCCGGTGGGTGCCGCCCTCGACCGAGAGGGTCCCGTACGCGTAGGGGGCCTTCACTTCGAAGGTCACCGACTTCAGGCCCGCTTCCTCGGCGTAGGACGTGTCGAGGACCTTGGTCGGATAACCCCGGCGCTCCGCCCAGCGCAGGTACATCCGCATGAGCATCTCGGCGAAGTCCGCGGCGTCGATCCCGCCCGCGCCCGCGCGGATCGTCACGACGGCGTCGCGCTGGTCGAATTCCCCCGAGAGCAGGGTGCGGATCTCGAGTTCGGAGAGCTGCTCGCCGATCCGCCCGAGTTCGTTCTTCGCCTCATCGAGGGTGTCGGCGTCGTCCTCCTCCTCGGCCATCTCCACGAGCGTCTCCAGGTCGTCGATCGACTCCTCGAGGTCAGTGAGGCGCTTGAGCTCCGCCTGCGTCTGCGAGAGCTCGCTCGTGATCTCCTGCGCGCTATCCGGGTCGTCCCACAGGTCGGGGGCCGAGGCCTGCTCGGACAGCTCCGCGATGCGTGCTTTGAGCTCCTCGGGATGGGTGACGGCAGCGATGGAGGCGTGCGTGTGCCGCAGCGCCTCAATTTCGTGAGGAAAGTCGATGACCACGCTCAAAACTCTACCCTCTTGCTCGATCGGTTCCTTGCGTGCGCCGGAAGTTATTCTGTGATCCTGCCGTCCCTGACCCGAGACCTTTCGCGGAGCGGCGCGGCTGGCTCAGTAACTCCGTTACAGTTCCCGGACTGCAGATCGTTCGACCGATCAAACCTTGCTTCATCGTTGACGGCCTCGACTCCCAGCGGCGAAACAGGCCAGCTCCCCGAAGAACTTCGGTGCAGCTCCCTGGGTGTTAAGTAGTCGAGCAATGTTCGAGTTACAGCATGCTTCCTGGCGCTGTCGACCAAGCTCTTGGACTTCCCGCAGATGAGGCTGCGGCTCACCTGTTGGATAGACGTCAGCCTCGCTCATTTACGCAGGCGCCGGGCGAGCATCCCCGCGTAACTGCGCATCCCCTTCGCCCAGTCGATGCCGGCTCCCGGCGGGCTCACGAGCTCGGTGAGCGAGAACGGCAGGCTCGACTCGGTGACGTTACGCAGGTGGGAGAACTCCTCGAAGCCATACTTGCCGTGGTACGTGCCGAGCCCCGAGGCGCCCACGCCGCCGAACGGCGCGAACGGGACCGCGTTGGTGAGCCCCCAGTCATTGCGCGCGACGCCCCCGGAGCGGGTGCGGGCAACGAAATCCTCGAAATCGGCGTCGTGCTTCCCATACCACGTGGCGACGAGCGGTGAGGGGCGAGCGCCCAGCTTCTCGACGACCTCGCCATAGTTCTCATACCCGTACACCGCGAGCACGGGGCCGAACACCTCTTCGCGGGCGATCCGCATGTCGTCGGTGACGCCGATGACGACGGTGGGCGGGAACAGCCGGTCGCGTTTGAGTGCTTCGACGCCGTTCTCGTCGGTGTTGAACGCGTGCACGACCTGCGCGCCGCGGGAGGCGGCGTCCTCCACGAGGGCGGTGACCCGTTCGTAGGCGTCGTCGTCGATGAGGGAGGTGTATTCGCTCGTCGCGATGAGGTCGGGGATGGTTTCGCCCCACGCGTTGAAGATCTCCTGCACGAACAGGCGCATCATCGAGTTCGGAACGTAAGCCTCATCGGGGTTGAGGCAGACCTGGCCCGCGTTGATGATGCGCGAGGCGGCGACCCGCTGGGCGGCGCGGCGGAGTTTGCCGCGGTCATTTGCGACCTTCTCGGAGATCACCACCGGGTTCTTGCCCCCGAGTTCGAGGGTGACCGGCGTGAGGTTCTTCGCCGCCGAGGCCATGACTTTCGAGCCGACGTCCGCTGATCCGGTGAAGAACAGGTGGTCGAGATCGAGCTCGGAGAAGGCGATCGAGGTTTCGGTGCCCCCGGTGACGGCGGCGACCTCCTCGACGTCGAACACGTCGTGCCACGCGTTGGCGAGGAGTTCGGAGGTGGCGGGGAGCTTCTCGGGGAGCTTGATCATCACCCGGTTCCCCGCCGCGAGCGCGGTGAGCGCGGGGATCGCGGTGAGGTTGATCGGGAAGTTCCAGATCCCCATCACCCCGACGACCCCTTTCGGGCTGGGGATGACTCGGGAGCGGAGGCCGGCGGCGCGCAGGAGGGTGCCGCCGATCTTTCCGGCCGGGTAGGTCGGCTTCATCCACTTCGCCACGCTCGCGCGGAGCATCTCCGCTTCCTGGGCGAGGGTGACGATGTCGGTGACGAGCGTGGTGACCGCGGGCCGCGTGCCGAAGTCCGCCGAGATCGCCTCCACGAGCTCATCGGTGTTCGATACCACCGCGTGCGTGAACCGGTCGATCCGATCACGGCGCACGGCCGCCGAGGGGGGACCGTCGCGGTGGAAGGATGCGCGCTGCAACTGCAGCACTTCCGACATGGGCGTAGAGGTGGTCGTTGCACTCATGCTTCCACTCTGCCCCGAGCTTCCGGGATCTGCCAACTGAACGGCCCAGATTCCGTCCTCGGCGAAGCGGGGACGGCGGCATCCCGGCACTGCTTTCCGCAGTTCTGGGTGCCCCTATCCAGTTGCGAAGCAGTGCCGTAAAGTCATATGTAGTCGGTTTGTAGTCGGAGGCGAGGATGACGACGGATTCCCCCACGAGTTTCCGCCTGCCCGCAGACGTCGATGCGCGGCTAGCGCGAGTGGCCGAACGCTTGGGGGTGTCGAAGAGCGAGCTGGTGCGCGAAACCGTCATGGCCGAACTGGACCAGCTCGAATGGGAAGCAGCCATTCGGGAACGTTCCGCCCAGGTGCGCGCCTCGCTCGACTCGCTACCAACCCTCGCGCAGGTGGCCGATGAGTCCGGCGTCGCGCTGGGTGAGCCCGACCTGTCGCTATTAGACGACGTGCAGTGAGCGCGCGAGCAGATCTCCCCTGGACCCTGCGATTCCATCCGCAGGCCCGCACGGCACTCCTTCGCCTCGATGGCGAGGCTCGGCGCCGGATCCTCAAGACCCTCCACGCCATTTCCCACCTCGAAGACCCTCGTACCCGCGGCGCAGGATTGCGCGGGAATCTCACCGGATTCTGGCGTTACCGGATCGGAAACTACCGGGTGATCTGTGAACTCATCGATAGCGAGCTCGTGATCGTGGTCCTCGACATCGGGCACCGGAGCACGGTCTATCGCTAGCTCCGGTGCATGTGCAGCGCGCGCCCGCTCGTCAGCGCGCCCCGGCTCCGGTGGGTTCCGCGCTCGCGCCGATGGCGGCGGTCTCCACGGCGTCGACGTCCGCATCTGGATCGACGACGGCGATGGGTTCGGATCCCGCGGCAAGCTCGGGCACGCGTACGTCGCCGGCTACCTCGGACGTCTCGGCGAGCTCCGGCTCGTCCGGGTGGTTCGCCGTCCACCCGCCGCGGCGATACACGCCGGTGAGGCTGAGCACCGTGACCGAGACGAGCACGGAGCCGAGGATGACGGACGCCATCGCGACGCCGTCGCCGCCGAGCATCCCCACGGCGGGAGCCATGAGCCCCGCCGTGCCCGCCTGCACCGCGCCGATGAAGGCCGCGGCGCCGCCGGCGCGATCACCGTGGCGGGTGAGCGCGAGCGCGGAAGCGTTCGGGGGGATGAACGCGTTCGCGGTGAGGAGGAAGAACAGCGGGATGAGCAGCCCGAAGATGCCGCCGAAGCCGGTGAGGGCGGTGACGAACAGGGCGAGCGCGAACAGCGCCGCGAACGGGGCGGCCAGGCGCATGATCCGCACCGGCGCGAACTTCTTCACCAGCGCCGCGTTCACCTGGGCGGCGATGACGAGCCCGAGGCCGTTCGCGGCGAACAGCAAGGAGAACTGCCCCGGGGTGAGGTTGAAGCCTTCGCGGAGCACGAACGGGGAACCGGCGACGTAGGCGAACAGCGCCGCCTGCGCGAGGCCGGGGAGCAGCGCGTAGGCGAGGAAGCGGCGGTCGCCGAGCAGCACCCGGTAGGAGACCATCACCTCGCGCGTGCTCGTGATGCGCTTCTCCGCGGGCAGGGTCTCGGGCAGGAACTTCCACACGAGCACGAGCAACGACATCCCGAGCGTGGCGAGCACGATGAAGATCGAGCGCCACCCCCACATGTGGGCGAGCGCGGCGCCGACCGTGGGCGCGAGCAGCGGGGCGATTCCGATGACGAGCATGAGCCGGGAGAGCAAACCTGAGGCCTCCGCCCCGCTCATCCGGTCGCGGATGACGGCGATCGCCACGACCCCGGCTGCGGCGTTCCCGACCCCTTGGAACATCCGCAGCACGAACAGCGGCGCGACCGAGAAGGTGATCGCGCACAGCAGCGAGGCGATCACGTGAACGACGAGCCCCACGAACACCGGGGTACGCCGCCCGAACCGGTCGGACATCGGGCCGATGAACAACTGCCCGGCGGCGCCGCCGATGAGGGTGCCGGCGATCGTGAACTGCACCTGCGGCATCCCGGTGCCGAGCTCGCGTGCGACCTCGGGAAGGGAGGGCAGGTACATATCGGTGGTCATCGCCCCGAGTGCGGCCATCGAGCCGAGGAGCAGAACCCATTTGGTCATTGAAATGCGCCGGGCACGGGCCGCGGCGCGAACGTTCAGTGGGGCGGTGTTGGTCAGTGCTGTCATCGAGTGCGTGTCACCAGGTGTCGAAACGTTTCGCGTACCGACCAATTTTGCCACGGTTCGCCCGAAATCGAAACGTTTCGGGCGCGGTTTGTGGCGGGAATCTCAGGGCCGGGGTTCGCGGCCGATTTCGGCGGTCCTCGCCGGGGCGAGCATAGCGGCGGGTGAGGGCCGAGCGGAGGGCGGCGAGCGCCGTCGTCAATACTCCTCGAACACCCGCTGCACCTCGCCGCCCCGATACCCGTGCGCGAGCGCGAGCATGAGGAGGATCCGCGCGTGCTGGGGGCTGAGGTCGGCGTTGAGCACCCGCCCGGCGAGGTCTTTGCGGGGAAGGATCTGCGGGTCGCGGATGGCGCGGGAGGCCTGTACGATCGTCGCCCCTGCTTGCGCGTGGGCGGTGATCGCCTCCTCGATCGCCGGGGTATTGGTGCCCGGCGGGAACCCGACGACCACGAGCCCCTGCGCCCCCGCAGCAACGTAGGCATCGAGCGCCGCAGCATCCGCGCCCGCGTACTGGTGCACGATGTCCACCCGCGGCAACCCCTCGCCGCCTTCGCGCCGCGCCGCCGCCTCCCGCGCGGCGAATTCGCTCCCGGCCGTGTGCCGGCGCGTGGGCCGGCGATAGGTAGTGAGGGTGCCGTCCGCGTTCACCCGCGCGAGCGGCCCTGCTGCCGGCGATTCCATCGCGGACAGGGTGTGGTTGGCGAACTTCGCGACGTCGCGGGCACTATGGACGTGCTGATCCATCACGACGACGACGCCGCTCGCCTCGGCCGGCCCCTCCCCGCGAGCGCGGGGGTGGGCGCGGATCCAGTGGACGGCGTCGAGGAAGTTCTTCTGCGCGTCCGATCCGATCGTCGTGGGTGGGCGCTGGGCCCCCACGAGCACGATCGGCGCGGCGGAATCGACGGTCAGGTGGAGGAAATAGGCGGTCTCCTCCAGCACGCCGGTGCCGTGGGAGACGATCACGCCATCGACCTGCGGATCGGCGGCGATCTCGCTCACGCGCCGCGCGAGGCGGATCCACTGCTCAGGGCCGATCGCCTTTGAGCGCAGGGCCGCGAACGGGGCGGCAACGATCGTTGCCCACTCGCCGACGTCCGGCATGAGGCGCAGCACCTCCGGGGCGGGCAGCACTTTCCCGGCGTGCAGATACGACAGGTAGTCGGTCGGCGATGTGCCCTCGTTCGAGAAGGTGCCGCCCGTGCCGATGAACGCTATCCGTGCCATGGCCGCGATCGTAGCGCGAATGCGCACTGAAACAATCGTACTAATTTATCTCCACATCCCCTTGTCGTCTGGAACGCATGTATGATAGGATGGTGGCCATAGGAGCAACACCCGTGCAGCACGCAAGAGCCAAAGGAGGCGACGTGGCGGCGGAACCCTCACCCACTCCCCCACCTACACCGGGTGTGCCCACGGGTGAGCTAGAAGCGATGGCGAATCAGCTCAAGGAGTTCGCCGCGTTGGACTGGCTAAGCATGCCGGGCGCCGCCGCGAACGAAGCGATCATCGCGATCGAGGGCGTGAACCGCGCGCTCGCGGCGCTGCAGGCCGAAGCCGTCAGCGCCGCCGAGGCGAGCGGGATGTGGGCGCTCGATGGGCACCGCACCTTCACCTCCTGGTTGACGAACAACACGGGCACGACCCGCGCGAGTTCCACGAGAACAGTGAAGTTGGCGAATTCGCTGAAGGGCACTCTCCCGCACACGCGCCAAGCGCTCGCCGAGGGCAAGATCACTCGCGACCACGCGGAACTCATCTCCCGCAAATGCACGAAGACGGAGAAGCACCGCGAGCTCCTCCTCGACCCGGAAACTGGCGAGGAGTTCCTCATCGCCTCGGCAACGCAGATCGATGCGAACCAGTTCTCCCGGGTAGTCGATCAGTGGGCGGTGATGGCGGATCCGGAAGCCGCAGACCGTGGGTGGCGGGAGGCGAGCTCCAAGGAGGA